>NZ_JUHH01000001.1:1908824-2226961 GCF_000799735.1 Methylotenera sp. G11 | reverse complement strand
AAAGAAAGAAACTCGCCAGTTGGGCGAAATCTACTCAGAACTTAATAATTTGAATTAAATATCAGGCGGTGCTGGAATGGTCGACTCAATCCCAAACACATCCGCATAACTGCTATACAAGCTGGTCATCATCATCGGCACAACCACGACCAGTCCCAGGCCGAACGGGATGATCGCGACAATCAGCAGCACCATGAAAATCAGGCCATACAGTAAAAATGGCAGCATGTTTTTCAGGCAGGCGGCAAAACTCAGTTTCATTGCCTCTATGGCGCTCAGATGATGCAAGCCTGCCAGCACCGGCGCAAACCAATATGCCATCAAGACCGGCATGATCAGCAGCAACGCGATCATGATAGGCATCAGCATGCCGTCTGCCTGCTCCGGGCTCAGGTCTTTGCCCTGCACCAGCAGCTCCGCCGTTTCCTTATCCAGCGCCAGCACGACAATCACCGCAACCAGCAGCAGGCTCACCATATAGATGCCGCCGATACTGATGAGCTGTGCGGTATTTTTCTTGAATCCCTCGAACAGGTGGTTGATTTCCAGATCCTGGTTCTTCACCAGCGCCTGGCAGCCCCACATCATGCCCGCCGCAAACACCGGCGCCAATAAAGTACTCACCACGGAGCCGATCACCGGCAGCATGGAAACCGGAATCATGATGGCCAGATAAAGCACCAGCAGAATAATCCACATGGCAGGGTTTGCTTTAAATAAGTGGAAGCCTTTCACAATCCAGACCCAGGCATTGCCGATCGGCACCTGCTTGATTATGAGCGCTTGAGTTTCCAGGTTTTCTGCCATGATATTTATCTTCCGTTACCAGCCGATTCTAACGCCAGGGTTAGCGCTGTTCGATTCGCAGTTTCAATATGTTTTTAAAATGATCAGGATCTTTTGCATGCGTTAATTCACCATCCTGCGGGTAAATCTTGTCATACAGGCGAGACAGCCAGAAACGCAGCGCCGCAATACGCAGCATGCTGTTCCATGCCGCCTGCTCCGCTCCGGTTAACGGCCGAACCGCCTGGTAGGCTTCCAGCATGGCATCCAGCCTTGCATTATCCAGTGCACCATCTGCCTGTACGCACCAGTCATTCACCGCAATCGCCAGGTCATAGGCAAAGAAATCATTGCAGGCATAATAAAAATCAATGAGGCCGCCGACTTTATCACCATCAAACAGCACATTATCGCGGAACAGGTCTGCATGGATAATGCCTCTGGGCAGCTCGGAAACATTCAGGGCTGATTGAAACTCCAGGGTATCCTTTAATAGCTGCTGGTCTTCTGCGGTAAGATGCGGCATGACCTGTCCGGCGGTTCTGATGCGCCAGTCGACATCGCGCGGATTGCGATGCGGCTTACCTGTGATATCTGACACATGCTCAACAAATGACTGGCCGGCAATATGCATTCTTGCCAGCACTGCGCCAACCTCTGCGCAATGCACAACTCCCGGCACCTTGATATCCTGTCCGTTCAGGCAACTGATAAGAACCGCAGGCTTGCCATTCAGCATATGCAGGCTGACACCGGCCTGACTGGCAATGGGCTGCGGGCAGGGCACTCCGTGAGTCGCAAGATGGCTCATCAGATCGATGAAATAAGGCAGCTCCTCCATGGAGTTATGCTCAAACAAGGTGAGCACATACTTACCCTGCGTGGTCGTGACGAAATAATTGGTATTGGTAATGCCTGATGAAATACCTTTCAGCTCAACGACTTCACCGATTGCGTAACCCTGAAGCCAAACCTGTAATTCTTGAATGCTAACTGAGGTAAAAACAGACATAAATGAAATATTTAAATGAGAATTTAAAGGGAAAACCAGCTGCTGTTAAATAATTAAAGAGGGCAATAACCCTCTTTAATTATTTAACAGCGATCCAGCGCATGATTCCTAGAATCTGAAGATCGTCCATTTTGGAATAGCCAAGGGCGGGTTAGGTCCGGAATTGGTCCAGCCACCATCCTGGTCTTCTTTATACAGGTAATAAGGCACGCCGTGTGAAGGGGTGATTTTCATCATATAAAGCTCGCCGTTCATACGATACTCTTCAACCGTTTCGCCATTGCCCTTTTTAACGATAGTGATTTCCGGCTCATCAGGATCAGCCTCCGTACTCAGCTTAGGTGGCGGTATTTCCTCAAGCGGCTGCAAATTCTTGGGCATTTCCGCACTCTGCGCAAACAAAGGCATCAGCATCAGCCCCAATAACAATGCACCTGCCACTTTATGATTTTTAAACATACGTTAAACACCTATTCTTAAGTGAGACTTTTTATTACAAAACATTCTATCAAAGATAATGCAATATAAGGCTTTTCTTTATAAATAAAGCTGAATGCGCTCTTCTTCCGGCGAGAGTTTAAAGCCCCGGGTTTCATAATGCTTGAATATCGCCGCCACGATCATTTCCGGTTCATCGATAATCTGGATCAGATCCAGGTCTTCCGGTGAAATCATGGCCTCATCAATCAATGTGGTCTTGATCCAGTCAACCAGGCCACGCCAGAATGGTTCACATACCAGGATAATCGGCATGTTCAATGTCTTGCCTGTCTGTACCAGCGTAATGCACTCCATGAGTTCATCCAGCGTGCCGAAGCCGCCTGGCAGCACCACATAGGCGCTGGCATTTTTCACGAACATGACTTTGCGCATGAAAAAATGCTTGAAGTTTTGGCTGATATCCTGATACGGATTGCTGTTCTGTTCATGCGGCAATTCAATATTCAGGCCAACGCTAGGCGAATAACCGGCAAAAGCGCCTTTATTGGCCGCTTCCATAATACCTGGGCCGCCACCGGATATGACGCTGAAGCCTGCATCGGACAGCATGCGGGCGATTTTCTCGGTAAGTTCGTAATAAGGGGTGCCGGGCTTGATTCGCGCCCCGCCAAAAATGGACACCGCCGGCGTGATCTCCTTTAAGCGCTCGGTTGCGCTTACAAACTCGGCCATAATTTCAAAGGCTTGCCATGATGCATGGCCGCTTTTCTGAACATCCCTCACCCGAGATGCCCTGCTTGCCGGAATTTTTTTATCGACTGACATAATAAATCACCTTCATAGGATTCAGTAAACACTGTTGAATGGCGACGCCCTTTTCGGGTACTCCCATCACGCCCGCTCAATTAATCAGCGCTTCCTTAACAAAATCTCCATCTATAAACGCCCAGATGTTTTATTATGTTAGCAATTAAAAAACTGTTAGCAACTACAAATTGCAACTATTTGCAGAAACCCGGCCAGGCCTGAATGCAAGCCTGCCAGCCCCTGCTCGAAGAACCTGGATCTTTACATGAAAACATTGTTACTGGTGGATGGCTCATCCTATCTTTACCGCGCCTTTCACGCCATGCCTGATTTACGTAATCACCTGAATGAACCTACCGGTGCGATTCAGGGAGTGCTTAACATGCTGCGCCGCCTGCACAAGGATTACCCGGCGGACTACAGCGCGTGCATCTTTGATGCCAAAGGCAAAACCTTCCGCGATGATATTTACCCGGAATACAAAGCAAACCGCGCGTCCATGCCTGATGACCTGCGCAGCCAGGTAGCGCCTTTGCACGAAGCCATCAAAGCCATGGGCTGGCCGCTGATTATCGAAGAAGGCGTAGAAGCCGACGATGTGATCGGGGCGCTGGCAAAGCAGGCAGAACGCGAAGGCATGCGTGTCATCATCTCTACCGGCGATAAGGATATTGCGCAACTGGTGAACGAGCACATCACCATCGTCAACACCATGCCCAATGCCTTCAGGAAAGGGGATGAAAAACTTGATGTCGCCGGCGTGGAAGAAAAATTCGGCATCCCGCCCAGCCTGATCGTGGATTACCTGATCCTGATCGGCGACACTTCAGACAACGTGCCGGGCGTAGAGAAAGTAGGCCCCAAAACCGCTGTAAAATGGCTCAAGCAATACGGCTCGCTCGATAACATCATCGCCAATGCCGACCAGATTACCGGCGTTGTCGGCGAGAACCTGCGCAAAGCGCTGCCTTGGCTGCCTACCGCACGCGAACTGATCACGATACGCTGTGATGTCGGCATTCAGGAAAACCTGGGCGACCTGGCGCCGCAATTGCCGGACAAAGCCAGACTGGCAGAACTGTTTGACCATTTTGACTTCAAATCCTGGAAACGCGAACTGGAAAACATGCCGGATGGCAGGCCAAGTACTGCTGCAGAACCCAGGCAGCCACAGACTGCGGATATGTTCAGCAGCGCCGAACCGGCGGCCGCGACTCAAGCTGACACTCAGGCCTACATTGCCAACCGTTCCCGCCATTACGAAACGATCCTGAGCCAGGAGCAGCTGGATAGCTGGCTGGAAAGAATCGCCTCGGCAGAACTGGTTTGCTTTGATACCGAAACCACCTCCCTTGACCCGATGCAGGCAAAACTCGTAGGCATGTCGTTTAGCACCGCTGCCGGCAGTGCCGCCTACCTGCCGCTGACGCATGATTATTTCGATGCGCCGCAGCAGCTCGATTTCAATGCGACACTCAGCAAGGTCAAGCCATTTCTGGAAAACCCGGCGATCAAAAAAGTCGGCCAGAACCTGAAATACGACCAGCATGTACTGGCAAACCATGGCATCCGGCTGAATGGCATTGCGCACGACACGCTGCTGCAATCCTATGTGTTTGAATCGCACAGATCGCATGGCATGGATGCCTTGAGTGAGCGCCATTTAGGCATCAAGACCATCAGTTTTGAAGAAGTGGCCGGCAAAGGTGCAAAACAGGTAGGCTTTAACCAGGTAACCGTTGAAGCTGCTGCAGAATACGCGGCAGAAGATGCAGACATTACACTGCAACTGCATGAGGTCATGTATCCGCAGATTGCCAATGATGAAAAACTAAATTACATCTACAGCCAGATCGAGATGCCGGTATCCGATATTTTATTCACGATCGAACGTAACGGCGTGCTGATTGATGCCAACATGCTCAACGCGCAAAGTAATGAAATCGGCATGAAACTGGTCGCGCTGGAGAATCAGGCCTATGAACTGGCAGGCCAGCCATTCAACCTGGGGTCGCCCAAACAGTTGCAGGAGATTCTGTTCGGCAAGCTCGGGATCAAACCGCTCAAGAAAACCCCCAGCGGCACCCCGTCTACCGATGAAGACGTGCTGCAGGAACTGGCGCTCGATCACCCGCTGCCAAAAGTGCTGCTGGAGTATCGCGGCCTTGCCAAGCTGAAGTCGACCTATACCGACAAATTGCCGCGCATGATCAACCCGGCCACCGGTCGCGTGCACACCAGTTACAATCAGGCCGTTGCGATTACCGGGCGCCTTGCCAGTTCCGACCCTAACCTGCAGAACATTCCGGTGCGCTCGGCTGAAGGCCGCCGTATCCGCGAAGCATTCATTGCCCCGCAAGGCAGCGTGATTGTCTCTGCCGACTATTCACAGATCGAGCTGCGCATCATGGCGCATCTGTCGCAGGATCAAGGTATGCTGGATGCATTTGCCAATAATGAAGACATTCACCGCGCCACCGCAGCCGAAATCTTCGGCGTTGACCGTGAGAGCGTGGACAACGAACAGCGCCGCTACGCCAAGGTCATCAACTTCGGCTTGATTTACGGCATGAGCGCGTTCGGCCTGGCGCAGAACCTCAACATCGAACGCAGCGCGGCACAAAGCTATATTGAACGCTACTTTGCGCGCTATCCCGGTGTGCGCGAATATATGCAGAACACACGCGAAATCGCCAAGCAGAAAGGTTATGTTGAAACCTATTTCGGCCGCCGGTTATGGGTGCCGGAAATCAATAGCGCAAATGGCATGAGAAGAGCCGGCGCCGAGCGCGCCGCCATCAATGCCCCGATGCAGGGCACCGCGGCAGACCTGATCAAACTTGCGATGATTGCAGTAGACAAATGGCTTAAAGACGAAAAACTGCAAACCAAACTCATCATGCAGGTACACGACGAACTGGTGCTGGAAGTGCCTGCGAACGAGCTGGACCTGGTAAAACGCAAGCTGCCGGAACTCATGCAGCATGTAGCCAGACTGGATGTACCGCTGCTGGCGGAAGTGGGTGTGGGCAGCAACTGGGAAAGCGCGCATTAGTCATGCGCCCTAATTCGACTGATTTTTTGTTAAACTAGCACTTATGAAAAAATCACAAGTAATTCAATTGCTTGTCGAACACAAACCCATACTGGCCGAACGCTACGGCATTACCCGGCTGGCACTGTTTGGCTCGACCGCGCGCGACTCTGCAACCGGCAGCAGCGATGTAGATATTTTAGTAGGATTTGATGGCATCGCTACCTCTCAGCGTTATTTTGGTGTGCAGTTCTACCTTGAAGACTTGCTGAACAATCCTGTAGACCTGGTGACCGAAAAAGCATTACGTCAGGAGTTGCGCCCACATATTGAACGCGAGGCAATCAATGTCTGAAATGAACGCTAGAGAATGGCGTTTTTATGTCACCGACATGATCAAATTTTCCGAAAATGTGATCAGTTACACTTCGGGATTTGACCAGGAGCGATTCGAAAATAGCGGGATTACTTACGATGCTACGATTCGTAACCTGGAGTTAATCGGCGAAGCCGCCACGCATATTCCACAGAGCATCCGTGAAGAATATCCTGCCATCATGTGGCGCATGATGATTGCCACGCGCAACCAGCTTATTCACGGTTACCTTGGCATCGATAACGACACACTCTGGAACATCATTCAGGTAGATATTCCGGAACTGCTCATTCAATTACAAAAAATCAGGTAAGTTAACTCAATGCAGGAATTCGGCATCTATATCATCGGCGACGAAATCCTGTCCGGCAAGCGGCAGGATGCGCATCTCAGTTTCGTGATCCAGGCGCTGAAGTCACGTGGCTTGCAACTCGCATGGGCGCATTACCTGGGCGACATTCCTGAACAGATCACAAACCTGCTGCGAGCCAGCATGCAGCATGGTGATATCGTATTCAGCTTTGGCGGCATCGGCGCGACGCCGGATGACTTTACACGCCAGTGCGCGGCAGATGCGGCCGGGTTGCCGATCGCGCGTCACCCAGGCGCTGTGGCTGAAATTGAAGCGCAATACGGTGAAAGCGCATACCCAAAACGGGTACTGATGGCAGATTTTCCGCTAGGCGCGGAGCTGATTCCCAATCCTGTGAACCGTGTGGCGGGATTTTCAATCAACCGGCATTACTTCGTACCCGGCTTTCCACAAATGGCTCACCCTATGATCGAATGGGTGCTGGATACGCACTATCCGCATTTGTTTCACCGGCAGGACTACACCGAGGTTTCCATTCTGGTCATGGATGCCGGCGAGAGCCAGCTGATTGATCTGATGCGCCATATCGTTGCCAAATACCCGGATCTGAAACTGTTCAGCCTGCCCAAACTGGATAATCGCCGCACCACGGAAATCGGCGTAAAAGGCGCTACGCAACTGGCAGAAACCGCCCTGGATGAAATCAAGCATGCTGTGACTGCGCTCAATTTCCCATGGGCGGAGCTGTAAACCAAAATGGAATGTAGAGACTTTTGCGGTGCATGCTGCACCGCCCCCTCCATCAACAGCCCGATTCCCGGCATGCCCAATGGCAAGCCTGCCGGGGTGCGCTGCGTTCAGCTTGATGACAGCAACCGCTGCATGATCTTTGGCAAGCCGGAAAGACCCGCATTCTGCGCCGGCCTGCAACCCAGCCAGGAAATGTGCGGCGAAACGCGCGAACAAGCCATCCACTGGCTTGCCAA
This sequence comes from Methylotenera sp. G11, assembly GCF_000799735.1. Lineage (NCBI taxonomy): Bacteria > Pseudomonadati > Pseudomonadota > Betaproteobacteria > Nitrosomonadales > Methylophilaceae > Methylotenera > Methylotenera sp. G11. The sequence continues at coordinate 2,219,206 of NZ_JUHH01000001.1, read as the reverse complement.
CCTAGAGCGGCTCACCATGCCGGCTCTCTCCCAGCAGTAGCACCGCAGTGAAACTGATGGCAGCGGCAATCGAAACGTAAGCGCCCACCCATGCCAGACCACCCGCAGTGACCAGCAGTTGCGAAATATAGGGCGCAAACGATGCGCCCAGAATCCCTCCAAGCTGGTAAGCCAGGCCGGCACCGGTATAGCGCACTGCAACCGGAAACTGTTCCGGCAAATACGCGCCCATGGGCGCAAAGGTCGCCCCCATCAGAAATAGCGCTAAAGAAAGCAGCACCGTCACCTGCAGCGTGGAACCGCTGGCCAGCAGCGGGCTAAGCGCAAACCCGGCAAGCACGGCAAATGCCCCGCTCACCAGCAGCACCGGGCGGCGGCCAAAACGGTCACTCAGTATCGCGGAGATCGGCGTCGCAATCGTCATGAACAGGATCGCAACACATAACATGCCTAAAAAATCCGCACGTGCGATGCCAAGCTGGGTCGTACCGTAATTCAGGCAGAAAACCGTTGCGGTATAAAACAGGTTGTAACACACCACCATCGCCAGCGCCCCCAGCAGCACGGGACGCAAATGTGTCTGCAGCAAAGGCTTGATTGGCACCGCATGGGTCTTATTCTCGGCCAAAGCTGTCGAAAAAGCCGGCGTTTCCGCCAGCTTGAAACGTACGTACAGCCCCACACCTACCAGCAAGGCACTGGCGATAAAAGGCAGGCGCCAGCCCCAGGCTTTGAACTGGGCATCGGTCAGCCACAGTGACAAAGCCAGGTAGCTTAAAGTGGCCAGCAGAAAACCGACCGACGGCCCAAGCTGCGGAAACATGCCAAACCAGGCGCGCCTGCCTTCCGGCGCATGCTCGGTTGCCAGCAGCGCTGCACCGCCCCATTCGCCGCCTAGCCCCAGGCCCTGGCCGAAACGCAGCACGCACAGAATAACGGGTGCCCAGATACCCAGCACCTCATAACCCGGCAGCAGCCCGATCAGCAAGGTAGAAATCCCCATCAGCAGCAGCGAAGCCGCCAGCGTGGCCTTGCGCCCGACTTTATCGCCAAAATGCCCGAACACGATAGCGCCGACCGGCCTGGCAATAAAAGCAATGCCGAACGTCAGAAAAGCGTTCAGCGACTGGGTCGCCGGATCACTGGCCGGAAAAAACACCTGGCCTATCACCAGGGCGGCGGCCATAGCATAGATATAAAAATCATAAAATTCGATGGCCGTGCCAATAAAGCTGGCAAACGCGATATGGCGGGTAGAAGCTTTGTGCATATTGAACCGATTCAGTCACTGACGATTCCGGATTGTATGCCTAAATAATGAATTTTTTGGTTTTCTCGAAATGCAATTGCGTATAAAATAGGCAGCTTTCGCGTTTGAGAAATTCAGCTAGTGCAAATCGGTAACCACATCTTAAAAAACAATCTGGTAGTCGCTCCCATGGCGGGCGTGACGGACAGGCCTTTCCGCCAGCTTTGCAAAAAAATGGGCGCGGGCTTGGCCGTGTCCGAAATGGTTACCTCGAACTCATTGCTTTATGGCAGCGAAAAAACAAAACGCCGCGCCAACCATGAAGGTGAAGTCGACCCGATTTCCGTGCAGATTGCCGGTGCAGACCCGAAAATGATGGCGGAAGCCGCAAAACATAATGTCGATAACGGCGCACAGATTATCGACATCAACATGGGCTGCCCTGCTAAAAAAATCTGTAACGTAATGGCCGGCTCCGCATTGCTCAAAGATGAGCCGCTGGTCGCGCAGATTTTAAAAGCGGTGGTCAGCGCCGTAGATGTGCCGGTAACGCTTAAAATCCGTACCGGCTGGGACAAAAACAACCGCAATGCGATCGCGATTGCCAGAATGGCTGAAGACCTTGGCATACAAGCGCTCGCCATGCATGGCCGTACCCGCGCCTGTGCTTACATGGGTGACGCCGAATACGACACGATTGCCGCCGTCAAGCAGGAAATCCGTATTCCGCTGATTGCCAACGGTGACATTACGACACCGGAAAAAGCCAGATTCGTACTGGACTACACCGGCGCTGATGCCGTCATGATCGGTCGCGCCGCGCAAGGCCGCCCCTGGATATTCCGCGAAGTTGAGCATTACCTGGCTACAGGTACGCATTTACTGGCGCCGACGGTTGATGAAATCCATTCCGTGCTGCTTGAGCATCTGCACGACCTGTATGATTTCTATGGCGACCTGACCGGCATGCGCATGGCGCGCAAGCACATCTCCTGGTATACCAAGGGGCTGGCCGGATCTGCGAACTTCCGCCATACCATGAACACTTTGCAAAGCATAGAGTTGCAATTACAGGCCATTAACGACTTTTTTACCGAGCTTAAGGCTAAAAATGACCGTTTGGTATATATCGATAACAACGATGCAGAAGGCGCCGGCAACGCGTCTGAAGCTCTAGCCGCCTGAGTCCAAACTATGTCAGCAGATTGCAAATTAAGCCAAGCCGTCAGGGAATCACTGGATGACTATTTCACCCACCTGGATGGGGAGCCGCCGCATGCCGTGTATGACATGGTGCTGGGCTGCGTAGAAAAACCGCTGCTGCAATACATCATGCATAAAGTAGGCGGTAACCAAAGCAAGGCTGCAGACATTCTGGACATCAACCGCAACACCCTGCGCAAAAAGCTTCAGCAATACAATATTGATTAATCAACCTTTCACAATTATTTCTTTCTTTTAGAGTTTTCACATGGCAACTATAAAACGTGCGCTGATCAGCGTTTCTGATAAAACCGGCATTATTGATTTTGCTAAAAGCCTGAGCGCACTTGGCGTTGAGCTGTTATCTACCGGCGGTACCGCCAAGTTATTCCGTGATAACAACATCCCGGTCATTGAAGTCAGCGACTACACCGGTTTTCCTGAAATGCTGGATGGCCGCGTGAAAACGCTGCACCCGAAAGTCCATGGCGGCATCCTGGGTCGCCGCGACCTGCCGGAACACGTTGCAGCCATGCAGGCACAAGGCATCCCAAATATCGATATGGTGATCGTCAACCTGTACCCATTTGAAGCTACGGTTGCCAACCCGGACTGCACACTGGAAGACGCGATCGAGAATATCGACATCGGCGGGCCGGCCATGGTGCGCTCTGCCGCCAAGAACTGGAAAGATGTTGCCGTGCTGACAGATGCCAGCCAGTATGCAGACGTGCTGCGCGAGATGCAAAGCACAGGCGGCGCAACTTCACAAGCGACCAGGTTCGCGCTGTCGGTAGCCGCATTCAACCGTATCAGCAACTACGATGGCGCGATCAGCGATTACCTGTCGAGCTTCAATAACGACGGCACCCGCAACCCATACCCGGCACAGGTAAATGGCCGCTTTGTGAAACTGCAGGATTTACGCTATGGCGAGAACCCGCACCAGAGCGCCGCCTTCTACCGTGATCTGGACCCTGCACCAGGCTCACTGGTAACGGCACAGCAACTGCAAGGCAAAGAACTCAGCTATAACAACATCGCCGATGCCGACGCGGCATGGGAAGCCGTAAAAAGCTTTGATTCAACGGCCTGCGTGATCGTTAAACACGCAAACCCATGCGGTGTGGCGGTAGGCAAGGATGCGCTGGAAGCCTACAGCAAAGCGTTCCAGACCGACCCGACTTCAGCGTTCGGCGGCATTATCGCTTTCAACACCATCATGGACAAAGCTGCAGCTGAAGCTGTCAGCAAACAGTTTGTAGAAGTATTGATTGCGCCGGAATATACAGAAGAAGCATTGGCGATTTTCAGTGCAAAAGCGAATGTACGTGTACTTAAAATCGCCTTGCCGCAAGGCGGCAGCACCCCTTGGCAGCAAGGCCGCAATGCACAGGACATCAAGCGCGTAGGCTCAGGCATCCTGATCCAGACCGCAGACAACCACGAGATCACCGTAGCTGACCTGAAAGTGGTCACCAAAAAACAACCGACACCGCAGCAGCTGGAAGACATGCTGTTTGCATGGCGCGTGGCTAAATATGTGAAATCGAATGCGATCGTTTTCTGCGGCAATGGCATGACCTTAGGCGTAGGCGCCGGCCAGATGAGCCGCGTGGACAGCACCCGCATTGCAGCGATCAAGGCACAGAACGCAGGGCTGGCGCTGACAAACTCAGTGGTGGCTTCCGACGCATTTTTCCCGTTCCGTGATGGCATCGACGTACTGGCAGAAGCCGGCGCCGCCTGTGTGATCCATCCAGGCGGCAGCATGCGCGATGAAGAAGTCATTGCAGCAGCCGATGAACATGGTTTGGTAATGGTGCTGACCGGTATCCGCCACTTCAGGCACTAGCCGTAATGTAATCCATCATGCGCCTCCACATATTATTCATCGCTGCAATTTTTTCCGCAGGTGTCAGTAATGCTGCTGACAGCAGTGAGCAGAATGCAATCAGGGGCGCTGATTTAAACAATAATGGCATTCGCGATGACATTGACGCCTACATTGCGAAACAATCGTACTCAACCGCACAACTGGCAGCAGTCACCCGCCACGCCCGGTGGATACAGTCGGCCGTTATTTTCACACCCGGCAGTCGTGAAGATGCTCGCATCATTGCTCTTGAGGATGGAAAAGCGATTGATTGTATTTATGAAAAATTTCAATCTCCGGATTCCCCGGACAATGCGGCGGCAGTCGCCATCAAAATTGAGTCACTTACTGTAAATACGCCAGCGCGTAAAAAGTCTTATCAGAAATTCAACGAGCTAATCAGCGGTATGGCATTTCAACTACAACAAGGAAATACTTGCGAATGAAAATTTTAGTTATTGGCGGCGGCGGTCGCGAACATGCCTTGGCCTGGAAAGTCGCACAGAACAAAGCGGTTAGCCGTGTTTTTGTCGCTCCCGGCAATGCAGGCACCGCGCTTGACCCGGACATGATGAATGTACCTGTTTCATCAGTACCTGACCTGGTGAAGTTCGTACAGGATGATAGTGACATCTATCTCACCATCGTAGGCCCTGAAGCCCCGCTGTCGCAAGGCGTTGTTGACGCATTCCGCGCTGCCGGCCTGAAAATATTCGGTCCGACAAAAGCCGCAGCGCAATTGGAATCTTCAAAGGATTTTGCCAAAGCTTTCATGGTAAGGCACAACATCCCTACCGCTGCCTACGCCACATTTACCGATGCGCAACTTGCACACGACTACGTGAAACAGCAAGGCGCGCCTATCGTGATTAAAGCCGATGGTTTGGCCGCCGGCAAAGGCGTCGTGGTCGCAATGAATGATGGCGAAGCCCACGCCGCGATCGATGCCATGCTGGCAGACAATAAACTGGGCGCCGCTGGCGCGCGTGTAGTGATTGAAGAATTCCTGCAGGGTGAAGAAGCCAGCTTTATTGTCATGGTCGATGGCAAAAACATATTACCGCTCGCCACCAGCCAGGATCACAAGCGCCTTTTAGACAGTGACCTGGGCCCCAACACCGGCGGCATGGGCGCCTATTCCCCTGCGCCGGTAGTCACGCCTGAGATTCATGCCCGGGTCATGCGCGAGATCATCACGCCAACGGTTGAAGGCATGGCAAAAGATGGTATCCCCTATACCGGCTTTTTATACGCGGGCCTGATGATTTCACCAGACGGCAGTGTTAAAACCCTGGAGTTCAATTGCCGTATGGGTGACCCGGAAACGCAGCCTATCATGCTGCGCCTGAAGAGTGACCTTGTCGTCCTGGCCGACCATGCGATCAACGGCACGTTAGATAAAGTTGAAGCTGAGTGGGATAGACGCACCGCATTAGGCGTGGTGATGGCTTCAGCCAACTATCCGGACACGCCAAGACTGGGAGATGAGATTACCGGCCTGCCTAAAGATCTAATTGATGCTCACGTTTTTCATGCAGGCACAACCATGAAAGACGGCAAAGTTGTGACCAGCGGCGGCCGCGTATTGTGCGTGACCGCTTTGGGCGAAACCGTAAAATTCGCACAGCAGCAGGCCTATAAAATTCTCAATGAAATCAAGTTCGACGGCGAGCAGTACAGGACTGATATCGGCTACAGGGCGATCAAAGGCTAGTTTCAGGATTGAATGATGAATACCCATGATGTTTTTAACTACCTGCAGAACCTGCAAGCCAGGATCGTAGAAGCCGTCGAACTGGTCGATGGTAAAAACTTCCTGCAGGATAGCTGGCAGCGCCCTGAAGGTGGCGGCGGTAATTCCTGCATGCTTGAAGAGGGCAACGTATTCGAACGTGCAGGCATCGGCTTTTCCCATGTGCTGGGCACAAAGTTGCCGCCTGCAGCCAGCGTGGCTCATCCTGAGGCCGCAGGCCGCCCCTGGGAAGCCATGGGCGTATCGCTCGTGTTCCACCCGCGCAACCCGTATGTCCCTACCGTGCATATGAACGTGCGCTTCTTTATTGCAAAAGCGCAGAACGCTTCAGAACAGGATATCTGGTGGTTTGGCGGCGGCATGGACCTGACGCCTTACTATGGCTTTGAAGAGGATGCTGAGCATTTTCACCGCACCATCAAAACCGCCATCGATGCATTTGGCGCGGGCTATTACCCTGAATTCAAGAAAGAATGTGACGAATATTTCTTCCTGAAGCACCGTCAGGAGCCACGCGGTATCGGCGGCATCTTCTATGATGATTTCAATGAACTTGGCTTCGACAAAACCTTTGCCTTCCACCGTGCCGTAGGCGATGCCTTCTTACAGGCTTACCTGCCGATCGTGCAGCGCCGCAAGGATACGCCATACGGCGAACGTGAACGCGACTTTCAGGCATATCGCCGTGGGCGCTATGTTGAATTCAACCTGATTTATGACCGCGGCACTATTTTTGGCCTGCAATCCAATGGCCGTACCGAATCCATTCTGCTTTCCATGCCGCCTGTCGTGAAATGGCGCTATGACTGGAAACCGGAAGCCGGCAGCCCGGAAGCCAGACTCTATACCGACTTCCTGATCGAAAAAGACTGGTTAGCGCTGAACGCCTAGAAAACCCACTGGAACACTCTACATCATGAAAATCTCGGACCAAGCCCGTACAGCCGCGCAAGACCTGCTGGATTTTATTGATGTCAGTCCCAGCCCATGGCATGCAGTCAATACCGTTGAAAAGCAGCTCACCACGGCTGGGTTCACGGCGCTGAATGAAGCGCATGCGTGGCAATTGGAAGCTGGCAGAAGTTATTTCGTTACGCGCGGCGGTGCCTCGATCATCGCCTTCACCCTCGGCAAACAGGCGCTCACTGATACCGGCTTCCGCATCGTCGGCGCTCATACGGATTCTCCCGGCCTGCGCCTGAAACCGCATGCGGCATTCAGCGGTGACGGCCTGTTACGCATCGGCGTTGAGGTCTACGGCGGCCCGATCCTGGCGACGTTTACCGACCGCGACCTAAGCATTGCCGGGCGTGTGACGGTGCGCACACCTGCCGGCCATGAGACCAGGCTGCTCAAGTTTGATAACGCCTTGATGCGCCTGCCTAACCTCGCCATCCACATGAACCGCGAGGTGAACGATAAAGGCCTGGTGCTCAACAAGCAGACCGGATTACCGCTGCTTTTTGCAGAAAGCGAAGATGGGGTTGCTGCCGACCGACAATTCCTGGCTTTTATCGCTGCATCACTCGGCGTCGATGCAGCAGAGATATTCACTTTCGAGTTAAATGTATTCGACACCCAGAAAGGCACATTCTGGGGTGCCAACCAGGAGTTTATCGCCGATAGCCAGCTCGATAACCTAGCCTCATGCCATGCAGCGGTCACGGCGCTTTTGGCTGCCAAAAACCCGGATTCAACCAGTGTCTGCGCCCTGTTCGACCATGAAGAAGTCGGCAGTGAAAGTGCAACCGGCGCCAGCGGAAGCTTTTTGGCTGACACCATCAACCGCATTACCGCAAATACAGGGCTGGGTGCAGAAGACAGGCTGCGCGCCCTGGCGCAGAGCTTCTTTATCAGCGCCGATATGGCGCATGCCTACCACCCCAACCACGCTGGCGCTTATGAACCCTGCCACCACGTACAGGTGAACCAAGGCCCGGTGATCAAAACCAATGCCAACCAGCGCTATTCGACCAATGCAGATACCGCAGCACGCTTCATCACACTCTGCGCAAGTGCCGGCGTACCTTATCAGCAATACGCACACCGCACCGACCTGGGCTGCGGCAGCACGATCGGACCCATCGTGGCATCCAGCCTGGGCGTGCCTAGCGTCGACGTAGGTTCACCGATGTGGGCCATGCATAGCATACGCGAAAGTGCGGGGGTGCTTGACCATGGATACATGATCGCGATACTAGGCGCTTTGTTCAACAGCTAGTGACCGCAGGCTGCCGCTAAGTATTGATTGACCAGGCTCCTCTTAATGTTTACGATTGCAGGTTAGCGATTGTTAACATCTTGTAACATTTACCTCATTACTGGTATTTTAAGTTAAGAAGAACCTATAAGGGACACATCCATGCTCAAGCAGCTTATGCGCACCAAATCAATCGTCGCCCACTCGGACAGCGGGCTGAAAAAATGCCTATCCGCATTTGATCTGGCATTGCTGGGCATTGGCTGCGCAATCGGTACCGGTATTTTTGTGCTTACCGGCATTGCTGCGGCAACACAATCTGGCCCAGCTGTCGTACTGTCTTTTATAATCGCAGGTGCCGCTTCAGGGTTTGCTGCACTGGCCTATGCGGAATTGGCGGCCTCTGTAGGTGGTTCAGGCAGTGCCTATGGTTACAGCTATGTTGCTTTCGGCGAGTTTATTGCCTGGGTAATGGGCTGGATTCTGCTTTTAGAGTACGGAGTTGGTGCCGCCGCAGTTGCCAACGGCTGGTCAGGTTACTTTATCAACACGCTCAGCAATTTTGGCATACATTTGCCGGAGAGCCTTACCAAAGCCCCTGTAATGGGCGGCCTCATCAACCTTCCAGCCTTTCTTATTATCTGGATACTGACAATTCTGCTCAGCATCGGTGTTAAAGAAAGCGCACGTTTCAACAATATCATTGTGATCGTTAAGCTATCCACGATCGCCATTTTCATTGCATTAGCGTCTATGCACCTGAATACGGACAACTGGCAGCCATTCATGCCTTATGGTTGGTTTAGCACCCTGGAAAATGGTAAAAATATCGGCGTGCTTGCTGGTGCATCTTTAGTATTTTTTGCCTATTTCGGTTTCGATGCAGTTTCCACTGCAGCAGATGAGGCAAAAAACCCTCAACGCGACTTGCCTATCGGGCTGATTGCCTCTCTCACCTTTTGTACGATCATTTATATCATTGTGTCTGGCCTGCTGACAGGAATCGTCCCTTATACCGAACTTAACGTGTCATCGCCAGTCGCCTATGCGCTGACTAAAATAGGTCACACCTGGTCATCTACGCTAGTTGCAACTGGCGTACTTGCAGGCCTGATCACCGTGCTGCTGGTATTGCTCTATGGCCTGACCCGGATTCTGTTCGCGATGAGTCGCGACGGGCTGATCTCGCCGGTTTTCTCAAAAGTCAATCCGGAGCGGAAAACACCTACACGCATCATCCTGATGTGTGGATTTATCGTTTCCCTAGTTGCAGGTTTCATTCCGCTAGGGGAATTGGCAGAGACTGTGAACATCGGAACTTTAGCAAGCTTTGTCATGGTGTGCGTCGGTGTGATCGTGCTGCGTATTCGCCAGCCAGAACTGCATCGTCCATTTAAAAACCCGTGGAACCCATTGATTCCAGTCTTGGGCATTATTTCATGCGGCGCATTGATGGCGTTCCTGCCGGCAAGTACCTGGCATAGATTCATCTTATGGATAATCGTGGGCATTGTATTTTATTTTATTTACTCAATGCATCACAGCAAGCTGAATCTGCTGCATAAAAAAACAAAATAACAAGTTATTACAGCCAATAGCCAATAAAAAAGCCAGCTTAATCGCTGGCTTTTTAGAATCCGGAATTTAAAATCCGAGACTGAATTACATAGACAGAACCCAGGCTACAATCGTTTTGATGTCAGCATCTTTAACCTGTGGGCTGTTAGCTGGCATAGGCATAGGGCCCCAAACACCGCTACCGCCTTTTTTAACTTTCTCGACCAGTTTTGCTTCAGCGGTTTTATCGCCTTTGTATTTAGCAGCAACATCTTTGTATGATGGGCCTAACACTTTTTTATCGACACTGTGGCAGGCCAGACAGCCGCTCTTCTGTGCCAGGGCCTGAGCTGCCGCAGCATCCACCGCGTTAGCCTGTGCTGCAACAAACATAGAACCAGCAGCAGCGATTGTTAATAATAAAGCTTTCATGCTATCTCCTTAAATTAACGCTTAATAATAATTATTTAATTTACAACGTTTTAATAATACCCATTATTAAAATTTTAACAAGTGAGCTAAATCAAATAACTACGACTAAATTCGATAAAATTGATCAAGCAAACCTGATAAATCCGAAACCTCTCGTCAGCACTCAACGCCGGGCTACCAGCAGACGTTGACACGCAATGCAGATTTTTTTAATACCCGAAAAACGCCGTCGATACCAGAAACGAGGCCAGCAGGAATCAGAGCGTCTCTACGCGATATTCAACCGACATGGTGTGCGTTCTGCCTGGGCTGATCACCACCGAGTTTTCCAGCGCATTCGCCGTTTCCACACAGATCATCTCACGCCACTCATCCGGTTTGCCCATGTCAACCATCTGGCCTGCCTTTTCTTCCCACGGGTTCCAGATCACCGTTGACTGACTGCCGGATTTTGAAATGCGGATCTGGCGATTCAGGCCTGCATCATGAATCATGCAATCGACATTGGTGTTGAGATAAACGCGGTCGAACTCACCGCTGAACTGTACATCGCTGCTCTCTACGCGACGCTCGTAATTAAACACCTTGTCTGCATAAAGCGTATCTTCCAGGCCTTTAATCTGGATTGTCGCCACATCACTCACCTGAAAATAAGTATGCAGCGCCTCGCCCACCATGAACGGGTGGTCTGCTTTATTGGTGGTTGCAAGATCAAGCCTTAAAGTCTCACCTACCGTAATAGTAACGGTGAGCAGATGCGGGTAGGAAAGCTGCCGTTTCGATTCAGCCGGTTCCAGCATTTGCAGTTCTATACGGGTTGCACCATTATTCAGCGTTTCAGCATCGACCACCTGCCACGGCATCACGCGGGCAAAACCATGCGGGCAAAGTGTGCTGTCTGTCGGATGTGCGCCGAACCATGGCCAGCAGATCGGGATGCCACCGCGGATGGAACGACCAGGCACATAGCGCGCATTGCTTGATAGCCACAATACCGGATGCGGCTGCGACTTTGGCTGCCACGCCGTGACATGGGCGCCTTGTAATGCAATTTTTGCGGTGGCTAATGCATTATCGATTTCGATATAATCCAGGCCGCTTTCGTCACGAATAAATCGGACATGATAGTTTTCCGCCTCGGCGACCGGATTAATTTTTTCTACTGCACTCGTTGGTGTCATTTAGCTTTACTCTGAACTTACGGGCACTTCCATAAATGTATTTATAAAAGCCCCCTTGCTTTAAAATTAAATTGGCCGCCTGATGGCGGCCAATGATGACGGCTATGTTTACTTCTCGATTTGCGATACATCGCGGACTGCGCCACGTGCAGCACTGGTGCTCATTGCCGCATAAGCACGCAGGGCTGGGGAAACCGCACGCTCACGATTCACCGGTTTCCATGCATCCTTACCTTTATTTTCCATTTTAGTGCGGCGGTGTGACAACTCCTCATCCGTCACGACCAGATGAATGGTACGGTTAGGAATATCGATTTCAATCGTGTCATTTTCCTGTACCAGTCCAATAGCGCCGCCTTCCGCCGCTTCCGGTGAAGCATGACCGATACTCAGGCCTGAGGTACCGCCAGAAAAACGGCCATCTGTCAGCAGCGCACATGCCTTACCCAGCCCTTTGGATTTCAAATAGGAAGTCGGATACAGCATTTCCTGCATACCTGGGCCGCCGCGTGGACCTTCGTAACGAATCACCACTACGTCACCCGCTACGATTTTATCCGCCAGAATCGCTTCAACCGCAGCATCCTGGCTTTCAAAAATACGTGCGCGGCCGGTGAATTTCAAAATGCTGTCATCCACACCGGCAGTCTTGACGATACAGCCATCAAGCGCGATATTGCCATACAGCACGGCCAGGCCGCCATCCTGTGAATAAGCGTGTTCTTTATCACGGATACAGCCTTCCGCACGGTCATCATCCAGTGTCGGGTATAGCATGCTCTGGCTGAACGCAATCGTAGTCGCAACGCCGCCAGGTGCCGCACGATAGAATTTTTTCACATCTTCATTATCGGTAACTTTGATGTCCCACTGATCCAGCGCATCACCCATTGTTGCAGTATGCACGGTTGGCGTATCGCGATGAATCACACCTGCACGGTCCAGTTCGCCCAGAATCGCCATCACGCCACCGGCACGGTGCACGTCTTCCATATGGTATTTGGCGGTCGCCGGTGCCACCTTGCTTACACACGGCACTTTGCGTGAAATCTGGTCGATATCGCTCATCGTGAAGTCAACACCTGCCTCATGCGCGGCAGCCAGCAGATGCAGCACTGTGTTGGTTGAACCGCCCATTGCAACATCCAGGCTCATGGCATTCTCAAATGCTTTCAGGTTGGCAATGCTGCGCGGCAGCACGCTGTAGTCATCCTGCTCATAGTGACGCTTTGCCAGTTCAACGATCAAACGGCCAGCCTTCAGGAACAGCTCTTTACGTGCTGCATGCGTTGCCAGGGTAGAACCGTTACCCGGCAGGCTAAGGCCGAGCGCCTCGGTCAGGCAGTTCATGGAGTTGGCAGTGAACATGCCTGAACATGAGCCGCAGGTTGGGCAGGCCGAGCGCTCAATCGCCTCAGATTCGGCATCACTCACTTTATCATCCGCCGCGGCAACCATCGCATCGACCAGGTCCAGTTTATGGGTATTGCCGCCCCAGCTCACCTTGCCGGCCTCCATCGGGCCGCCGGATACGAACACCACCGGTATATTCAGGCGCAATGCTGCCATCAGCATGCCCGGCGTGATTTTGTCACAGTTCGAGATACAGACCAGCGCATCCGCACAGTGCGCATTCACCATGTACTCGACGCTGTCAGCAATCAGGTCACGGCTAGGCAGGCTGTACAGCATGCCGCCATGGCCCATGGCAATACCGTCATCCACCGCAATGGTGTTGAACTCTTTTGCCACGCCGCCCGCTTTTTCAATCTCGCGCGCAACCAGCTGCCCCATGTCCTTCAGATGCACGTGACCAGGTACGAATTGCGTGAATGAGTTGGCAACCGCAATGATAGGTTTGTTGAAGTCGCCATCTTTCATGCCGGTAGCACGCCATAGTGCGCGTGCACCCGCCATATTGCGACCGTGAGTAGTAGTGCGTGAACGATAGACTGGCATGATAAAAATCCGTAATTATCTGAAGATTCAATAAATATGTAATTTTAGACTAGCTGACGCCAACTAGCCAAAGAAATATGATGAAAGATCGCTTATTTCAGACAATTCATCACCAATACTAGTGATGAATCCAGGATGGCTATACCGTAGAATGGCTGCGAATTAGTAATCCGCCCTGATTCGCTATGTTTAGTTAGAGAGATATAGCGAATCAGGAAAGCGACCTGATAGCATTACCTTGCCGCATCCAGGCCAGGCTCAGTCTTACCAACACCCGCAAAGGAACTTATGTCCCTCAGTCATGGCCGGCGACAGCACCCGACACCAGATCACCTGGTACCGGTTCGCTCGCCTGTTCACGGCAGCGGCACATGAAAAACCTATGTCTTCCTGGGTATCCTGCTATTCATATGCTTTTACCTGATGATTCCCGCCTGGCTTAACCGGGAGCTGTGCGTTCTTCAACACAATGCGATTCGCCCGATTGCAGCGCCATTATTGATGAGGCGTATCGATTGGGTTCAGTGGCTGGGGATAGCGCTTGCTTCAGTATGCACACTGCTGGCGATCCATAATTACATTGCCACACACCCGATCAGGAACAATACCCACTGTATCAGCCGCCTGCTGGCCAGGCTCATGCACTAGCGGCATTTGCCGGAAAACCCGGCATCATTTTCAAGCCACCAAAGCTATCTGATGTAATTATCCAGTGACTAAATTAGCCTTTATGTAAATTTTAGGTAAAATTACCGCCTGTTCACAAGAAGCTGACCCTCATGTTCGTTCACCCACAATTCGATCCCGTTGCCATCCATCTCGGCTCTTTTGGTATCCACTGGTATGGCCTGATGTATCTGGTCGGGTTCTTATCGTTCCTGGCGCTGGGCAAATGGCAGATCAGCCATCGCAGCTGGCATCGATGGACTGTGCCGATGCTCGATGACGCCCTGTTTTTTGGTGCGCTTGGCGTCATTATCGGCGGCCGTCTTGGTTATATACTGTTCTATCAGTTCGATTACTTTTCCCAGCATCCGGCGGAAATCTTTGCCGTATGGCAAGGCGGCATGAGCTTTCACGGCGGGTTCCTTGGCGTACTGGCTGCGATGTGGATTTTCAGCAGGAAATACCACATAGGATGGCTCAAGATCATGGATTTTGTCGCGCCCCTGGTACCCATCGGCCTAGGGGCAGGCCGTATGGGCAACTTTATCAACGGCGAATTATGGGGCAGAGTCACCAACGCTGATTTCGGCATGGTATTTCCGCGCGTAGATAATCTGCTGCGGCATCCGTCACAACTTTACGAATTTGCGCTTGAAGGCGTAGTGCTGTTCCTGATTCTCTGGATCTATTCATCAAAACCACGCGCGACCGGTTCTGTCTCCGCATTATTCCTGATCGGCTATGGCAGCTTCAGGTTTCTGGCTGAATACACCCGCGAGCCTGACGACTATTTAGGTCTATTGTCTATGGGATTGAGCATGGGCCAGTGGTTAAGTTTACCGATGGTGATCATCGGGATTGCGATGTTTATTGTCAGCCAGAAAATAAATTCGCGATAACCGAATTCAGCCCTAAACTTGTTGATGCCACAACTGGCCTGCTCGCCGCAGAGTCAGCACCGGATTAGCAGCGCATCATCTGGCGCGCTGTCTCCCCAGGCCGACTTTACGCCGCGGAAGATTCTGCGTCATTCAAAACGCAGGCTTTAACAGCAGCGCTTCACACCTTTCCACTTGTTGTCCTGCCACAGCTCGAAGAACTCTTTGCGCGATAGCGGAGGCGGTGCATCTACCGTGGCCTGATGAAACTCGGCGTGATGTTTCAGGTACTGCTCATATGCATCGTCACCCGCCAGCCGGCGGATGATATGCCACAAATGTTTGATCTTTTTCAACATTACACGGTATTCCTATTCATTTGGGCGCCTCTCTGTAAATACAGCGGCGGGAATGCAAAGCGCACAAAAATGCATGGATAAAAGCCACTATTAATCCCTGACCCAATCTTCAACCATCCTGCTCGGCTCATGCGGCACTTCAGATAACTTCGGCACACGCTTGCCAGCCAGGTATCGAACGCATAAGCGCAGCATATCGACAATGACCACCCACAGCACCACCACAAAAAACAAGGTCAGATACGCGTCAAGGTGCTGGTTAAATATCAGCTGTGGCGCTACTGCGGCTTTTTCCGGGGGCAATGCACCGCTGTAGAGCTTTGCCGCCATGTCATCTGCAGCAGCAAGGAAACCTACACGGACATCGGCACTGAACACCTTCTGGTAAGCGGCCGTTGTAGTCACGATCACCAGCCACAGCAATGGCACCCCAGTTACCCAGGCATACCTCAGTTTGCCGGATTTAACCAGGATTCCCGTTGCTACACATAAGGCAATCGCAGCCAGCATTTGGTTCGCAATACCGAACAATGGCCATAAAATATTGACGCCGCCATTAGGATCGATCACACCGATATATAAAAAGTAGCCCCAACCTGCCACCACCACGCTGCTGGTAAAAACTACGGATGGCATGTAAGAGGTCTCGCCGAGTTTTTTATTGAAATTACCCAGCATATCCTGCAGCATGAAGCGCCCGACGCGGGTACCGGCATCCAGTGTCGTCAATATGAAAATCGCCTCGAACATGATCGCAAAGTGATACCACAGTGCAAGCAGGTGCCTGCCGAATGCACTGCCGAATATACTGGCCATACCGACCGCCAGGCTGGGTGCGCCACCGGTTCTTGCGAACAGGGTGGTCTCACCCATGTCTGCGGCCAGTTGCTGCATCTGCTCTACAGTGACAGCAAATCCCCAGCTGTTGATTTTAGCAATCGCATCGACCGCCTCTTTGCCAACCACGCCTGCCGGGCTGTTAATTGCGAAAAATATGCCTGGCTCCAGCACGGTTGCCGCAATCATCGCCATGATCGCGACAAAGCTTTCCAGCAGCATGCCGCCGTAGCCTATCATGCGGATATCACGTTCATTCATAAGCAGCTTTGGCGTGGTTCCTGATGCGATCAGCGCATGAAAACCGGAAATCGCGCCGCAGGCAATGGTAATAAATACGAACGGGAACAGCTTGCCGCCAAAAATCGGCCCGGTACCATCGATAAACTGCGTAACCGCAGGCATATGGATCTCCGGACGCAGGATGACAATCGCAATCGCCAGCAACAGGATCGTACCCAGCTTCATGAACGTAGACAGATAATCACGCGGCGCCAGCAGCAGCCAGACTGGCAGCACTGCCGCGGCAAAGCCATAGGCAATGATCGCATACGCCAACGGCAGGCCGTCATGGTCAAACCATGCGCGCAAGGTTTCATGATTGCTGATCCAGCCACCGCCCCATACTGAAAGCAGAAGCAGCACCACGCCTATCATGGAAGCTTCCAGCACGCGTCCCGGCCGGATATTGCGCATATAAATCCCGACGATCATCGCAATCGGGATTGTCGCAGCCACCGTAGACGTTGCCCATGGGCTGTGTTTCATCGCATTCACTACCACCAGCCCCAGTACCGCAATCAGGATGATCATGATCAGGAAGGTGCCAATCAGCGCAGCCGTACCCCCTACCGCGCCAATCTCATCACGCGCCATCTGCCCCAGGCTGCGCCCGTTACGGCGCGTTGAGAAAAACAGGGTCACCATATCCTGCACGGCGCCGCCCAGTACTGCACCAATCAATATCCACAGTGTGCCGGGCAAGTAACCGAATTGCGCAGCCAGTGTCGGGCCGATTAACGGACCAGGCCCGGCAATCGCCGCAAAGTGATGCCCGAACACGATCCATTTGTTGGTTGGAACAAAATCACGCCCGTTATCCAGGCGTTCTGCAGGCGTAGCCCTGGTTTCATCTATCACCAGAACCCTGGCGGCAATCCATGCCGAATAAAAGCGATAACCGATGGCATAGATACACACTGCTGCCGTGATGATCCATAAGGCATTGATGCTCTCGCCACGGTTAAGTGCGATGCCCGCTACAGCAAATGCACCCAGCAAGGCCACAGCCAGCCACATAATTGTTTTGAGGTTTTTATTCATAATGATTCAGTTAAGGTAAAAATTAAGCAAATATTGAGCACTGCAGCTAAAACACCCACCATGCAATCCAGATTGAAGCAATCTGGATAATGATGCCAAAAGACACCTTGCGTACAAATTCACGCCCGCCGGTAAGGGCTGCCACGATCACTTTGGAGCTGGCGTTCACTGAGAATGCCACCAATATCGGCACGGCAGCATCTGCTACGGCGAGCTTGCCTGCAAGCGCAAGCGATGCAACCGAGATTGTAGCAGCATGGGCATCAGCGAGCCCCGCCACGCCCGAGGCAAGAATCAAGCCCGCCTGGCCGAACCACGCATTAAGCGCCGCAGAAGCCAGCAGCGCCAGGGCAATGACTACCGCCAGCATGATTGCCGTTTTGATGCTGAATGACCGGCCCGGGTTGGCCATTTCAGTGCCATTCTGGTGAAACGAACTTAAGGTCACGACCAATCCATAGATAGAGATAGCCACCCCACCAAAGACCAACGGGCCGGCAAGCGCATACAGTGTCGGTGGATGAATGGCCGCAAGCAGCAGGCTCAGCTGCAAAACCGTAGACAGGCACGAAAGCGTGGCGCCGGCAACCGCAGCAGCCATCAGCTCAGGCGTTTTGCGCGCACGTGTTCCCATGGCGCCGACCGTGGCGATGCTGGAAATGAATCCTGATACCAGGCCTACGACCGGCAAACCGATTTTACCGCCGAACAGGCGTAACGCAAGATGGCTGACTGCACCGATGAACATGACCAGAATGACAATCAGCCATAAGTTACGCGGATTGATCGCATCAAACGGCCCGATCAGCGCGTTCGGAACAACCGGCAACACGATCAGCGTTGCGGCAGCAAGTATGAAGAAATCATTCATTTCATCCTTGGTAACGGCACCGCGCACAAACCAGTGAATCGGCTCCTTGGCTGCAAGCAATATTGCAACAGCCACGGCGAGGCTGGCGGCCAGCCCTGCCTCACTCATCGCCAGCCCGCCCAGGATCACCGTAAATATCAGACTCACCTCTGTCGTCAGGCTGGGATTGTCATCTTTACTGACAAAAGTGGCGGCTGTCACAAATACAGTCACACAGATGATCGATACCATGAGTAGCCACGGGTCGATCGCAGTGCTTACCGCACCCAGCAGCGATGCAATGGTAAAAGTCCTGATTCCGGCTACCGTACTGCTGCCGGCACCATCTTTTCTGCGCTCTCCGGCAGCCGCCTTTCTGCGCTCGCGCTCTGAACCGATCAGCAAGCCTATGCCTAATGCGACCGCCAGGTTGATCCAATGTGCATTATCGATGATCATGCCAGTTTTCCATTCTCCAATTCAACACGACTCACAGCAGGCCGCGTTCGGCAAAAGACAGGGTCTGGTTGCCCGCCACGATAAAGTGGTCCAGTACGCGTACATCCACCAAAGCCAGTGCCTGTTTCAGCTGGCTGGTCAATGCTTCATCTGCCGCACTTTGCTTTGCGACCCCGGATGGGTGATTATGTGCAAAAATGACACCGGCAGCATTATGATGCATGGCGCGTTTCACCACTTCGCGCGGATAGACGCTCGTTTGCGTAAGCGTACCACTAAACATTTCCTCAGTCGCATTCAACCTGTTCTGCGCATCCAGAAACATCACCAGGAACACCTCCCGGGTCAAGCCGCCCAGCTTCAGCACCAGATAGTCTCTGACCTGCCGCGGCGATTCAAAGACATCACGCTGCTGCAACTGCTCACTCAACGCGCGACGGCTCATCTCGAAAATAGCCTGCAGCTGCACATACTTGCTGCTGCCTATGCCGTGCACCTGGCTCAGCGCTTGCTCACTTGCTGCAAAAATGCCGTTAAGGCTGCCAAACTCACTCAGCAGGTCGCGCGCGAGATCAACCGCGCTTTTCCCGACAACGCCTACACGCAGGAAAATAGCCAGCAGCTCGGCATCCGACAGTGCCGCAGCACCCTGTTCAATCAGTTTTTCACGCGGCCGCTCGCTGGCTGGCCAATCCGTAATCGCCATTTTAACGCTTTCGCCTCCCCATCAATCATCCGATTATCGCAACCATCCGATTTCACGCGCAGTCATGTCGCCAATCAGCGTTTGTCCCAGGTTTTTTGGAATTTCTGCACTTGTCTCACTTTGCGGAATGCGCCCGCCCATCAATTCTGCGAAGTCCTGCGGGTAAAGCGGGTTTTTCCCGGGTTCCGCATAGCCATCCGGGTAAACAGGCAGGGTAGTCGTCAGATCATACTTATCAGTCGCATTCAATGTATGCAGCAACTCATGCGCCAGTATGACGAGGTTCTGCTTATGATAACCAGTGTCGGCAAACAGGTTGACGCGCCCGATACGCCCTTTGCTTAATGCGGTGGAATGGCTTAATCCGAATTGGGTTGCAGGATCGTGATAGAGCAGATACATGCGGATATCAGGTTTCACGCCGACTTCAGGGCTATTTGCCCAGGCAAAAAACCTGAATTTCAGGCTCCAGATAATCGTACTTAACACGCTTTTATCGGTAGGCGGTGCCGGTGGCGCTTCGCTTACCGGCGCCCCCAACTGTATCTCAATCGGTCGCCGCAGCTCCAATTGGTACGGCGCGGCTTCTTCAGCAAAATATTCAGCAACAGGCTCGAAATCCGCGGCTGTCAGCGTGCGTAAGTAAGCACCCACCTTTGCGCTGCCATCCATATTCACAGGATACACAGCGACGTAAAAATTGCGCTTCCAGGCCAGGTCAACTTTATCCAGCCAGACCTGCTGCACAACCGTTGCCAGAATTAACAGCAGAATAGCAATCCTCAACTTACGCCACATAATCCATCAATCTTTCACAGGGGTTTCCAGGCACGGAATCTGGGTTAAAATGCAAGCATTACATAAATTGCTGCGAATATGCAAACTCACAAATCCATCGTGCTGGGCATTACCGGGGGCATTGCCGCTTACAAGGCAGCTGAACTTGTCCGTCTGCTGGTTAAGGCCAATATAGAGGTACAGGTTGTCATGACCGAAGCCGCCTGCCAATTCATCACTCCGGTCACGATGCAGGCACTCTCAGGCAAACCGGTATTTAAAGACATGTGGGACGCATCGATTGCAAATGGCATGCCGCATATCGAGTTAAGCCGCGCCGCAGATGCGGTGATCATTGCACCGGCAAGTGCTGACTTCATTGCAAAACTCGCACATGGCCACGCCGATGATCTACTCTCGACCCTGTGCCTGGCACGTGATTGCCCATTACTGATCGCCCCGGCCATGAATAAGCAGATGTGGGAAAACCCGGCAACGCAGCGCAATATTGCGTTGCTGGACTCGGATGGCATCGGCATCCTGGGGCCAGGCAGCGGTGAACAAGCCTGTGGCGAAACCGGCCTGGGACGCATGCTTGAGGCCGATGAGCTATTGAACCTGATCCAGGCGCATTTCCAGCCCAAAATACTCAAAGGCAAGAAAATACTGGTGACCGCAGGCGCCACACTGGAGATGATAGATCCCGTACGAGCCATCACCAACCTGAGCTCCGGAAAAATGGGTTACGCCATCGCTCAGGCAGCACTGGAAATGGGCGCGGATGTTACGCTGGTAAGCGGGGCCAGCGCACTAAAACCGCCATCCGGTGTAAAACTCATCTCCGCGACCAGTGCAGAATCCATGTACCAAAGCGTCATGAAGAACATTGCCGCACAGGATATTTTTATCAGCGTAGCAGCGGTTGCCGACTATTCCCCAACTGAAACCAGCACACAGAAAATCAAGAAAAGTAAGTCACCACTTACAATAGAACTGAAAGCCAACAAGGATATTCTAGCCGAGGTCGCCAGCTTGCCAAGCCCGCCGTTCTGTGTAGGGTTTGCTGCAGAATCTGAAAACCTGCTCGCATACGCAGAGGCCAAACGCACATCAAAAAAACTGCCGCTGATCGTTGCCAACCTCATGAACGACAGCATGGGACTAGACACCAACAACGTGACCCTGCTTGATGATGCAGGCGCACACCCACTGCCCATGCTACCCAAGAAATCCGTAGCTGGATTACTGCTGCAGCATATCAGCGCTATGCTGTAAATAAAGCGCAGGCCAGCAGCCTGCGCTACACGCGGTAATCAATCGCCTGATGCAGAATCAGTCACCATCAACAGATTTTGCATTTTCCCGTCTCATTAACCATATTATTTTCATGGAAATACTGATGTTATATTTGCATGAATCGCTTAAAATCCGCGCAAACCAAGTCTTAATCACATTAATTACCTAAGGTTAGTCTATGTCGCACCCTAACAATTACAAAAGAAAAATCATATCTGCTGCCGTATTGAGCACACTCAGCGCCAGCTATCAGGCGTTTGCTGAAGAATCGGCACCTATCGCCAAAATCATAACCGCACCCGTGGTTGTTACCGCCACGCGCGTTGAACAAAACAGCTTCGACCTGCCGGTAGCGATTGACGTGGTGAAAAAAGAAGACATCCAGGATGGCCAATTGCAGATGACGCTTTCCGAAAGCCTGATCCGCGTGCCCGGCGTCACAGCGCAGAACCGCACCAACCAGTCACAGGATCCGCAAATATCCAGCCGTGGATTTGGTTCGCGCTCCAGCTTCGGTGTGCGCGGCATACGCGTTTATGTAGACGGTATTCCTCTGACAATGCCGGATGGACAAGGCCAGCCAGGTGTCGTTGATTTATCAGCCATCAAATCTATTGAAGTGATGCGTGGCCCGTTCTCAGCGCTTTATGGTAACTCCTCCGGCGGCGTCATCCAGATGTTTACGGAAGATGCGCCCAAAAACCCAGTCGTCGGCGCGACAGTGATGTTTGGCAGCTACGATACCAAACGTCAAATCATCAACGCTGCCGGCACAGCAGAAAATATTGAATATTTGCTGAATGTGTCCAACTTTGAAACAAACGGTTATCGCGATAACAGCGCAGGCAGCAAACAGCAAGCCACCGCCAAATTCAAAATCAATGTCAGCGACGACACAAAAGTGAATGCGCTCGTAAACTGGTTTGAACAGGACGCAGAAGACCCATTAGGCCTGCCTAGAGTTGCAACGGCAAACGACCCATCCGCTTTCAATGACCCTAAAGCAGCACCTAACAGCGCTTACAGGGCAAAAACAAGAGTCAGTCGCGACCACACCCAGGTTGGTTTTAATATCGAACATGCGCTCAACGCAAACAATAAAATCAACCTGATGACCTACGTCGGAAATCGCAAGAACCTGCAATACCTCTCTACCAGCACCACCACAACCGCAGGCAGGGCAAGCTCGATAGACCGGGATTTCTGGGGATCGGACTTAAGATGGGACAACAATGGCAACCTTTTCAGCATGCCATACAACCTCTCCGTGGGCTTGACTTACGGCAAAATGAATGACAAGAGACTCGACATCAATACCGATAGCGGCATTAAACGTCCGCTCATAGCCGGAAACGGCAACTTTGCACTAAACCGGGATGAAGATAATATTTCTACAAACTTCGACCAGTATATTCAAGGAAAAATATCACTAAGCGATAACTTCGATATCCACGCTGGCGCCAGGCACACCAAAGTCAAACTCGAGGTGAATGATAACTTCCTGACCGGTTCAGCCAATAACGGCAACAACAGCGGCTCTGTTGAGTACCAGAAAACCACGCCGGTGATTGGTGCCATATGGAAAGTGACACCGACCTTCAATCTGTACGCAAACTACGGCAAAGGCTTTGAAACACCGACCTTTATCGAAGCCGCCTATAACTCCGTTAACAATGGCGCGCCAAACCTGGCGCTTAAACCCAGCGAAAGCACCAACTATGAACTAGGCCTGAAAGCGATCATTGCAGATAACCATCAAGTCAACTTCAATGTATTTAAAATTGATACCGACGATGAAATCGTGACAAAAGAAACCAATGCTGCCAACAGAAGCGTATTCGGTAACGCAAACAAGACCAAGCGTAAAGGTGCTGAGCTGTCTATTGATTCGCAGTTCAGCCACAATATATCGACATATTTTTCTTATTCATTATTAGACGCCAAGTTTGATTCCGACTTTACCTACATACCGTCTTCCGGCATCCCCACCACCATCGAATCCGGTAACAAAATCCCCGGCACGTATAGCAGCCAGGTTTATGGTGAAGTCGCATGGAAATACAATCCGCTTGGCTTCAAAACCGCTTTGGAGGCCAGACATAACAGTAAGGTGTATGTAAACGACATCAACACTGATTCTGCGCATTCTTATACCATATTCAACATACGTGCAGGTTTTGAGCAGAACCTGGCTAACTGGCGTTTCAGTGAGTATGTGCGTGTAGAAAATATGTTTGATAAAGAATATATAGGCTCTGTGCGCATCAACGACAGCAACCTGAGATTCTTTGAACCCGCTGCTGGCAGAAACTACCTGCTCGGCCTAAGCGCTCAATATAAGTTCTGATTTACAACGTTTACAGTTTATAGCTGCCTGACCGATCAGGCAGCTTTTTTATTATGTATATTTGGTGTCTAATATGCATTCATTCCAACCAATATAAAAACCACATCATGTCTATCCTCATCGACCTTAAAATACTAGACGACCGTCTGCGCAGCCAGTTCCCTACTTATGCCACACCAGGTTCTGCCGGCCTTGACCTCAGAGCATGCATCGATGCGGCCATCACCTTGCAGCCGGGCGAAACCACACTCATCCCGACCGGCATGGCTATCCATATCGACAACACATATTATGCAGCCCTGATACTGCCACGTTCCGGCCTGGGTCATAAGCACGGCATCGTGCTGGGCAATCTTGTAGGCTTGATAGATTCAGACTACCAAGGGCAGCTCATGGTATCCTGCTGGAATCGTGGCAATACGGCGTTCGAACTGAACCCCATGGAGCGTATAGCCCAGCTGGTCATCGTACCGGTAGTGCAGGCAGAGTTTCATGTTGTCGATGATTTTGATACGTCTGAACGCGGCGAAGGCGGATTTGGCAGTACCGGTAAACATTAATAAACAACATGCATTAATAATCACATATTTAGCTTGAACAAAGTTAAGTTTATGGTCTATAATGCCGCTCTTTCTCAAAAATAGAGTTCTTGGAGATAACCATGGCACGTGTATGTCAGGTAACAGGCAAAAAGCCGATGGTGGGTAACAATGTTTCTCACGCACAAAACAAAACAAAACGTCGTTTTTTACCTAATTTGCAAAACCGCAAATTTTGGGTTGAAAGCGAAAACCGCTGGGTAAGCATGCGTATTACTAACGCCGCATTACGTACAATCGACAAAAACGGTATTGATGCTGTTTTGGCTGATATGCGTGCCGCTGGCCAAAAGATTTAAGCTGCTAACTTAAATTTAGCAAATAAAGGAAAGTAAAATGCGCGAAAAAATCAAACTGGAATCAAGTGCTGGCACAGGTCATTTCTATACCACTACAAAAAACAAACGTACTATGCCAGGTAAATTCGAGATCAAGAAATTTGACCCTGTTGCACGTAAACACGTGATGTACAAAGAAACAAAATTGAAATAATCATTATTTCAAGCATAAAGAAGCCCGCTTTTCAGTGGGCTTTTTTATTAGCTAAACCTGCTATCCAAACCTGCCATCTAGCCGACTAAATCCAGCCATATCCAATAATGGTTAATTTTTATCATTCAATATGCGCACTTCACGCTGCGGATAAGGGATAGAAATAGCGTTCCTATTGAATGCCTTCCATATTTCCAGATAGATATCCGATTGCAGCGCCCCGCTCCCCTCTTCCGGGTCTGGAATCCAAAAGGAAAGCATCAAATCAATACCGCTTTCAGCAAAGCCTTTGATCTGCACAGCAGGCGCAGGCTCCACAAGCACCCGGGGGTTACGCACAGCAATATCCACCATCAGCTGCATTGCCAATTCAAGCGGACTGTCATACCCCACCTGAACCGGCATCGATATCTTACCTCTATGGTCAGTAAAGGAATGATTGATGACAGGTGTGGTAATGAGCGTTTCGTTAGGAATAATGACTTCCGTACCATCCAGTTTGCGCAATACCAGGTAGCGCGTACGCAGGTCACTGACAACGCCATAATGGCTAT
Organism: Methylotenera sp. G11; assembly: GCF_000799735.1. Taxonomy (NCBI): domain Bacteria; kingdom Pseudomonadati; phylum Pseudomonadota; class Betaproteobacteria; order Nitrosomonadales; family Methylophilaceae; genus Methylotenera; species Methylotenera sp. G11. Next base: position 2,193,653 of record NZ_JUHH01000001.1, on the reverse strand, counting down.
CAATCGTTACAATATCGCCTATTTGCATGGATTTATCGAGCAGGATAATGAAACCGCTCACATAATTGCTGGCGATGCGCTGCAAACCGAACCCCAGGCCAACACCCAGCGCACCGCCAAACACGGAAAGCATTGTGATATCAAGCCCGACCGCGGACAGGGCAATCAGGATTGCCAGAAACAGCAAAAATACGCGCAGCAGCTTAGACAGTACAACTCGCAGATTCATGTTGATGTTCTGAACACGCATCAGCTTGTTTTCAATCATCCGGCTAAACCACAGGGCAATGAAAATCGTGACCAGTATCGTCAGGATTCCCTGCAGGGCAAGCAGTAAATTTACTGGGTTTTTTCCGATATTAAACTTGATATCTTCCAGGGCATTCAATATCTCCGGCAGCAGGCCGCTCAAGTGCAGTGCCATCAGTATCCAGATCAGGCCGGCAATGCTGTTTTCAAGCGTTTTAAGCATGCCTCCGGGCTCAATGATGTAACGCACGGCATAAACCACTAAACGGATCGCTGCCATCGCCAGCAGCAGCTTGCTGGCCAGCAGCAGCAAACTGGTATGCTGCCAGTAATTCAGGATGAGTTTCCCCATCAGGACAAAGATCAATGTAGATAGCGGGAACAAAACGCGATTAATGCCACCGATCCCAAGCTTCCAGTGCTCAGGTGCATGACGCATCACGCTGGCACGCAACAAGCCGTTAATTGCCCAGGCTGCGCAGCAGGCAGCCACTACAATCGCCAGCTGCCACAAACCTGCAGGTGTAGAGATATCGTCAATGACCTCCTGCAGGATCATCTGAATACTGTCATGATTCATATTTAAATCAACCCGATTAACAATAAGTCAAAATAATGCATCAAATTCTAGAGCAAGAATATTGTTGCAAGACCAAGGAAAATAAAGAAACCGCCACTGTCAGTCATCGCAGTAATCAGCACGCTGGAACCCACAGCCGGGTCACGGCCAACCTTATTCATCACCAGCGGAATCATGACGCCCATCAATGCCGCCAGCAGCAAATTGAGGGTCATGGCCGCCATCATGACCAACCCTAATTGATAGCTACCATAAAGCACATAGGCGATTACGCCAAGCACGCCGCCCCAGAGCAGACCATTCAGCAGGGAAACACCAAGCTCTTTGGTAATCAGTGATTGCATATTGTGGCTGGAGACCTGCCCAAGCGCCAAACCACGTACAATCATGGTGGTCGTCTGATTACCCGAGTTACCTCCTATGCCCGCTACAATCGGCATTAACGCTGCAAGCGCAACAATTTTCTCTATCGAACCTTCAAACAGCCCGATCACACGCGATGCTACCAATGCCGTAACTAAATTAATCGCCAGCCATGCCCAGCGGTTCTGCACCGATTTCCATACAGATGCAAAAAAGTCCTCTTCTTCACGCAAGCCGGCCATGGAAAGCATATCGCTTTCCGCCTCTTCACGGATCAGGTCCATCACAGCATCTACGGTCACCCGACCTATTAGTTTATTATTTTCATCGACCACAGGCGCAGTGACCAGGTCATAACGCTCAAAAGCCTTTGCCGCGTCATCGGCAATATCTTCAGGATGAAAAATAACCGCATCTTCCGACATTACATCAGCAACATTGTCATCCAGGTCACTGACAACCAAACGTTTGAGCGGTAATACACCGCGCAATATATCGTGCCTGTCCACCACAAACAGCTTATCAGTATGATCAGGCAGGCTACCTAGCCGTCGCATGTATCGCAATGCGACTTCAAGTGAAATATCTTCACGGATCGTCACAATGTCAAAATCCATGATTGAACCTACGGCATCGTCCGAGTATGACAATGCTGATTGCAGCCTCGCACGGTTTTGTGCATCCAGGCTATCCAGCAAGTCCTGGAAAACATCTTTAGGGAGATCAGGTGCCAGGTCGGCAAGTTCATCGGTATCAAGCTGTTCAGCAGCAGCAAGCAACTCGTCGGAATCCATGTCCGCGATCAGCGTCTGTCGCACGGCATCGGATACTTCCAGCAAGATTTCGCCGTCACGTTCGGCCTTGACTAGCTCCCAAACATCCAAACGCTGCTCGAGCGGCAAAGCCTCAAGGATGTAGGCAACGTCAGCCGGATGCAAAACATCCAGTTTTTTCTGTAATTCCTGTAAATTCTGCTTATGTACTAAAGACTCTACAAGCTCGTGATTTGGCATCTCCTGACTATGCAGCAAATTCTCAACTAAACGATGCTTGTCAAGCAAAGAAATAACCTGCTGCAGGTTCTCGCTTAGACTATCTTTGGACTCTTGATTATCTGCCATAATGTCCTGAAATAACGACGTTTGATTTTATGTATGCTAGTACGCCATTATGATTTATTTTTGATGGAAAATAGAATTTTATTAGTATAAATATACGTCTATTCCAAGCAAATATAATGCAGCAAATACTAAAACCAGGGGCTTGCTAATTAATGAAACAACTCGTTCTTTATACAACTTCGCACTGCCATCTTTGCGAGCAGGCTGAGGCGATGCTAATACACTTGAAAAGCCGCCATGAAATTAACTGGCTTATTCAAGAGATCAGCGATGACGATGGCTTGATCGAAAAATACGGCATCAGGATACCTGTTATCGCGCGTGTAGGTACCCAAGCCGAATTGAATTGGCCATTTACAGAAAATGATATCGTCATGCTTATCAAAGCTTAGCCATTGGCGATTTCCGGAATATATGCCGGAAATTAAAAAGCCAGCTAAATGCTGGCTTTTTAATTGTAAAACTTAATGAATTACTTACTCAGCAACAACAGCTTCTGCAGATGTATCTGGACGATCAACAAGTTCAACCAATGCCATAGGTGCATTGTCGCCATTGCGAAAACCGCATTTCAAGATACGTAAGTAACCACCGTTACGTGCGTTGTAACGAGGACCAAGTTCGCCAAACAGCTTACCTACGATGTCACGATCACGTAAACGATCGAAAGCTAAGCGACGATTTGCTAAAGTTGCAGTTTTACCTAAAGTAATTAAAGGCTCTGCGAATTTACGCAACTCTTTTGCTTTTGGCAAAGTAGTTTTAATGATTTCATGACGCAACAATGACGCAGTCATGTTACGGAACATCGCCGCACGATGGCTGCTAGTACGATTTAATTTACGATTGCTATTACCGTGACGCATAGTAATTCCTTAAGGTTTCTATAACTTCAATATCAAGCTTAATTAAGCTTTTTCCAGACCAACTGGTGGCCAATTCTCTAACTTCATGCCTAATGTCAAGCCACGAGTTGCCAGAACATCTTTAATCTCATTAAGTGATTTACGACCGAGGTTAGGCGCCTTTAACAGCTCATTCTCTGTACGTTGGATCAAGTCACCAATGTAGAATATATTTTCTGCTTTCAGGCAATTTGCAGAACGTACTGTCAATTCAAGATCATCAACCGGACGCAGTAACACTGGATCCACCTGAGGAGCTGATTTAACTTCCACTTCACTTGGAGCACCTTCCAGATCGGCGAACACTGACAGTTGACCCATCAGAATTCGAGCTGCATCACGGATAGCTTGCTCAGGTTCAATCACGCCGTTGGTTTCAACATCCATTACAAGCTTGTCCAAGTCAGTACGCTGCTCAACACGCGCGCTATCAACATAGTAACTTACCTTGTTGATCGGGCTGAATGATGCATCAACCATAATAAAACCTAAAACACGGTCTTCATCATTCGCTTTTTGACGTACAGGAACTGGCTGATAACCACGACCCATTTCTACTTTAACTTCCAGATTCAGTTTGCCGCCTTTTGTCAGGTGTGCAATCACATGGTTAGGGTTCACGATTTCAGCATCATGGCCTGTTTCAAAATCACCGGCAGTCACAACACCTTCAACTGACTTATTCAGCTTCAGAATTGTTTCTGATTTTGAATTCAATTTAAGAGCAACGCCTTTAAGATTCAGCAAGATATCAACAACATCTTCCTGAACGCCATCAATCGTTGAATACTCATGAACAACACCATCAATCTTTACTTCAGTAATAGCGAAGCCAGGGATTGATGACAGCAACACACGACGTAGCGCATTACCCAATGTGTAACCAAAACCACGCTCCATAGGCTCAAGTGTTACTCGTGCACGCAATGGAGATAAAACCTCAACATCAACTACGCGCGGTTTCAAATACTCGGTAGGACTGTTTTGCATAGTTATACCTTTAATTTTTTTAATAATCTTACAGGCCCGTGGCCTATAAACGCTGAAGTTAGCAAACCCATAAGGATCTGCTAACTGCGCGATTCACAACTTAATTACTTAGAGTAAAGCTCAACTACCAATGATTCATTGATTGTTGGTGGCAATTCATCACGTTGCGGCTTAGCTTTGAAAGTACCTTTCAAAGCTTTAACATCAACTTCCAACCATTCTGGGAAACCGCGTTGTTCAGCAGCCTCTAAAGCACCTTTAATGCGCAACTGTGATTTAGCAGCTTCAGCCACACTGATCACATCACCAGCTTTAACTTGGTATGAAGGAATGTTAACGCGCTTGCCATTTACTAAAATACTGTTGTGACGAACGATTTGACGCGCCTCAGTACGTGAACCGCCCAGACCCATTCTGTAAGTGACGTTATCTAAGCGGCACTCAAGCAATTGCAGCAGGTTTTCACCGGTAATGCCTTTTTTACGGTCTGCTTCAGCATAGTAGCTACGGAATTGAGCTTCTAAAACGCCGTAAATACGACGCACTTTTTGTTTCTCACGCAATTGAACGCCGTAGTCTGACAGGCGTTGATTTCTACGTTGGCCATGTTGACCAGGTGGGAAATTACGTTTTTCAATAGCGCATTTATCAGAAAAGCATTTTTCAGCTTTTAAAAACAACTTTTCGCCTTCACGACGGCATTGACGGCATTTAGGATCTAAATTTCTAGCCAAGATAGTTCTCCAGTAATCTTTTTCGCTTAAATGCGACGTTTTTTAGGTGGACGGCAACCGTTATGCGGAACTGGCGTCACATCAGTAATGCTGGTAATTTTGAAACCAGCAGCGTTCAGTGCGCGCACAGCAGATTCACGACCTGGACCTGGGCCTTTAATACGCACTTCTAAATTCTTCACACCACTCTCTTGTGCTGACTTACCAGCAACTTCTGCAGCAACCTGCGCAGCAAAAGGAGTACTCTTACGAGAACCTTTAAAACCCTGACCACCAGAAGTCGCCCAAGACAGAGCATTGCCTTGACGGTCTGTAATTGTGATGATGGTGTTGTTAAAAGATGCATGCACGTGGGCAATACCCTCAGCAATATTCTTTTTAACTTTCTTTCTTACGCGTACATTAGCTTTTGCCATGTTGCATTTTTCCTTACCAATAAACTTACTAAAATTTGTAAACTATCTAAGCCTTAACAGGATTATTTAGATTGTTTAATCGCTTTAACTGGACCCTTACGTGTACGGGCATTTGTTTTTGTACGTTGACCACGCACCGGCAGACCACGGCGATGACGAACACCACGGTAGCAGCCCAAATCCATCAGGCGCTTGATGTTCATTGATATTTCGCGACGTAAGTCACCTTCAACTTTGAACTTGCCTACTTCGTCACGTAATTTTTCTACGTCCGCATCATTCAAATCTTTAATTTTTGCAGTAGGCAATACACCAGCTGCGGCACAGATTTTTTGTGCTGTATTACGACCAATACCGTAAATTGCAGTCAATGCAATTTCCGTGTGTTTATTATTCGGGATATTTACCCCTGCAATACGCGCCATACTTTACTCCAAATTAGGCTTTACTGATTCACTTGCTTTAAAAAAGCCGGTGATTTTAACAGGAAAACCATTTTTTATCAAATAGCTAATCTTCTGATCAATCAAATTATTGACCAACTTAAATTAGTATGCAGCCGAAGCTTTTACTAATTTGGATTAATTGAAGTTAATCAATTAACCTTGACGTTGTTTATGACGTGGGTCTGTGCAGATGATACGCACAACGCCACGACGACGAACAACTTTACAATTACGGCATAAAGCCTTTACTGATGCACGAACTCTCATATTTCACTCCAATACAACTAAACGGTATGCACAACACTTATTGTTTATTTCGCGCGGAACGTAATTCGCGCACGGGATAAATCATAAGGCGTCATCTCAACGGTGACTTTATCACCAGGTAAAATACGAATGTAGTGCATGCGCATTTTCCCAGAAATATAGCCTAAAACAATATGACCATTTTCTAACTTAACTCTAAAAGTTGCATTTGGAAGATTCTCAAGAATCTCCCCTTGCATTTCAATTCTATCTTCCTTAGCCATCTTAGAATTACTTAGCGCCCAAGCGCATTACCTTTAAAATTAGCTTTTCTAAGCAATCCCTCGTATTGATGAGACATCAAATGAGACTGCACTTGCGTCATAAAATCCATGGTTACCACAACAATAATCAGCAAAGAAGTACCGCCGAAATAGAATGGTGTATTAAACTTCAAGATCAGGAATTCAGGTAACAGGCAAACCAAAGTGATATACGCTGCACCAACCAAAGTCAATCTACCCATAATGCGGTCGATGTACTTGGCTGTTTGATCACCAGGCCTGATCCCCGGGATAAAAGCACCACTTTTCTTCAAGTTGTCGGCTGTATCTTTTGGATTAAACTGCAATGCAGTGTAGAAAAAACAGAAGAATACAATCGCAGCAGCAAATAATAAGATGTAGATTGGCTGACCTGGGGACAAGGCAGCAGCAACATCTTTTAGCCAGAACGTATGTTCACTTCCGCCAAACCAGCCAGCCAGCGTTGCCGGGAACAAGATAATGCTTGAGGCAAAAATAGGAGGTATGACACCAGCCATGTTCAGCTTCATAGGCAAATGCGTTGTTTGGCCGCCATATACCTTATTACCCACCTGTCTCTTAGCATAATTAACAGTAATCTTGCGTTGACCGCGCTCAACAAACACCACAAGCGCTGTCACCAGGATAGTTGCAACCAGCAAGAAGAAAGCCAACGGGATACTAAATGCACCTGTGTTCACCATTTCGGCTGTAGAACCGATCGCATGCGGCAATCCGGCGACTATACCAGCAAAAATAATGATAGAAATACCATTGCCGATACCACGTTCGGTAATCTGCTCACCCAACCACATCAAAAACATGGTGCCACAAACAAGGGTAATCACCGCAGTTAACCTAAATGCCATACCTGGATCTAATACTAAACCAGCCTGGCCTTCAAGCATGATTGCAATACCTAACGCCTGGAATGTAGCAAGCACTACAGTACCGTAACGTGTATATTTAGTAATAGTACGGCGCCCAGCTTCACCCTCTTTTTTCAGCTGCTCAAGCTTAGGCGACACAGCCGCCAGTAACTGCATGATGATAGATGCAGAAATGTACGGCATGATACCCAGTGCAAACACGGTAAACCGTGACAATGCACCGCCTGAGAACATGTTAAACATGCCCAGGATGCCACCGCTTTGCGACTCGAACAACTTAGCCAACACCTCGGGATCAATACCTGGAACAGGTATATGAGCACCCAAGCGATAAACAACTAAAGCACCCAAAACAAAAAACAGGCGACTTTTGAGTTCGCCCATTTTTGCCGCTGTTTTCAATAAGCCTTCTTGTGCCAAAATATTATCTCTTATGCAGCTTCTAGAACTTTACCACCAGCAGCTTCGATGGCAGCGCGTGCACCCTTGGTCAGCAACAGACCTTGGATGTTGTATTTGCCGGCAACATCGCCTGACAAATAAATTTTTGCGTTCTTAACTGTACCTGAAACGATATTTGCTGCTTTCAAAGCCAACAGATCGATCACTTCATTTGGGATCAAAGCCAGTTCGCTAGTACGCACATGTGCCGTATCAGCTTTAGTCAATGATTTGAAACCACGCTTAGGCAAGCGACGTTGAATTGGCATTTGGCCGCCTTCAAAACCTACTTTGTGAAAACCGCCAGTACGTGATTTTTGACCTTTATGGCCACGACCAGCTGTTTTGCCTAAACCTGAACCAATACCGCGACCTACGCGACGACGTTCTTTTTTTGCGCCTTCTGCAGGCTTAATAGTATTTAATTGCATTATGCTTCTACCTTTACGAGATAGCTAACGGCATTGATCATGCCGCGAATTGCCGGTGTATCTTGTAACTCAACTGTATGGTGCATGCGACGCAGACCTAAGCCTCTAACTGTAGCTTTATGCGCCTCAATACGTCCAATAACACTTTTCACCAGCGTTACTTTAATAGTTGATGCATCTTTTTTTGCTTTAGCCATGATTAGCCTCTGATTTCTTCGACTGATTTGCCACGCTTAGCCGCGATTTCCGCAGGCGTATTCATAGACTCCAAGCCGTTTAATGTAGCGCGAACCAAATTGTAAGGGTTTGTTGAACCAATACATTTAGCCACAACGTTAGTTACACCCATCACTTCAAAAATCGCGCGCATTGCGCCACCAGCAATAATACCGGTACCTTCAGAAGCTGGTTGAATGAATACTTTTGCAGCACCGTGAACGCCAGTTACAGCATGATGCAAAGTGCCGTTTGTTAAATTGATCTTTAACATACCGCGACGTGCTTCATCCATAGCTTTTTGTACAGCTACCGGAACTTCACGCGCCTTACCCTTACCCATACCTACCGCGCCATCACCATCACCTACCACTGTAAGTGCAGCAAAACTCATAATGCGACCGCCTTTAACCGTTTTACTTACACGATTAACTGCAATCATTTTTTCGCGCAAACCATCAGTCTGCTGCTGTTGCTGTTCAATTTCTTTTGCCATCATTAACCTCTTAAGCAATCAGACCAATTAGAAGGACAAGCCGTTTTCACGTGCGGCATCTGCCAACGCTTTAATACGGCCATGATATTTGTAACCAGAACGATCAAAAGCCACGGTAGTAACACCAGCTTTTTTCGCCTTCTCAGCAATCAACTTACCAATTGCCGCAGCAGCTTCTACATTGCCGCCGTTTTTAATGTTTTTACGAACGTCGGCCTCAACCGTAGAAGCGCTAACAATTACTTTATCGCCAGTTTCAGCAATAATTTGCGCATAAATGTGTGTATTAGTACGATGCACACTTAAACGGGTAACTTTTAGCTCTGCAATTTTGGCACGGGTTTTACGTGCGCGACGCAAGCGATTATTTACGTTGTTCATTTTTTAAGCCTTATTTCTTCTTGGTTTCTTTAATTGCAACAACCTCATCTGCATAACGAACACCCTTGCCTTTATAAGGCTCTGGAGCACGATATGCACGAATCTGGGCTGCAACTTGACCAATTACCTGTTTATCAACACCGGTCAACACGATTTCTGTTGGAGTCGGAGTAGCAACGGTAACGCCAGCTGGCATTTTATGGTTAATAGGATGTGAATAGCCAAGCTCCAAGTTCAATACAGCACCTTGTGCAGCAGCTTTGTAACCAACACCGATCAGTGTCAATTTACGTGTAAAGCCCTCTGAAACACCTTTTACCATATTCGCTACCAGGGCACGCACTGTACCCGACATAGCTTGTGAATGCTGCGCATCATTTGCTGCCGCGAAGGTAATAGCATCACCCTCTTTTTTCAGCACAACTGCTGAAGTCAGAGCTTGAGTCAATTTACCTAAAGGACCGCTTACGTTGATTGCATCAGCACTCAACACCACTTCTACTTTAGCTGGAATAGCTACTGGATTTTTAGCAACACGTGACATTTGCTTCTCCTTAAGCCACTACGCACAGCACTTCACCACCGATACCGGCAGCTTGAGCTTTGCGATCTGTCATTACACCCTTAGATGTAGACATAATTGTCACACCAAGACCATTCATTACTTTAGGAATCTCTTGGCTTCCTTTGTAAACACGCAAACCTGGCTTGCTTACACGCTGGATGCGCTCAATCACTGGGCGACCTGCATAATATTTCAAGCTAATGTTCAATGTTGCTTTGCTGCCATCTTTTTGAACAGCGAAGTCTTCAATGTAACCTTCATCTTTAAGTACGCTAGCAATAGCAGACTTAACATTAGAAGAAGGCATAGTTACAACCGCTTTATTGACCATCTGCGCATTACGAATACGCGTCAACATGTCGGCAATTGGATCACTCATACTCATAGATCTATTCTCCTATTACCAGCTGGCCTTGGTGACGCCTGGCACTTGGCCGCTCATCATCAAATCGCGCAGTTTACTACGCCCAATACCGAATTTACTAAACACACCACGTGGGCGACCAGTTAAAGCACAACGATTACGCAGACGAACCGGACTGGAGTTACGTGGAAGCGCCTGGAATTTCATACGCGCTTCAAAACGGCTCTCAGCAGTAGCATTAACATCATTCATTGCAGCTTCAAGTGCTGCACGCTTTGCAGCAAATTTACTTACAGTTTCGCGACGTTTGATTTCGCGTTCTGTCATACAGGTTTTAGCCATGTCTTAACCCCTGAAAGGAAAACTAAATGCAGCAAGCAAAGCCTTTGCCTCTTCATCAGTTTTTGCAGTAGTAGTAATAGTGATATTCATCCCGCGAATCGCATCGATCTTGTCGTATTCAATTTCAGGGAAAATGATCTGCTCTTTAACGCCCATGTTGTAATTACCACGGCCATCAAATGATTTCGCAGAAATACCGCGGAAGTCACGAATACGTGGGATAGCAACAGTAACCAGGCGATCTAGGAACTCATACATACGTTCGCGGCGTAAAGTGACTTTACAACCAACAGGATAGTCATCACGAATCTTAAATGCAGCCACTGATTTCTTAGCTTTGGTAACAATTGCTTTTTGACCAGCAATTTTCTCCATATCACCAACAGCATGCTCCATCACTTTCTTATCAGCAACAGCCTCACCAACACCCATATTCAGGGTGATTTTTTCAATACGAGGAACCTGCATGATTGAAGTGTAACCAAATTGCTCAGTCATAGCCTTAACTACTGAGTCTTTATAATAATCTTTTAAGCGCGCCATAATTCTTCCTATGCGTCCACTGCTTCGCCATTAGATTTGAATACGCGTATTTTGCGACCATCATCCAATGTCTTAAAGCCTACGCGATCACCTTTTTGGGTCGCACTGTTAAATAAAGCAACGTTTGAAATATCGATAGGCATTTCTTTGGCAATGATGCCACCAGCAATACCTTTCATCGGGTTAGGTTTAGCATGCTTCTTAACCAAGTTAAGACCTTCAACCACAACCTTACCGGAATCAAGAACACTCAATACCGTACCTTGCTTACCTTTGTCCTTACCTGTATTCAGGATGACCTGATCACCCTTGCGAATTTTACTCATGTGAGCTCCTACAACACTTCTGGTGCTAATGAAACGATTTTCATGAATTTTTCTGAACGTAATTCACGAGTCACTGGCCCAAAAATACGGGTGCCAATCGGTTCCAATTTGTTATTCAACAGAACAGCAGCATTGCCGTCGAACTTAACCAAAGAGCCGTCTGGACGACGAACACCCTTAGCAGTACGCACAACAACCGCGCTATAAACTTCGCCTTTTTTTACGCGACCACGTGGAGCAGCATCCTTGATGCTAACTTTAATGATATCGCCTATACCAGCGTAACGACGCTTTGAGCCACCCAACACCTTAATGCACTGCACAGAGCGGGCACCAGTGTTATCGGCAACTTCAAGCCTTGATTGCATTTGAATCATGAGAATAATCTCCAACTTAATCCGTTAAAACCAACACCGGCCATGTATAGTTAAAAACTATCTAGGCCGACAGACCACGGTCAGTATTGGGGCGAGAGCTTTTTGACTTAATATAAGTCGCTCGCCGAAAAACAAAACATTATATACAGCTAACGATGAATGCGCAATTACTTTTGACAGTAATTGCGCTTCACGTTACTTAGGCCTGTTTAACTACCCAAGTTTTTGTTTTTGACAATGGACGACTTTCAACAATCGTAACCACATCACCTTCTTTACAGCTATTTGTTTCATCGTGCGCATGAAACTTCTTGGATTGGCGAACAACTTTACCAATCAAAGGATGCTTTACTTTGCGCTCAACTAAAACAGTAACAGTTTTGTCCATCTTGTCGCTAACTACGCGACCAGTAAGACTACGCACTACTTTCGTTGTTTCGGTCATATTATGCCTGCTTTGCTTTCTCAGCCAATACAGTCTTAACACGCGCTACATCTTTGCGTACTTTACCTAGCTGATCTACATTGTTTAATTGTTGAGTAGCCAATTGCATACGCAGTGAGAATTGCGCACGACGCAATTCAATCAACTCTGCATTCAACTCATCAACACTTTTTGCTCTTAAATCGGTTGCTTTCATATTTAGCTCACCTTTCCTTAACTACCTAGTTGGCGAGTCATGAATGTTGTTTCGATTGGCAGCTTAGCAGCAGCCAAACGGAACGCTTCACGTGCAAGCTCTTCACTTACACCATCCATCTCGTACAACATTTTACCTGGCTGGATTTGGGCTACGTAGTACTCGGTACTACCTTTACCGTTACCCATACGAACTTCAGCAGGTTTTTTAGAAATTGGCTGGTCTGGGAAAATGCGGATCCATACGCGACCACCACGTTTAATGTGACGGGTCATAACACGACGCGCAGCTTCAATTTGACGTGCTGTCAAACGACCGCGACCAATAGCCTTCAAGCCAAAGTCACCAAAGCTTACTTTATTACCCGTAGTAGCAATGCCTTTATTACGGCCTTTTTGCATCTTACGGTATTTTTGTCTAGACGGTTGTAGCATCTTTAGCCCTCGCCTTTCTTACTCTTTTTTCAGGTTCAGCAGTTGGTGCAACAGCAGCTTGCGCAGCTTGTGCATTACCTGCAAATATCTCACCTTTGAATACCCACACTTTGATGCCGATGATACCGTATGTAGTTGAGGCTTCAGCTACACCGTAATCGATATCCGCACGCAATGTATGGAGTGGCACACGGCCTTCACGGTACCATTCAGTACGCGCGATCTCGATACCATTCAAACGGCCTGAACTCATGATCTTGATACCTTGTGCACCTAAACGCATTGCATTTTGCATGGCGCGTTTCATGGCACGACGGAACATCACACGTTTTTCAAGCTGTTGAGCGATTGATTGAGCAATCAAAGTTGCATCAAGTTCAGGCTTACGCACTTCTTCAATATTCAAATGAACAGGAACGCCCATCAAACCTTGGAGAGAAGAACGCAATGACTCGATGTCCTCACCTTTCTTACCAATCACAACACCTGGACGTGCGCTGTAAATCGTGATTTTTGCGTTCTTGGCAGGACGCTCGATCAAAATACGGCTCACTGCAGCACTTGCTAATTTCTTATTAAGAAACTCACGTACTTTAATGTCGCTTTGCAACATCGCAGGGAAGTTTTTACTATTGGCATACCAACGTGAGGCCCAGTTTTTCTGAACGCTCAGACGGAAACCAATTGGATGAATTTTCTGACCCATGATTATCCTTTAGTTACCGACAGTCACATGAATGTGACAGGTTGGTTTAGTAATACGACCAGCGCGACCTTTTGCACGTGGACGAATACGTTTCAGCACAATGCCTTTATCAACATAAATTGAAGTTACCTTCAATTCGTCAATATCAGCGCCATTGTTATGTTCAGCATTAGCGATTGCAGACTCAACAACTTTCTTGATGATCTCAGCACCTTTTTTAGGTGTGAAGTTCAAGATGTTAAGCGCGTGATCAACTTTCTTGCCGCGTACGAGGTCTGCCACCAATCTAGCCTTTTGAGGAGAGAGATGTACACCTTTTAATATTGCAGATACTTGCATCATCAGCTCCTACTTCTTAGCTTTCTTGTCGGCTGCGTGACCTTTGAATGTACGTGTTAACGCAAATTCGCCAAGCTTGTGACCAACCATGTTTTCAGAAATCAACACAGGTACGTGTTGCTTACCATTATGAACTGCAATAGTAAGACCAATAAAATCTGGGAAAATTGTAGAACGGCGTGACCAAGTCTTAATTGGTTTACGGTCGCGTGAAGCAGCAGCGACTTCTACTTTTTTAGCCAAATGACCATCAATAAATGGACCTTTTTTTAGTGAACGTGCCATATGATTACCTTACGCCTCTCGGACGACGACTAATACGCATGTTATCTGTACGCTTGCTACTACGTGTGCGATAACCCTTAGTTTTAACACCCCATGGGCTAACCGGATTCATACCAGCAGCTGTTCTACCTTCACCACCACCGTGTGGGTGATCAACCGGGTTCATCACCACACCGCGAACGGTAGGACGAACACCGCGCCAGCGCATCGCACCAGCTTTACCAATAGAACGCAGTGAATGCTCTTCATTACCCACTTCACCCAAAGTTGCCTTGCAATCAACGTGAACGCGGCGAACCTCGCCTGAACGTAAACGCAATTGCGCATAGCTGCCTTCACGCGCCAGCAACTGTACAGAAGTACCAGCTGAGCGAGCCAACTGCGCACCTTTACCTGGTTGCAACTCGATACAATGGATTGTGCTACCTACAGGAATGTTACGTAACGGCAATGCGTTACCAACCCTGATTGGCGCATCTGAACCACTGATCAATTGCGTACCGGCAACTACGCCGCGCGGAGCAATGATGTAACGACGCTCACCATCAGCGTAACAAAGCAATGCAATGTGCGCTGTGCGGTTTGGGTCATACTCGATATGCTCAACTTTAGCTGGGATACCATCCTTGTTGCGACGGAAATCAACTAAACGATAGTGCTGTTTATGACCGCCACCTTGGTGACGTGTTGTAATACGGCCGTTATTATTACGGCCAGCGTTTTTACTTTGACTTTCCAACAGCGGTGCGTGTGGTTTACCTTTGTACAAATCAGGCGTTACCACCTTAAGTACGCCACGACGACCGGGGGAAGTTGGTTTGACTTTAACTAATGCCATATCTTCTCTCCTTATTCGCCCGCTGCGAAGTTAATTTCTTGACCTGGCTTCAAGCTCACATAAGCTTTTTTCCAGTCGTTACGTTTACCCATGCGCTTGCCTGCGCGCTTTACTTTGCCGCCGACATTAATCACAGCAACCTTGTCAACCTCAACCTTGAACACAAGCTCAACTGCAGCCTTGATTTCAGGTTTAGTAGCATCAGTACGCACTTTAAATGCGATCTGCTGGTGTTTATCAGCAATGTAAGTTGCTTTCTCAGTGATTTGCGGAGCTAGAATAACCTGCAGCAAACGATCTTGAGTTTTAGTGATAGCGTTCATCATGCTAAGATCTCCTCAAGTTTCTTCACTGCAGCAGCAGTTGCCACCACATTCGGGAAACGCACCAGGCTAACCGGGTCAGCAAATTGCGCTTCTACCACCATCACATTAGTGAGGTTACGTGAAGATAAGTACAGGTTTTCATCGAAGCCGTCAGTCAACACCAGAACGCCATCGGTATAACCCAAACCTTTAATTTTTTCAGCCAGAGCTTTAGTTTTAGGAGTTTCAACATTGAACTCTTCAACCACGCTCAAGCGGTCTTGACGCACCAACTCAGACAAAATAGTCTGCATGCCGGCACGGTAAGCCTTACGGTTAACTTTATGGCTAAAGTTCTCGTTAGGCGAGTTAGGGAATGCACGACCACCTCCACGCCAGATCGGGCTTGAGCTCATACCTGAACGAGCATTACCGGTACCCTTTTGCGCGTATGGCTTATGCGTGGTGTGTGCTACAGCATCACGACCCTTTTGTGCACGCGTTGCAGTGCGGGCATTTGCCATATAAGCAACAACGACCTGATGCACCAAAGCCTCATTGAACTCACGTCCGAATGTACCTTCAGATACAGTCACGCCTTTTTTTGCGGCCTTACCGTTTTTATCTATTAATTTAAGTTCCATTATTTAGAACCTCCCTTGGCAGCTTTAGCTTTAATGGCCGGACGCACAACAACGTCACCGCCTTTAGAACCAGGGATCGCACCTTTAATCAACAATAAATTGCGCTCTACATCAACACGGACAACTTCCAGGTTCTGCGTTGTAACCTTAACGGCACCCAAGTGACCAGGCATACGCTTACCTGGGAACACGCGACCAGGATCCTGCGCCATACCGATAGAGCCAGGTACGTTATGTGAACGTGAGTTACCATGTGAAGCACGGTTAGAACTGAAATGGTGACGCTTGATAGCGCCAGCAAAGCCCTTACCCAAAGACGTGCCTGTAACGTCAACCTTTTGACCCACCTCGAAAATATCAACCGTGATATTTGCACCTGGCGTGTAATTGGCTAGAACGTCGTCACCGACTGAGAATTCATGAATACCAGCACCTGCAGCAGAGCCTGACTTGGCATAATGCCCAGCCAAAGCTTTAGTTACACGGCTAGCACGACGAGTTCCGTAAGCAACTTGAAGGCCAGTATAGCCATCGCTTGCGGTCGTCTTGATCTGTGTCACGCGGTTAGGCACAACTTCCAGCACAGTTACCGGAACGCTTGCGCCATCCTCGGTAAATACGCGGGTCATACCAACTTTGCGACCAATAAGCCCTAAGCTCATGATCGTTTCCTTTATTTTTAGTTAAAAAGTCGATTGCAATTGACCGACTTCCATGAAAGAGGCCGGATTATACCGAACCTCCATTTTTTTTACAACTAGATTTTACTACTTAACCTTTACTATCTTTTTAAATCGGTTTTAGGCTACGCGCTTTTGTCAAGATAGTACAAAAAGCACGGTGAACAAAAGCAACAACGAATAAAACTGATTTTCAAAGATTACAGCTTGATTTCTACATCAACACCAGCCGGCAAGTCCAACTTCATCAATGCATCCACTGTTTTATCAGTAGGATCCACGATATCCATTAAGCGTTGATGAGTGCGGATTTCGAATTGGTCGCGCGATGTTTTATTTACGTGCGGTGAACGCAGAATATCAAAACGTTCGATACGTGTTGGTAATGGCACTGGACCTTTAACAACAGCGCCAGTACGTTTGGCAGTTTCTACGATTTCTTGAGCTGATTGATCGATCAAACGATAATCAAATGCTTTAAGACGAATACGGATTTTTTGGTTTGTCATTTTACTGCCTTTCAAAAGAGCGAAACGGCAGGGTTCACCCTGCCGTTTGATTTAACTACAAAAATTACTCGATAATCTTAGCTACAACACCAGCACCCACAGTACGGCCACCTTCACGGATAGCGAAGCGCAAGCCTTCTTCCATCGCGATCGGGGCAATCAGGGTCACTGTGATTGATACGTTGTCACCTGGCATAACCATTTCTGTACCCGCTGGCAATTCAACTGCGCCAGTTACGTCTGTGGTACGGAAGTAGAATTGTGGACGGTAGCCTTGGAAGAATGGCGTGTGACGACCACCTTCGTCTTTACCCAGCACGTAGATTTCTGCCGTGAATTTGGTGTGCGGTTTGATAGAGCCAGCTTTTGCCAATACTTGACCACGTTCCACTTCTTCACGTTTGGTACCACGCAGCAATACGCCTACGTTGTCGCCTGCTTGACCTTGATCCAGCAGTTTGCGGAACATTTCAACGCCGGTACAGGTGGTTTTCAGGGTGTCTTTGATACCTACGATTTCAATTTCGTCGCCGACTTTAACAATGCCGCGTTCTACACGACCGGTTACTACGGTACCGCGGCCTGAGATTGAGAATACGTCTTCTACTGGCATCAGGAATGTGCCGTCGATTGCGCGTTCTGGCAGCGGGATGTAGCTGTCGAGTGCGTCGGCCAGTTTGAAGATGGATGGTTCGCCGATGTCTGATTGGTCGCCTTCCAGCGCAGCACGTGCTGAGCCGGTGATGATTGGGGTGTCGTCGCCTGGGAAGTCGTATTTGCTTAACAGGTCACGCACTTCCATTTCAACCAGTTCCAACAATTCAGGATCGTCAACCAGGTCGGCTTTGTTCAGGTATACGATGATGTATGGTACGCCTACTTGACGTGCCAGCAGGATGTGTTCGCGTGTTTGTGGCATTGGGCCGTCAGCTGCTGAACATACCAGGATTGCGCCGTCCATTTGGGCTGCGCCGGTAATCATGTTTTTTACATAGTCGGCGTGGCCTGGGCAGTCAACGTGTGCGTAGTGACGTGTGGCTGTTTCGTATTCTACGTGTGCTGTGTTGATGGTGATGCCGCGTGCTTTTTCTTCTGGTGCCGCGTCAATTTGGTCGTAAGCTTTTGCTTCGCCGCCGAATTTCTTGGTCAGTACAGTGGTAATCGCCGCTGTCAGTGTTGTTTTACCGTGGTCAACGTGGCCAATCGTGCCTACGTTTACGTGCGGCTTGGTCCGTTCGAATTTACCTTTTGCCATGATTATTTCCTTTTATTTAAACTTTAAAAACTAAATTTAGTAATGAACTATTTCTTGTTCATGATGGCTTCAGCCACATTTCTTGGCGCTTCAGCATAGTGCTTGAATTCCATGCTATAGCTAGCACGACCTTGTGACAATGAACGCACAGTCGTTGCGTAACCAAACATTTCCGATAATGGTACTTCTGCACGAATTGCTTTACCGCCACCAGCCGTATCTTCCATGCCTTGAATCATGCCGCGACGTGATGACAAATCGCCCATCACATCACCCATGTACTCTTCAGGCGTTTCAATTTCAACCGCCATGATAGGCTCAAGCAATACAGGATCAGCTTTGCGCATACCATCTTTGAAGCCGATAGAAGCTGCCATCTTGAACGCATTCTCGTTTGAGTCAACGTCATGGTATGAGCCATCGAACAACGTCACTTTTACGTCAACAACCGGGAAACCAGCCAGAATACCTGATGGGATGGTTTCGCGCAGACCTTTTTCAACTGCAGGGATAAATTCACGTGGAACTGTACCGCCTTTAATTTGGTCAACGAATTCAAACCCTTTACCAGCTTCGTTAGGCTCCATGATCAGCCATACGTGACCGTACTGACCCTTACCGCCAGACTGCTTAACGAACTTACCTTCAACTTCCACTTTTTTCCTGATCGCTTCACGGTAAGCCACTTGAGGAGCACCTACGCTAGCCTCCACGTTGAACTCACGACGCATACGGTCAACAATGATGTCCAAGTGCAACTCACCCATACCTGAAATGATGGTTTGGCCAGATTCTTCATCTGAGCGCACGCGGAATGATGGATCTTCCTGTGCCAGACGTCCCAGTGCAATACCCATTTTTTCCTGGTCAGCTTTGGTTTTTGGCTCAACCGCTACGTGAATAACTGGCTCAGGGAATACCATGCGCTCAAGAATGATAGGCTTATCAACCGCACACAATGACTCACCGGTAGTCACATCTTTCAAACCAATAGCGGCCGCGATGTCGCCCGCTACAACCTCATCCACTTCCTGACGGGTGTTTGCATGCATTTGCACGATACGGCCAATGCGCTCTTTACGGGCTTTTACTGAGTTGTATACAGTGTCACCTTTTTTCAGAACGCCTGAGTAAACACGGATAAATGTCAACTGACCCACAAACGGGTCCGTCATCAACTTAAATGCCAAAGCCGACAAGCCTTCAGTATCAGAGGCTTTACGAGTAACACGCTCGCCATCTTCATCTTCACCTTCGATATCAGGAATATCCACAGGTGACGGCAAGAAGTCGATCACCGCATCCAGCATACGCTGAACACCTTTGTTTTTAAATGCAGTACCACACAGCATCGGCTGAATTTCCGTTGCGATAGTACGTGCACGGATACCAAAAATGATGTCAGCTTCTGACAAGTCACCTTCCTCCAGGTACTTGTTCATCAACTCTTCACTGGCTTCAGCTGCAGCTTCAACCATATTTTCACGCCATTTATTCGCAACCTCAACCAAATCGGCAGGAATATCACCGTATTCGAATTTCATACCTTGCGAAGCCTCATCCCAGATGATTGCTTTCATTTTAATGAGGTCAACCACGCCAGTGAAAGTATCTTCACGACCGATAGGAATCACGATAGGAACTGGGTTAGCTTTCAGGCGGGTACGCATCTGGTCAACAACTTTGTAGAAGTCAGCACCAGAACGGTCCATTTTGTTAACGAATGCCAAACGCGGCACTTTGTATTTTGTTGCCTGACGCCATACGGTTTCTGACTGAGGCTGAACACCGCCTACCGCACAGTAAACCATACAAGCACCATCCAGAACACGCATTGAACGCTCTACTTCGATAGTAAAGTCAACGTGACCCGGGGTATCAATAATATTAAAACGGTGCTGCTCATACTGACCAGCCATACCTTTCCAGAAACAGGTAGTAGCCGCAGAAGTAATAGTAATACCGCGCTCTTGCTCCTGCTCCATCCAGTCCATGGTAGCAGCGCCATCATGCACCTCACCAATCTTATGGTTTACGCCTGTGTAAAAAAGAATACGCTCAGTCGTAGTTGTTTTACCTGCATCAATATGTGCAGAAATACCAATATTACGATAGCGGTTAATGGGGGTTTGACGAGCCACGGTTATTACCTTTGCTTAAATATTATTGCTTAAAATTCTTAAAGAACAACTCACTAAAAACAAATGTACCTTTTAGATAAAAGGTACATTTCATCAATTAAAACCTGAAGTGTGAGAACGCTTTATTAGCTTCTGCCATACGATGAACTTCTTCACGCTTCTTCATCGCTGAGCCACGGCCTTCTGAAGCCTCAATCAACTCGGCCGCCAGACGCAGACCCATGGACTTCTCACCGCGTTTACGCGCTGCATCACGCAGCCAACGCATTGCCAGAGCACTACGACGGCTTGGACGAACCTCAACAGGCACCTGGTAGTTAGCACCACCAACACGGCGACTCTTAACTTCAACCAAAGGACGCAAGTTTGTAAGCGCGAGTGTAAACACTTCCAGCGCATCTTTACTTGTCTTGCTAGTTACCTGGTCGAAAGCACCGTACAAAATACGCTCGGCAACAGATTTTTTACCACCGGTCATCAGTACGTTTACAAATTTCGATACTTCTTGGCTACCGAATTTTGGATCCGGCAGAATATTGCGTTTGGGGACTTCTCTACGTCTTGGCATAATCTTCTCTATTCTCTTTTATGTTTTGCTAGCAACTGCTCAAGCAAGGCTTTTGGTTAGCCGCACATTAATAAAACTGAACCGTCAACGGTCCGGTTATGTTCAAATTACTTAGCTTTAGCTTCTTTAGGACGCTTAGCACCGTATTTAGAACGTGATTGTTTACGATCTTTAACACCTGCTGTATCCAAACTACCGCGCACCATATGGTAACGCACACCTGGCAAGTCTTTTACACGACCACCGCGCAGCAATACCACGCTGTGCTCTTGCAAGTTATGACCTTCACCGCCGATGTAGCTAATAACTTCATAGCCGTTTGTCAGGCGCACTTTAGCAACCTTACGCAAAGCTGAGTTAGGCTTTTTAGGTGTAGTAGTATAAACACGGGTGCAAACACCACGTTTTTGTGGACAAGCTTCAAGTGCTGGCACTTTGCTCTTAGTGACCACTTTAACGCGTGGTTTACGTACTAACTGATTGATGGTTGGCATTGCCTGTAACCTCTAATGTTGTTCTCTAAAATTAATTTATTTCAAAATCTATAAAAATAAATAGACTAGGATGGCGTTAAACACAATAACACCATCCTGAAAAACTCAGCATTCTATTTAGCCTGACTTTTATTGTCAAGGCTTTAATTATCTGATTTTATTCTGCGTCTACTTCTCCACTTACTTCCGATACTACTTCTTCTGTCACCACTTCAGCTTCAACAGCTGCTGAAGCAACCGCTGCATTTGCAGTTGGCACACCGCCGGCAACCGCTGCACGCTTACGCGCTTCGTGATAAGCCAGGCCGGTACCAGCCGGAATCAAACGACCAACAATGACGTTTTCTTTCAAACCACGTAAATCATCACGTTTGCCCAAGATCGCCGCTTCGGTTAACACACGTGTTGTTTCCTGGAATGACGCAGCTGAGATGAATGAGTCTGTTGATAATGATGCTTTAGTAATACCAAGCAATACATATTCAAACTGTGCAGGACGCTTGTCTTGCGCAATGACCTGTTCATTTTCAGCCAGCAAATCAGCACGCTCAACTTGCTCACCCAGAATAAAGCTTGTGTCGCCCGCATCGGTCACTCGAACACGACGCAGCATCTGACGCACAATCACCTCGATATGCTTGTCATTGATCTTAACGCCTTGCAGACGGTAAACGTCTTGCACTTCGTCAATGATGTAACGCGCCAAAGCTTCACGGCCTTGTAAACGTAAAATATCTTGCGGGTCAGCCGGGCCGTCAACAATCGTTTCACCCTTAGTCACCACTTGACCGTCATGCGCAGTCACATGCTTATCTTTAGGGATCAGGTACTCGCTTGAAATACCATCCAGATCAGTGATTACCAGACGCTGCTTACCTTTGGTATCTTTACCGAACGACACCGTACCTGTCACTTCAGCAAGCATACCTGCATCTTTTGGTGAACGCGCTTCGAACAATTCGGCTACACGCGGCAGACCACCGGTAATATCACGCGTTTTAGATGACTCTTGCGGTACGCGGGCCAGAACTTCACCCACACCAACTTCCTGGCCATCTTTCACGTTGATGATACAACCGATCTGGAATGTTACGTTAACTGGCTGGTCACCACCTGCAAGCTTGACCTCGACACCATTGCCATCCAGCAATTTAACTTGCGGACGCAAACCTTTGGTTTGACCTGCACGTTGTTTAGGATCAATCACCACCAATGATGACAAACCAGTCACATCATCGATCTGTTTAGCAACAGTGATACCTTCTTCTACGTTTTCGAATTTAACGAAGCCTGCATACTCGGTGATAATCGGACGCGTATGCGGATCCCATGTCGCGATTGCCTGACCGGCTTTGATAGTCTTGCCGTCAGTAATCTGCAATGTTGCACCGTATGGCACTTTATGACGCTCACGCTCACGGCCATTGTCATCCACAATCACCACTTCACCATTACGTGAAATCACCACCTGCTCGTTACGTACGTTAGTCACATAACGCATGGTTGAAGTGAAGTTCAGAACACCGTTGGATTTACTTTCAACCTGAGATACTGAAGCCGCACGCGATACCGCACCACCGATGTGGAATGTACGCATGGTCAGCTGTGTACCTGGCTCACCGATAGATTGCGCCGCGATCACACCTACAGACTCACCTTGGCTGATCAGCTTGCCACGACCCAGATCACGGCCATAACACTTGGCACAAATACCGTAACGTGTATCACAAGTCAGCGCTGTACGCACTTTCACTTCATCAATGCCCAAGGCATCCAGATGCTCAACTTCATCTTCCGTGAGCAAGGTACCGGCTGGGTAGATCACTTCCTGCGTTTCAGGATTGATCACATCCAAAGCGGCTGTACGGCCCAGGATACGGTCATGCAACGGCTCGATCACTTCACCGCCTTTGACCAGCGCTTTAGTGACCAGGCCATCGGTAGTGCCGCAATCATGCTCGGTCACAACCAGATCTTGCGTCACATCAACCAGACGACGTGTCAGGTAACCTGAGTTCGCTGTTTTCAACGCCGTGTCAGCCAGACCCTTACGGGCACCGTGGGTTGAAATAAAGTATTGCAACACGTTCAGGCCATCACGGAAGTTCGCTTTAATCGGTGTTTCAATGATAGAGCCATCCGGTTTCGCCATCAGGCCACGCATACCTGCAAGCTGACGTACCTGCGCCGCAGAACCACGCGCGCCTGAGTCGGCCATCATATAAATAGCGTTGAATGATTCCTGGCGTAGCACCTTACCGGCAGCATCTTTAATCTGCTTGCCATCAGCATCCAGCACATCTTCTTCACGCAACTGCTTCATCATCGCATCGGCAACTTTATCACCGGCACGACCCCAGATGTCCACCACCTTGTTGTAACGCTCACCCTGGGTTACCAGGCCTGAAACGTACTGGTCTTCAATCTCTTTAACTTCAGCATCGGCAGCGGCAATCAGCTGCTCTTTTTCTGTAGGTACCAGCATATCGTTAATACTGATAGAAATACCCGCTTTAGTCGCGTAAGAGTAACCGGTATACATCAGCTTATCTGCAAAGATAACGGTTTCACGGATACCAACCTTACGGAAGCTGGTGTTGATCAGTCTTGAAATTTCTTTCTTTTTCAGGGCCTTGTCAATGGTGCTGAACGGCAAGCCTGCTGGCAGTATATGTGACAACAACGCACGGCCAACTGTAGTTTCGTAACGTGTGATCTTCTCGTTCTTCACGCCATTCAGGTCAACATCAAACTCCTGGATACGCACGGTAATTTTTGCATGCAGGTCAATCAGGTTCTGGTCAAACGCACGCTGAACCTCTTTCACGTCTGCAAAACGCATACCTGTGCCGCGTGCATTTACTTTTTCACGCGTCATGTAGTACAGACCCAACACGATATCCTGTGACGGAACGATGATAGGCTCACCGTTAGCAGGTGACAGCACGTTGTTTGATGCAAGCATCAGGGTACGTGCTTCCATTTGCGCCTCAAGGCTCAATGGAACGTGAACCGCCATCTGGTCACCGTCAAAGTCGGCGTTGAATGCCGCACAAACCAACGGATGCAACTGGATCGCTTTACCTTCGATCAGGATAGGCTCAAACGCCTGAATACCCAAACGGTGCAAGGTAGGCGCACGGTTCAGCAGTACAGGATGCTCGCGGATCACGTCCTCGAGGATATCCCATACTTCTGGTCCTTCTTCTTCTACCTTTTTCTTCGCTGCCTTGATGGTAGTCGCTAAGCCCAACACTTCCAGCTTGTGGAAAATGAATGGTTTGAATAATTCCAACGCCATTTTCTTAGGCAAACCGCATTGATGCAGTTTCAATTGCGGGCCCACCACAATCACTGAACGGCCAGAGTAGTCCACACGCTTACCGAGCAAGTTCTGACGGAAACGACCGCCTTTACCTTTAATCATGTCTGCCAGTGATTTGAGCGGACGCTTGTTCGCGCCTGTCATTACCTTACCGCGACGGCCATTGTCCAGCAATGAGTCCACAGCTTCCTGCAGCATGCGTTTTTCGTTACGCACGATGATTTCTGGCGCTTTCAGCTCCAGCAGACGTTTCAGACGGTTGTTACGGTTGATCACGCGGCGATACAGATCGTTCAGATCTGAAGTTGCAAAACGGCCGCCATCCAACGGTACCAATGGACGCAATTCCGGTGGCAATACCGGCAGGATTTCAAGAATCATCCACTCTGGCTTAATGCCGGATTTCTGGAATGCTTCCAACACTTTCAAACGTTTAGCAATTTTCTTGATCTTGGCTTCAGAACCGGTAGCGCCCAGCTCCTGGCGCAAGTTAGTGATTTCACGCTCGATGTCCATCGTACGCAGCAGTTCACGAACAGCTTCAGCACCCATGACCGCGTTAAATTCATCACCGTACTCTTCTACTTTTGCCAGGTAGTCGTCTTCTGTCAGCAACTGACCGCGTGTCAGTGGCGTCATGCCAGGGTCAACCACGATGAATGCTTCAAAGTACAACACACGTTCGATATCACGTAATGCGATATCCAATACCATACCCAAACGGCTTGGTAATGATTTCAGGAACCAGATGTGCGCAACCGGTGATGCGAGGTCAATGTGACCCATACGCTCACGACGTACTTTTGACAATGTGACTTCCACACCGCATTTTTCGCAGATTACACCGCGATGTTTCAGGCGTTTGTATTTACCGCACAAGCACTCGTAATCTTTGATTGGGCCAAAGATTTTTGCGCAGAACAAACCATCACGCTCAGGCTTGAAAGTACGGTAGTTAATGGTTTCTGGCTTTTTCACTTCGCCATATGACCATGAACGGATTTTCTCAGGTGAAGCTAACGCAATCTTGATCGCATCAAACTCTTCTTCTTGCGTTACCTGTTTAAATAGGTCTAATAGAGCTTTCATATTTGTCTCCTTAGTTTCGGTCTAGGTCAATGTCGATAGCGAGTGAACGGATCTCTTTCACCAGCACGTTGAATGATTCAGGCATACCTGCATCAATCTTGTGTTCGCCCTTGACGATATTTTCATATACTTTGGTACGCCCGGTTACGTCATCTGACTTAACTGTGAGCATTTCCTGCAAGGTATATGAAGCACCATAAGCTTCAAGCGCCCAAACCTCCATCTCACCGAAACGCTGGCCGCCGAATTGCGCTTTACCGCCCAATGGCTGCTGCGTAACCAGAGAATAAGGACCTGTTGAACGAGCATGCATCTTGTCATCAACCAAGTGATGCAGTTTCAGGAAGTGCATGTAACCCACTGTGACCGGACGCTCAAATGCCTCGCCGGTACGGCCATCAAACAAGGTAACCTGTGTTTTGCCTGCGTGGAATTGCAACTGTTTAGTACGCGCGTCATCATCCGGGAACGCCAGATCAAGCATTTCCCTGATATCGGATTCAGCAGCACCGTCAAATACCGGCGTTGCAAACGGCACGCCGTTGGTCAGGTTTTGCGCCAGATCCAGAATCTCTGCATCAGTGAAAGATTTGATATCTTCTTTCGTACCAGTACTGTCGTTATAGATTTTTTCCAGGAATTTGCGGATCTCGGCCACTTTCACTTCCTGACGCAGCATTTCTTCAATGCGCAGACCCAAGCCTTTGGCAGCCCAGCCCAGATGCACTTCCAGAATCTGACCGATGTTCATACGTGACGGAACGCCTAGCGGGTTCAGCACGATGTCCATAGGCGTACCATCAGCCATGTGCGGCATATCTTCGACCGGGCAGATTTTTGAAATCACACCCTTGTTACCGTGGCGGCCTGCCATCTTGTCACCAGGTTGAATGCGACGTTTAACCGCGAGGTAAACTTTCACCATTTTCTGAACGCCTGGCGGCAATTCATCACCTTGTGTCAATTTACGTTTTTTCTCCTCAAAACGGTTATCGAACTCAACGCGGGCTTGTGACAGACTGTCTTTCAACTGTTCAAGCTGACGGGCTGTTTCTTCATCTGCAAGACGAATGTCAAACCAGTCATAACGACCAACGCTTTCCAGGTATTCAGCCGTTAATGCCTCACCTTTTTTCAGCTTGTTAGGACCGCCGGTCGCAACTTTGCCTTCAATCAGGCGACGAATACGGCCAAATGCGTCATCCTCAACGATACGCATCTGGTCAGCCAGGTCCTTCTTATAGTGCGCCAATTGGTCGTCGATAATCTGCTGGGCACGTGCGTCACGCTCGATACCTTCACGCGTAAACACTTGTACGTCAATCACGGTACCGCTCATGCCTGACGGTACGCGCAGAGATGTATCTTTAACGTCAGAAGCTTTTTCACCGAAAATAGCACGCAACAGTTTTTCTTCCGGAGTCAGCTGTGTCTCACCTTTTGGCGTTACTTTACCAACCAGCACGTCTCCGGCTTCCACTTCTGCACCGATGTGGATAATACCCACTTCATCCAGGCGCGCTAACATACGCTCGCTCAGGTTAGAAATATCCTGTGTGATTTCTTCAGCGCCAAGCTTGGTATCACGGGCCACCACAGACAGTTCTTCAATATGGATTGAAGTGTAGCGGTCATCAGCCACTACGCGCTCCGAGATCAACACGGAGTCTTCGTAGTTATAACCGTTCCATGGCATAAAGCCGATCAGCATGTTCTGGCCAAGCGCCAATTCACCCATGTCAGTTGATGCGCCGTCGGCAATCACGTCACCGCGAGCCAGCTTGTCACCTACCTGCACCAATGGTCGCTGGTTAATGTTCGTGTTCTGGTTGGAACGTGTGTATTTAGTCAGGTTGTAAATATCAACACCAACCTCGCCGGCTTTCGCCTCTTCATCGTTTACGCGGATCACGATACGTGCTGAATCCACATAATCAACAACACCACCGCGACGGGCTGTAACTACAGTACCTGAGTCAACTGCTACGGTACGTTCAATACCAGTACCAACCACAGGCTTCTCGGCACGCAGACATGGTACAGCCTGACGCTGCATGTTTGCACCCATCAATGCACGGTTCGCGTCATCGTGTTCCAGGAACGGAATCAGTGAGGCAGCCACAGATACAATCTGGCCAGGCGCCACGTCCATGTATTGGACGCGCTCTGGCTGCGTCATGGTAAATTCGTTGTGATGGCGTGATGAGATCAGGTCATCAATCATCATGTTCTTAGCATCAAGGTCCGTATTCGCCTGTGCGATCATGTACTGGCTCTCTTCAATCGCAGAGAGGTAGTCAATCGTATCGGAAACCTTATTGCCCTCAACACGGCGGTATGGCGTCTCAAGGAAACCATAATCGTTGGTACGCGCATACAGCGCCAGTGAGTTGATCAAACCAATGTTTGGACCCTCAGGCGTTTCAATTGGACATACGCGTCCGTAATGGGTCGAATGAACGTCACGCACCTCAAAACCAGCGCGTTCACGAGTCAGGCCACCTGGGCCCAACGCTGAAATACGGCGCTTGTAGGTAATTTCTGACAATGGGTTGGTTTGATCCATAAACTGTGACAATTGGCTTGAGCCAAAGAATTCACGGATCGCACTTGATACCGGTTTTGCATTGATCAGGTCATGTGGCATCAGGTTATCTGATTCAGCTTGCGACAGGCGCTCTTTTACCGCGCGCTCAACACGAACCAGGCCGGTACGGAATTGGTTTTCTGCCAACTCGCCTACTGAACGGATGCGACGGTTACCCAAGTGGTCAATATCATCGATCTCGCCATGGCCGTTACGCAGCTCTAACAGGACTGCAATCACTGCCAGAATATCTTCATTCGAAAGAATGTTCGAACCAGTGTCACCGCGCACGCCAACCGCTTCATAGAAACGCTTGATCCATTCGGATTGACGCTCTTCCGCTTTTTCAGGGAACGCACGACGGTTAAACTTCATACGGCCAACGCGTGACAGGTCATAACGCTCTTCACTGAAGAACAGGCCTTGGAACAACGCTTCAACAGACTCTTCTGTTGGCGGCTCGCCTGGACGCATCATGCGGTAGATCGCAACGCGCGCGCTGTATTGGTCTGGAATTTCATCAATACGCAAAGTTTGTGAAATATAATCACCGTGATCCAGGTCATTTGAGTACAGTGTTTTAATTGAAGCGATATTGGCATCAACTAATTTTTCCAGCAATGATTCTGTAATCTCGTCGTTCGCATTAGCAACAACTTCGCCGGTTTCCTGGTCAATGATGGTGTTGGCGATTGCGCGGCCAAGAATGAAATCCTGTGGTACGGCGATTTGATTTACGCCGGCTTTTTCCATATCACGGATATGTTTTACCGTAATGCGCTTGTCTTTTGCGACAATCACTGCGCCGTCTTTGCCTACGATGTCAAATTTAGCCACTTCACCGCGCAGACGTTCAGGAACGATTGTGAACTCAACACCGGATTTACTGATGTGGAACGTATCAAAGTCGTAGAAAGTCGAAATGATTTGCTCTGGTGTATAACCCAGCGCTTTCAGCAGGATAGTGACCGGCATTTTACGGCGACGGTCAATACGGAAATATAAGTAGTCCTTAGGGTCGAACTCGAAATCCAGCCATGAACCACGGTAAGGAATGATGCGTGCTGAGAACAGCAGCTTGCCTGAACTGTGTGTTTTACCACGGTCATGCTCAAAGAACACGCCTGGGCTACGGTGCAGCTGTGAAACAATCACACGCTCGGTACCGTTAATGACAAAAGAGCCATTGTCAGTCATCAAAGGCAATTCGCCCATGTAGACTTCCTGCTCTTTTACTTCTTTAACTGTTGGCTTTGATGCCTCTTTATCCATGATAGTGAGGCGCACTTTTACACGCAAAGGTGCTGCATAGGTCAGGCCGCGCTGCTGACATTCTTTAACATCAAAAGGCTCGGCACCCAGTTGATAGCTCACGTAATCCAGACGTGCATTGCCAGAATGGCTGACGATTGGAAAAACCGAACTGAATGTTGACTGCAGACCATCTTCCGTGCGCTTATCCGCCGGAATGTCCGCTTGTAAAAATGCCTTGTAAGACTCCAGTTGCATTGCTAGCAGATAAGGAATCTCTTGTACTTTTTCGCGCTTGGCGAAACTTTTACGAAGGCGTTTTTTTTCGGTGAAGGAATAGCTCATTGCATCTCCTAATGTTTGAGGGCAGAAATTAAAATACTTTTTTGCACTACATCCACTACGTAAGTATTTTCACCTCTAACCTCAGTCAAGATTCTACTGAAGGTTACTGTCATCTGAAGGCAGACAACATCATTACAATTTGTTACACAATTACGCCATCAGAAATGGCGAAGGCTGACGGTTACCCGTCAGCCTAATTCATACATCTAGCAATGTATTATTTGAGTTCGCCAGTTGCGCCAGCTTCGATCAATTTTTTCAGTGCTGCATCAGCGTCAGCTTTTGAAACGCCTTCTTTGATCACTTTTGGAGCGCCGTCAACTAAGTCTTTCGCTTCTTTCAAGCCTAAGCCTGTCAATTCGCGAACTGCTTTAATAACGTTAACTTTGCTTTCGCCAGCTGCTGTCAATACAACGTTGAATTCTGATTGCTCAGCTGCCGCTGCTGGAGCTGCACCTGCTGAAGAAGCTACAGCAACAGCTGCTGCTGAAACGCCGAACTTTTCTTCGATTTCTTTAATGAATGCTGTTAACTCTAACACTGACATTGAGCCAACTGCGTCTAAAATATCTGCATTTGAAATTGCCATTTGAATATTCCCTAAAATTAATTAATGTTGCCTGGATGTTATCTTGTCGAATTACGCTGCTTCTTTGGCATCGCGGATTGCTGCGATAGCACGTGCGAACTTGGTTGGCACTTCGTTGAGCGTACCTGCCAATTTGCCTAACAACTCTTCGCGGCTTAATGTAGATGCCAGAGCCTGAACGCCAGCGGCATCCATGACTTGATTTGGCATTGCACCAGCTTTGATAACAATCTTATCGTTAGTTTTTGCAAAGTTATTGATAACCTTTGCAGCTGAAACTGCATCTGCTGAAATACCGAACACCAGTGGACCCACCATAGCGTCAGCTAAAGCTGCAAATGGTGTGCCTTCAACTGCACGACGTACCAAAGTGTTTTTCAACACACGCAAGTACACACCAGATTTACGAGCTTCCGCGCGCAATACGGTCATGTCAGCCACGCCGATGCCACGATACTCAGCCAGAACAATCGCTTGCGCTTGTGCAACTTGCGCACCAACTTCAGCAACTACTGCTTTTTTCTCTGTAAGATTTAGACTCAAGGTCTTTCTCCTTCCGTTAAAATCTCTGTTTTATTGCTAAAACAGAATCAGCTTCTACGATCCTGAAATCATAAAAACCACTTTTTACGGCGACCTTTCAATAGGAATTAACCTGTTTAGGGATGCGCCATCTGCGTAGGCTAAAGTTCTATTTCTGCAGAGGTAAGGCAATCTACCTTACACCCACATCAAAGAAACTTACATTAAATCAAATGATACCTAACGGTCTTTGATAACCTCATGTCACATTCAAGCAATGCCGATTGACAACATGAGCCCAAAGTTCTTTACGGGCAAGGCCGCTCAGCCTTGCCCTAATATTTACTTAAGCAACCAGAGTTGTCTGGTCTACACGCACACCGGCACCCATGGTGCTGGATACAGACAATTTCTTCAGGTAAACACCTTTGCTTGAAGCTGGTTTCGCTTTGTTCAAAGCTTCAACCAAAGCAACCAGGTTACCTTGCAATTGTTCAACCGTGAATGAAGCACGGCCGATTGTGCAGTGAACGATACCACCTTTGTCTGTACGGTATTGCACTTGACCTGCCTTAGCATTTTTAACTGCGGTAGCAGCATCAGGCGTTACAGTGCCTACTTTCGGGTTTGGCATCAAACCACGTGGGCCTAAAACCTGACCCAGCGCACCAACGATACGCATTGCATCTGGAGTCGCGATCACAATATCAAAATCCATCACGCCGGCTTTAACTTGCTCCGCCAGATCTTCGAAACCGACGATGTCAGCGCCTGCAGCTTTAGCAGCCTCAGCTTGTGCACCTTGAGCGAACACAGCAACGCGTGTTGTTTTGCCTGTACCGTTTGGCAACACCAGAGCGCCACGCACTAACTGGTCTGATTTACGTGCATCAATACCTAAATTGATTACAGCATCTACTGACTCATTAAATTTAGCAGTTGCATTTTCCTTAACCAAAGTCAAACCTTCAGTTACTGGATACAGTTTATTACGGTCTACTTTTGCACGCAGTGCATTGATTCTTTTAGCCATGTTATACACCCTCCACTTCAATACCCATGCTGCGAGCACTACCTGCGATAGTACGCACAGCAGCATCCATATCAGCAGCAGACAAGTCAGCTTGTTTTGTTTTCACGATTTCTTCAGCCTGGGCACGTGTGATCTTGCCAACTTTATCTGTATGTGGACGTGGAGAACCTTTAGTAATACCAGCAGCTTTTTTAATCAAAACTGTTGCCGGAGGAGATTTCATCACAAATGTGAAGCTCTTGTCCGCGAATGCAGTAATTACCACAGGGATTGGAAGACCTGGTTCTACACCTTGTGTAGCGGCATTAAATGCCTTACAGAATTCCATAATATTCAAACCACGCTGACCTAATGCTGGACCAACTGGAGGACTTGGGTTAGCTTTACCTGCAGGAATCTGCAATTTGATATAGCCAATAACTTTCTTTGCCATGCTATTACTCCTAAAATGGGTACAAACGCCTACAAAATTAAAACTTCGTCGCTATGCTGCGTTGCATTCATAAAAATTTTCGCTCACATACTTATCGTATGCCGCGCTCAATTTTCACTCTTGCGCCTTGCCTAGCTTAGAACTTTTCATTTTGCTAACTAAGCTCCCCGTTAATAAACTACTACCTACTAAACTTCTTTCTCTACCTGCGCAAACTCAAGTTCAACTGGGGTAGAACGCCCGAAGATAACCACTGAAACACGCAGTTTGCTTTTCTCGTAGTTAACTTCCTCGACGTTGCCTGAAAAGTCCTTGAATGGACCATCAACAATACGAACTGACTCACC
The DNA here is from genome assembly GCF_000799735.1 of Methylotenera sp. G11. Taxonomy (NCBI): domain Bacteria; kingdom Pseudomonadati; phylum Pseudomonadota; class Betaproteobacteria; order Nitrosomonadales; family Methylophilaceae; genus Methylotenera; species Methylotenera sp. G11. The sequence goes on along the minus strand of NZ_JUHH01000001.1, from coordinate 2,160,566 downwards.
TTTTTCGAAAGTAAGTTTCTGTGTTGGATTACTTTTACTGTCATCAATACGCTGAAGGATAATATCGACTTCTTTGTCTTTGATCGGCGTCGGCTTCTGCGCACTGCCGCCGATGAACGCCGTCACACGCGGAGTACTCTTAACCAGATGCCACGTGTCGTCAGTCATATTCATCTGCACCAGCACATAACCCGGATAGAGCTTACGTTCAGAAATCGCCTTCTGTCCGTTTTTCATTTCAATCACTTCTTCAATCGGCACCAATATCTGACCGAACTGATCTTGCAGACCAGAACGCACAACGCGCTCTTCCAAACCTTTTTGCACAGATTTCTCAAAACCCGAAAACGCTTGCACCGCGTACCATTTCATACTCATTACGCGCCCCGTCCCATTAATTTCTGCACCATAAATGCAAATCCGATATCAACAACAGCCAAGAAAGCCGCCATAACCACCACTAAAGCAAAAACCACCAAAGTAGTTTGTATTGTCTCTTTTCGTGTAGGCCATACGACTTTACGCGCCTCAACTACCGCCTCACCGATAAAACCCAATGAGCGCTGGCCTACAGGCGTAGTCCACAATACGGCAATAGAAGCTCCCAAGCCGGCAAGAACGGCTAAAATGCGTACAACAGTGGGCTTATCAGCAAGCAGGTAAAAACCTGCAAGACCAGCGATAAGCAAAAGGACCGCCACCAGCAACTTAATTTTGTTGACCATAATCTACTTAATAGTGACTCAAATAATTAACCGGATTTTAATAACGCAAATAACTAGAAATATTTAAATTTCTAGTTATTCAAGTGGATTAAATCCGTACTGCAAATCTGGCAGGCCAAGAGGGTCTCGAACCCCCAACCCTCGGTTTTGGAGACCGATACTCTACCAATTGAGCTATTGGCCTGTACATAAACAACTTTATCAAGAGCCACACCGGGTTGTTAGTGCGACTCTTTTACTACCACTTATCTGGCGCTACTGCACCAGATAATCATTACTCGATAATCTTAGCTACAACACCAGCACCCACAGTACGGCCACCTTCACGGATAGCGAAGCGCAAGCCTTCTTCCATCGCGATCGGCGCAATCAGGGTCACTGTGATTGATACGTTGTCACCTGGCATAACCATTTCTGTACCCGCTGGCAATTCAACTGCGCCAGTTACGTCTGTGGTACGGAAGTAGAATTGTGGACGGTAGCCTTGGAAGAATGGCGTGTGACGACCACCTTCGTCTTTACCCAGCACGTAGATTTCTGCCGTGAATTTGGTGTGCGGTTTGATAGAGCCAGCTTTTGCCAATACTTGACCACGTTCCACTTCTTCACGTTTGGTACCACGCAGCAATACGCCTACGTTGTCGCCTGCTTGACCTTGATCCAGCAGTTTGCGGAACATTTCAACGCCGGTACAGGTGGTTTTCAGGGTGTCTTTGATACCTACGATTTCAATTTCGTCGCCGACTTTAACAATGCCGCGTTCTACACGACCGGTTACTACGGTACCGCGGCCTGAGATTGAGAATACGTCTTCTACTGGCATCAGGAATGTGCCGTCGATTGCGCGTTCTGGCAGCGGGATGTAGCTGTCGAGTGCGTCGGCCAGTTTGAAGATGGATGGTTCGCCGATGTCTGATTGGTCGCCTTCCAGCGCAGCACGTGCTGAGCCGGTGATGATTGGGGTGTCGTCGCCTGGGAAGTCGTATTTGCTTAACAGGTCACGCACTTCCATTTCAACCAGTTCCAACAATTCAGGATCGTCAACCAGGTCGGCTTTGTTCAGGTATACGATGATGTATGGTACGCCCACTTGACGTGCCAGCAGGATGTGTTCGCGTGTTTGTGGCATTGGGCCGTCAGCTGCTGAACATACCAGGATTGCGCCGTCCATTTGGGCTGCGCCGGTAATCATGTTTTTTACATAGTCGGCGTGGCCTGGGCAGTCAACGTGTGCGTAGTGACGGGTTGCTGTTTCGTATTCTACGTGTGCTGTGTTGATGGTGATGCCGCGCGCTTTTTCTTCTGGCGCCGCGTCAATTTGGTCGTAAGCTTTTGCTTCGCCGCCGAATTTCTTGGTCAGTACAGTGGTAATCGCCGCTGTCAGTGTTGTTTTACCGTGGTCAACGTGGCCAATCGTGCCTACGTTTACGTGCGGCTTGGTCCGTTCGAATTTACCTTTTGCCATTGCATTAGTCCTTTACAATATTTTATTAACCATAAGTTTTATTAGAATTAATAAAACTTGTTCAAATTTCAAGTTGTTCAAATTACAAAGTGCTGCCAAACATCAGTTAACCACTAGCAACTCAACCACCAGTACCACCACGCCCAACATTAATCTTGGCCGCTTAAAATTTTATGCACCGCCACGAATTCAAGCTTTATGGTGCCCATGGCGGGAATCGGACCCGCGACCTCTCCCTTACCAAGGGAGTGCTCTACCACTGAGCCACATGGGCGCTAAACCAATCTACCCAGTCATTGGAGCGGGCGACGAGGTTCGAACTCGCGACATCTTGCTTGGAAGGCAAGTGCTCTACCAGCTGAGCTACACCCGCGACCGGTCTAAATAACACAAACGCCTACAAGCTCATTACTAACACTTACACATGTATTACAAACTTGGTGGAGGGGGAAGGATTCGAACCTTCGTACTCTGAGAGAACGGATTTACAGTCCGTCGCCTTTAACCACTCGGCCACCCCTCCTCACCGAACCCGAAATTATGCTGACAATTTGACTTGCTGTCAAATGCATAACGGAATTTGTCAAGAATTTGGTGCCGGATGTCGGAATCGAACTGACGACCTTCGCATTACAAGTGCGCTGCTCTACCAACTGAGCTAATCCGGCGTTAAATTTGAGTTGCGTATTATACTGAGATTTTTAAAAATGCAAAGCTATTTTACGATTGTCAGTGTGGGTTTTTTATTATTTCTGTTTTTTGAGCGATCTTCAGGCGAAACATCCGCAGCCGAAGCCAGCTCTTCATCAGCGGGCTGTGCTTCCGCGTCGGTGGTATCGTCCAACTCAAAAAACATACCCTGCCCGTTCTCGCGCGCAAAAATACCCCTTACTGCATCCATCGGCACATAGATATTTTGAGACACGCCGCCAAAACGGGCCGAAAATACTACCGACTCATTATCCATATGCAGATCTTTGGTCGCACTGTAGTTGATGTTCAATACAATCTCGCCATCCTTGACGTAAGCCATCGGTACACGCGTACGGCCATTAACTGCGACTACCAGATGCGGCGTAAGGTTGTTGTCGACGCACCACTCATGCATGGCACGCAACATATAAGGCTTGGTAGAAATCAATTGCGCCATTAAAACAACCTTACTATCGAATGAGAAACCGCAAATTAACTGAAAAACACGTAATTACTTACGCATCGCTTTTTCGGACGGCGTCATCGCATCCGAATACAAAGGCCTTGAGAACAGGCGCTCTGCATACTTGAGAATCGGCGCAGCCTGGTTTGGCAATTCAATGCCATAGTGCCCCAAGCGCCACAGCAGAGGCGTTACTGCAACATCCAGCATTGAATAATCATCTCCCAGCAAATAGTTTTGCTTGGAAAAAATAGGTACCAGTTGCGTCAGGTTGTCACGAATAGTCGCACGCGCCTTATCCGCCTTCTGCTCATCACCCGATTCAATATCTGCAATGTGGCTGAACAGATCTTTCTCAAAACTATACAAGAACAACCTGGCACGGGCACGCATCACCGGATCAGGCGGCATCAGCTGCGGATGCGGAAAGCGCTCATCAATGTACTCATTAATGATATTAGCTTCAGATAGCACCAGATCGCGCTCAACAAGAACCGGTACTTGATTATAGGGATTGATAACTGCCAGATCCTCAGGCTTGTTTGCCAGGTCAACATCAATCACCTGGAAATCCATGCCTTTTTCGAATAAAACAATTCGACAGCGGTGGCTATAGGGATCAGTCGTCCCCGAATATAAAGTCATCATATTTAGTGTATATCCTTCCAATAAGCTTTCTTGAGTTTGTAAGTCAGAACCAACAACACACTCAAAAACAGTAAAACTAACCAGCCCAGCTGGTTACGTTGTTGTTTTGCAGGCTCAGACATGTAAGCCAGGAAATTAGTCAGATCACCAACCAGCACATCATACTCCTCAACAGAGAGACGACCCGGCTTCACCAATTTCAACTCATGCGTTTCATGGTTAAGCTCCTGCTCACCCTGCAGTTCGTAGAGCACATGTGGCATACCCACTTTATCGAACACTGTATTATTCCATCCAGTTGGACGTGAGCTGTCACGGTAGAAGCCACGCATATAGGTATACACCCAATCCGCACCGCGAGCACGCACTTCAACCGACAGATCAGGCGGCGCAGCGCCTAACCACTTTGCAGCCTCCTTCTTGTTCATCGCCACCTTCATGGTATCACCCACTTTTTCGCCGGCCAGCAGCAAATTGTCCTTGATCTGCTTTTCCGTCAGCCCGATTTCAAGCAGTCGGTTATAGCGCATGTAATTCGCGCTATGGCAGTTAAGGCAATAGTTAACAAACGTACGCGCACCACGCTGCAATGATTCATGGTTTGAAGCATCCACCGGCGCCTTATCCAGCGCCAACTCTTCATTGGCAGCTGCGGTAAGCGATAAAACAAACAATGGCGCTAACAATACTGCTGAAAAAATATTTTTCATATTATCTATAATTTTCATGGCTATTATCCTGTCACTCTTTCTGGCACTGGTTTAGTTTTGTCTTTTTTGGTATACCAAGGCATCAAGGCAAAGAACAAGAAATAAACAACCGTAAAGAATCGTGCAACTACGGTAGCGCGATCCGCACCACCCATCCACGCACCAAACTGGCCCCATACGTTTGAAGGCACGGTACCCAGATAACCTAAAACCAGGAAACTCACCACAAACGCAGCCAACCAAGCTTTATATAACGCACCGCGATGACGGATCGACTTGACCGGGCTTCTATCGAGCCAAGGCAGGAATGCAAAAGCCACTACTGACAGGCCCATTGCAGCCACACCCGGGAATTGCGAATTCAGGATAGGCGGTACCGCACGCAGGATTGAGTAGTAAGGCGTGAAATACCATACCGGCGCAATGTGTGCAGGCGTTTTAAGCGGATCTGCCGGCACAAAGTTATTCGCCTCAAGGAAATAACCACCCATTTCCGGTGCAAAGAAAATAATCGCTGAGAATACAATCAGAAATGCTGCCACACCTACAAGATCTTTCACTGTGTAGTATGGATGGAACGGGATACCATCCAGCGGAATGCCTGTTGTTTTATCTTTCAGCTTCTTGATTTCCACGCCATCCGGGTTGTTTGAACCAACTTCATGCAATGCGATCAGGTGTGCAACGACCAAACCCACCAGCACAAACGGCAAGGCAATCACATGGAACGCAAAGAAACGGTTTAACGTAGCATCTGAAACCAGATAATCACCACGCAGCCACTGAGACACGTCAGGACCAATAAATGGAATTGCAGAGAACAGGTTCACAATGACCTGCGCACCCCAGTATGACATCTGACCCCAAGGCAACAGGTAGCCAAAGAAAGCCTCGCCCATCAGCGCCAGGAAAATCGCCACGCCGAATAGCCAGATCAATTCACGCGGATTGCGATATGAACCGTAAATCAAGCCACGGAACATGTGCAGATACACCACGACAAAGAACATGGAAGCGCCGGTCGAGTGCATATAACGGATCAGCCAGCCCCACGGCACATCTCGCATGATATATTCTACAGAACCGAACGCCAGTTCAGCATCTGGCTTATAGTGCATGGTCAGGAAGATACCTGTCACAATTTGCAGCACCAGCACCAGCAAAGCCAGTGAACCAAAGAAGTACCAGAAATTGAAATTCTTGGGTGCATAATATTCGGTCAGGTGCGCCTTGATATTGCTGGTCAAGGGAAAGCGGGCATCCACCCAATTCAAAGTGTCATTCATGACACCCGCTAATTTTGACTTATCCTGGGATTTATCTTGAGATTTATTTTTGTTAGTCATGATTAAGCCTTATCTTCAGTATCAACACCAATCAGCAACACAGTATCGCTTAGATATTTGTGCGGAGGCACCACCAGGTTAATTGGCGCTGGAGAGCCTTTAAACACACGGCCCGCCAAGTCGAACTTGGAACCGTGGCAAGGACAGAAGAAACCGCCGGTCCACTTCTCGCCCATATCGCCGCCCGCTTTCATCTTCTCAGTCGGGGAACAGCCCAGGTGCGTACAGATACCTACGACCACGGCAACATTAGGTTTGATTGAACGGCCTTCATTTTTACAATACTCAGGCTGCTGGGAAGTTACGTTACTCGCAGGATCAGACAACTGATCATCATGCTTCGCCAGCTCTGCGACCATTTCATCGGTCCGGTTAATCACCCACACCGGCTGACCACGCCACTCTGCTGTCAGCATCGTACCCGGCTGAATTTTGCTGATATCAACTTCTACCGGCGCACCAGCGGCTTTCGCACGCTCACTTGGCGTCATGCTCTTAACAAAAGGCACCGCGACTGCGGCACAGCCCAGGGCGCCTACTGCTGAAGTTGCTATTAAGAAGTTACGCTTATCTAAATCTACTTGAGAACACTCGCTAGCTTGCGAGCCAGTCTGCTGCTTGTCACTTTGGTTGTCTGACATGTTTTCCTCATGCATGAAAGGATTGACCGAATTCAGCATCAAGTCCTTTTGAGACCAATGCCATCATATATATTAAAATAGCGCCGGCTAGAAGAGCATTACCTACAGCGGGCACAGCTTGAAATCGAGCGGTTTTTAATCGCCGAATTATACAATGTTTTTACTAAGCAATTAAAGCTTTATTTAATAAGTGACTGAAGTAAAACAACTAAACCGGATTATCAATATCTATAAATTCATGCTCCAAATCAAACCTGCCCGCAAGGTGCTCACCGAGCGCCCGGATACCATAGCGCTCGGTTGCATGATGCCCCGCAGAAACATAGGCCACGCCCATTTCAAGCGCCAGATGGGTGGTCTGCTCTGAAATCTCGCCACTGATGAAAACCTCGGCGCCAAGCGCTGCCGCCGCTTCAATATAACTTTGCGCAGCCCCGGTGCACCAGGCAACTCTGCGTATCAGCCGATTTCTATCGCCCACCACCATGGCACGACGCTGCAGGCTGCTTTCAATGCGCGATACAAAATCTCCTAGCGCTGTTGGAATATCAAGGTCGGCGTAAGCGACCAGATTTTCATCACCTGCGTAATCGACTGCATTCAATCCAAGCAATTTGCCAAGCTGCACGTTATTGCCCAGCTCTGCATGCGCATCCAGAGGCAAGTGATATGCCATCAGGTTTAAATCATTTTTTAACAGATAGGCGATGCGATTACGTTTTATCCCGACAATTCTGGCATCTTCGTTACGCCAGAAATAGCCATGATGCACCAGCACCAGATCAGCATTCGCTTTGTGGGCCGCTTCCAACAGCGCCATGCTCGCCGTCACTCCGGACACAATTTTGCGAATATCCTGCCGTCCTTCAACCTGCAAGCCATTAGGACAGTAATCCTTGAAACGCTCTACACGCATGAGTTGTTGGGTATAATGTATTAACTCATTGATTTTTACCATAAACTATAACCTTTAGATTCTGTGCTATTGATTTCCGATTGCTGCGACCCGATATCCAAACTACTCATTTTCTTTACATTTAACTTATGAATAACCAGCTGCATAAAAAAGTATGGCTCATTTTTGCACAAACGGCGACCGTGTGCATGGCATTGCTGTTTGTATTGCGCATTTTCAATCCTGATTTTTTAAATCAGAAAGAACATGCGTTGGTAGTAAAGCCGAATGATCAATTACAGGAGGCCACTCCGGCAGGCTCTTACCGTCATGCGGCAAAAAAAGCGATGCCTTCTGTGGTCAATATTTTCACCAGCAAGGCAGCCGCTGCCAACCCGCATGAGAAATTCCTGGACGACCCGGTTTTTCGGCATTTCTTTGGCGACCAGTTCGACGACATGGAAACCCCTTCGCAACCGGAAAACAGCCTGGGCTCCGGCGTGATCGTAAGTGAAAAAGGTTTGATCCTGACCAATAACCATGTGATTGCAACAGCGGATGCAATCGAGGTGGCTTTGTCAGACGGCCGCAAGCTCTCTGCAAAAGTGGTAGGGACCGACCCCGACACTGATCTCGCACTGATTAAAGTAGATGCCGATAATCTGCCTGCAATCACTTTTGCCAGTTCGGACAAGCTGAGTGTCGGCGATGTAGTATTGGCTATCGGCAATCCTTTCGGTGTCGGCCAGACTGTCACGCAGGGCATCGTCAGCGCTCTTGGCCGCACGCACCTTGGAATTAACATCTATGAAAACTTCATCCAGACAGACGCCTCGATCAACCCCGGCAATTCTGGCGGTGCATTAATCGATACCGAAGGTAGCCTGGTCGGCATCAATAGTGCAATCTATTCACGCAGCGGCGGCTCCATGGGCATTGGCTTCGCCATACCGGCAACACTGGCACAGCAGGTGACTGAACAAATCATTGCTCAAGGGAACGTAACCCGCGGCTGGATAGGCATTGAGGCACAGGACATTACGCCGGAACTTGCAGAATCATTCCGCTTAAAACGGCCGCAAGGCGCACTGATTGCAGGTGTTCTGCGCAACAGCCCCGCCGACAAGGCTGGCCTGCGCGCCGGTGACATTTTATTGGCGATCGAGGGTAAACCTGTCATTGACAGCGGCACCATGCTGAACTTGATTGCAGCCCTGAAGCCGAATCAAAAAGCCACTATCCAGATTGCGCGTGCCGAGGCGATCATTAACATTTCGGTTATTATCGGCAAACGCCCGAAGCCATCTGAAATTGTGAGTGAATAGCCTTTAAGCCGGCGGTTGAATTGTCGGCTCGGATTTCTTGCTGGTGAATGCGGCAACAAAAATGCCTAACTCATACAGCAGCCACATAGGAACCGCCAGCATGAACTGTGAAATGATGTCTGGCGGAGTAAAGATTGCGCCGATCACAAATGCCGCCACCACTACATAACCACGCGCGTCTTTAAGTGCTGCAATGTCCACCCAGCCGAAACGGACAGCCATGACCACTGCGATAGGTACCTCAAAAGACAGCCCAAAAGCGAAAAACAAAGTCATGACAAAATCGAGGTAGTTTCCGATATCGGTCATGACCGCGACACCTTCCGGCGCGGTACCTACAATGAATCCAAACACCACCGGAAAGACCAGAAAATAAGCGAAAGACATGCCCAGCAGAAACAGAAAACTGCTGAAAACAATGATCGGGACCATGAATCTCTTTTCATGCGCATAAAGGCCTGGGGCTACAAATGCCCAGACCTGGTAAAGCGTATGCGGCAGCGAAATCAAAAATGCAGCCATCATCGCCACCTTCATCGGCACAAAGAATGGGGTAGTGACGCCGGTGGCGATCATCTGCCCGCCCAGCGGCAGCTTGCCCAGCAAAGGCGCTGCCAGCAATGCATAAATATCATTGGCAAATGGAAACAGTGCGACAAAAACAACGATCAAGCCCACAACGATACGCAGCAAGCGGCTGCGCAACTCAATTAGATGTGATATGAAATTTTCGGTAGGAGTCACGTGCCAGCACTATTCTTTATCTGGGTTAGGATTGGGCTGTTTGTCCAGAGCTGGCTTGGCGCCTTCTGCTTCGCTGATTTGCAAATCCTGGCTAATCTTTCCCGCCTCGGATTGCAGCTTTTCCTGTGCAGCATTACCGGCGCTCCGGATCTCATCCTGCAGTTTCTGGAGCTCTGCAAAACGCGCCTCCCGGTTTACCTCTTCTTTAATCTGCGCCATGTATTTCTGCATGCGCCCAGCCAGTGTCCCCAGCGTACGCGCAACTTTCGGTAACTTCTCCGGGCCAATCACAATCAGTGCAACGATTGCGATGACCACCAATTCAGAAAAGGCAATATCAAACACGGTTAGAAACTAAAGTCGGATAAATAGCAGATACAGTCCTGACCTGAAAAATCAAGACTCAGCTTTTATCGTAGCCGCTTTGGGTTTAGCTGCTGAAGCTTTTTTCGCTGGTGTTTTGGGTTTGTCCGCTGAGGCTTTAGCAGCAGGCTTCTTGGCAGCAGCGGTTTTTGCAGCCGGGGCGCGTTTCTTTGCTGGTGCCTTGGTAGCCGGAACTTCAACGGCATTGGCTTCGATTGTCAGCGCTTTTTCTGACTGGTCAGTGATAGCTTCTGAAGTAGCGGATCCATTTTTTTCTTCGGCCATCGCATCTTTAAAACTCTTAACGGCACCACCCACATCACCACCGAGGTTGCGCAGCTTCTTTGTACCGAATATCAGCACCACCACCAACAAAACAATCAACCAATGCCAAATGCTTAATGATCCCATGATGCTCTCCTTAATAATATCCGCTGACTGATGCCGCTAAATTCTCGGCAGCGACTCGCCGCCACCAAATACGTGTACGTGCACATGAAACACTTCCTGCCCGCCTTCGCGCCCAGTATTGATCATCGTACGAAACCCTTTCAAACCCTGCTCTGCAGCCAGCTTGGGGGCCAGTAACAATATCTTGCCCAGCAATGCCTGATGCTGCGCTTCGCAAGTCTGCAAACTTTCAATATGCAGCTTGGGCACGATTAGGAAATGCACCCTGGTGATCGGATGTATATCATGAAAGGCGATCACATCGTCATCTTCATACACCTTCTTTGAAGGAATATCGCCCTTGATAATCTTGCAAAAAATACAGTCTGCGCTCATTCCAGCCTCACTATCCTTTTGGTCTGGCATTTTTCTCATCGATACCAGACAAACCTTCACGCCTGGCCAGCTCTGCCAGTACATCCGATGGTTTTAAATCCGCTTTTGCAAGCATGACCAGTGTATGAAACCATAAATCGGCAGTTTCATAGATAATTTCCTCTTTATTACCGCCTTTAGCCGCAATCACCGTTTCGGTTGCTTCCTCACCGATTTTTTTAAGAATGCTGTCCATGCCTTTAGCATAGAGTTTGGCAACGTAAGACGATGCAGGGTCGGCAGACTTGCGCTGCTCCAGCAAATCGGACAAACGGTCTAGAACGTCATTCATTGAATTACTCATGCTTATAAATATCTTCCGGGTTCTTGATGACAGGCTGGTCTACCAGCCAGTTTTCATTCTCCAGCTTCTTGAAGAAACAGCTGTGGCGGCCAGTATGGCAGGCGATACCGCCAACCTGTTCTATTTTCAGCAGAATCACGTCCTCGTCACAATCAAGGCGGATCTCATGTATTTTCTGCACATGCCCGGACTCTTCACCTTTACGCCACAGCCGTTTGCGCGACCGTGACCAGTAAACAGCCTGCCTGGTATCCTGGCTTAATTGCAATGCTTCACGGTTCATCCAGGCAAACATGACGACATCGCCCGTATCATGCTCCTGTGCAATGACAGGCACCAGCCCGTCAGCATCCCAGTGAATTTCATCCAGCCAATTCATAGCCTGACCTCTATACCATGCCTGGCCATATATTCTTTCGCTTCCCTTACCGTATATTCGCCATAGTGGAATATGCTGGCAGCCAGCACGGCATCAGCGCCGCCTTCCTTGACGCCATCGACCAGATGCTGCAAATTACCTACACCTCCTGATGCGATCAGGGGCACTTCTACGGCATTACTGATGGCCCTGTTAAGCGGGTTGTTAAAGCCGATTTTAGTACCGTCCCTATCCATACTGGTGACCAGCAGCTCACCAGCACCCAGGCTCACCATGTATTCAGCCCATTTAACGGCATCAAGTCCGGTTGCCTTACGGCCACCATGGGTAAATACTTCCCATTCGAAAGGTTGATTTTCAACTTTTTTGGCATCGATCGCCACAACGATGCACTGCGAACCAAAGCGGTCAGCAGCGGCTTTCACCATCTGCGGGTTAAGCACTGCTGTCGTGTTAATACTAACCTTATCGGCTCCGGCATTCAACAGGCGGCGCACATCTTCAACCTCGCGCACACCGCCGCCCACTGTCAGAGGAATAAACACCTGACTCGCCACTTCTTCGATAATATGCAGAATCAGGCCACGGTTATCGGAGCTGGCCGTAATGTCCAGAAATGTCAGCTCATCAGCACCCTGATCATCATAGCGCTTGGCAATCTCAACAGGATCACCGGCGTCGCGCAGTTCAAGAAAATTCACGCCTTTTACAACACGGCCATCCGTCACGTCAAGACACGGAATAATGCGTTTTGCCAGACCCATCAGACAAGCTCCATCAACTTAACTCATCCGCAAGTTTCTGTGCGGCAGAAAAATCCAGCGTACCTTCATAGATTGCACGGCCGGTAATCGTGCCGATAATACCTTCACTGGCAACTGCGCACAGCTTCCTGACATCGTCCAGGTTGGTCACGCCGCCTGACGCAATGACAGGAATCGTCAATGCCTGCGCCAGCGCAACAGTGGCTTCAATATTCACACCGCTCAACATGCCATCACGGCCAATATCAGTATAGACAATTGAATTGACGCCATAATCTTCAAATTTTTTCGCCAGGTCAATCACGTCATGGCCTGTCAGCTTAGACCATCCGTCAATTGCCACCTTGCCATCTTTGGCATCCAGTCCGACCATGATCTGTCCGGGGAATGCATAGCATGCCTCATGCAGAAAGCCAGGCGTTTTAACAGCTGCCGTACCGATAATCACATAATCGATACCATTATCGAGATAACGCTCTATGGTTTCCAGATCACGGATGCCACCACCCAGCTGAATCGGTATATCGCCGCCAACTGCGCTTACGATAGATTTGATAGCACCTTCATTGACCGGCTTACCTGCAAATGCACCGTTCAAATCAACCAGGTGCAGCCGTTTACCGCCTTGATCCACCCAATGCCGAGCCATCGCACCCGGATCTTCGGAGAATACCGTAGACTCCTCCATTAAGCCTTGTTTAAGTCTGACACACTGGCCGTCTTTGAGATCAATTGCTGGGATAATTAACATAGTGAAAAATAAATCAAATAAAAAATCAGTAATTAATAAAGTAACTGCTATCCATCATTAAACTGCCGCTTAGTCTGGCGACCAGTTTACGAAATTGCTCAATAACTGCAAACCTGCATCGGCACTTTTTTCCGGATGGAACTGCACTGCAAACAGATTATCTTTTGCAATTGCACAGGTAAACCTGTTCGGGTAATGGCTATAGCCAGCGATGATACCGTCATCATCTGGCTGCACATAATAACTATGGACATAATAGAATCTGGCGGCATCCTGAATGCCCTGCCATAAAGCATGCGGTTCAGCGCCGGTTTGATATACCTGGTTCCAGCCCATGTGTGGAACCTTCAGTTTACCACCCTCGCTGTCGACCATATGTTCTGCCGCAAAGCGCTTCACACTGCCTTTAAACACGCCAAGACCCGCTGCATCACCTTCTTCGGAATGCTCAAACAGCATTTGAAGGCCAATGCATATACCTAAAAAAGGCTTGTTCTGCGTGGCAGCAATGACCGCATCACGCAGGCCTCTCGCATCAAGCTCGCGTATGCAATCCGGCATGGCGCCCTGTCCGGGAAAGACAACACGCTCTGCTGCCGCAATATCATCAGGATTGCCGGTGACCAAAACATGCTTTGCCGGCGCGACATGCTCAAGCGCCTTTGATACTGAGCGCAAATTGCCCATGCCATAATCTACTACCGCGATATCTATTTTGCTCATGTTATTTTGTGGTATTGCTGTGACCTGTTTTTACCGGCGATGGAATCCCCGGCAGCGAGAGCCTTACAAACTGCCTTTCGTTGACGGCATGATACCCGCCATACGCGTATCGAACTCTACGGCCACACGCAGCGCACGGCCGAAAGCCTTGAAAATTGTCTCTGCCTGATGGTGGGCATTGTGACCTTTTAAGTTATCGATATGCAGAGTGACATTGGCATGGTTCACAAAGCCCTGGAAAAACTCATGTATGAGGTCGACATCAAACGTGCCGATCGCTGCGCGTGTGAACGTACAGCCGAATTCCAGACCCGGGCGTCCTGAAATGTCCAGAACCACGCGTGATAACGCTTCATCCAGCGGCACATAGGCATGGCCATAACGACGAATGCCTTTTTTATCACCAACTGCCTGCGCAAACGCCTGGCCTAAGGTGATGCCAATATCTTCAACTGTATGATGCGCATCGATATGCAAATCACCCTTGGCATTCACTTCAATATCCATCATGCCATGGCGGGCAATCTGGTCTAGCATATGATCCAGAAAGCCAAGGCCTGTGTTAAATGAAGAAAGGCCAGTGCCATCAAGATTGATGCTCACTGCGATCTGGGTTTCTAATGTGTTTCTGTTAACTTTGGCTGTACGCATAGAATGTATATCAAATGTTATGTAACGGCATTTTAACCCATTACAAGGCGATCACGTATATTTACCTGACTAAATAGAAATTTGACATAAAAAAACCCCAGCTTTTAAGACTGGGGTTTTTTCAATCAGTTAAAAAATTAGCTGAATAATTTTTTAATAAAACCGAATAAACCGCCAGTTGAACCGCCATGAGCGATACCTGTGATTTCAGCAGCAGCAGCAGCTGGGTCAGCAGCGCCGTAGATAGCAGCACCGGCAACAATGATAGTTGCACCAGCGTCACGTACTTGAGCAGCCGTAGCAGCTTTAACGCCACCGGCAACTGAAATGTCAACACCCAGGTTCAAGCCTGCAACCAAAGCCAAGTCAGCAAATGGTGTCTGGCCAGCAGCCTGTTGATCCAAACCAGTGTGAACACCGATGATGTGCGCGCCTAATTTTGCAACTTCTTGTGTACGTGTTTTTTTATCAGCCACATTGATCAAGTCAACTTGTGCTTTTTTACCGTATTTGTTTGCAACATCAATAACACCTTTGATTGTGCCGATGTCTGAAGTACCCAGTACTGTAACGATATCTGCGCCAGCTTTGAAGAATGGCTCAGCTTCGTAGTAACCGGCGTCCATTGTTTTCAGGTCAACCAGGATTTTGTTGTTCGGGAATTTTGCGCGCAGTGTTTGCAGCAGTTTGATACCGTTATGCTTAATGCATGGAGTACCGATTTCTAAAATGTCTACATGTGGAGCAACTTTAGTTGCCAGGGCAACTGTTGCGTCGAAATCTAATGAATCTAATGCCATTTGGGTTTGTGCCACGATACATCCTCCAACGAATAATAAACCAATACTTAATGATTGATTTACTTAGGTTAAAAATACGAAATTGAAATTAATTATTATATTGTGCACAAAACGCACATTTCGCTATGATAACCGTAGTTACGCAGAAAATTCAAACTTTTCGTGTTTATTTTAACGGTTTTTTTACAATTTCCATGCCACTTGAAGCCCAGGCCGCACCTGCATTGGGATTTATCGCCCAGCGCACCCTGCTATAAAATACCCGACAATGCATCGATCAATAATTTAGATTGCGCATCGGTACCTATCGTGATGCGTAAATAAGGCGAAATACGGGCTGGTGATTTAAAATGGCGCACGATGATGCTGCGTTCGCGCAATTTTGCAGTCAATTCCGCACCATCCCATGCCGGATGCCGGGCAAATATGAAATTCGCGCCTGATGGTAGCACTTGAAAACCAAGCTTTACCAGGTCATCTACCAGCGCCTCTCTTGTAGCCATGACCTGCTTGCAGGTTTTCTCGAAATATTCAGTATCCTGCAATGCAGCAATGGCACCGGCAGATGCAAACCGGTCAATCGGATAGGAGTTGAAACTATCCTTCACGCGAATAAGCGCTTCAATCAGGTCTGGCGAACCCATGGCGTAACCGACACGCAATCCCGCCAGCGAGCGTGCTTTTGATAAAGTGTGCGTCACCAGCAGATTGGGATATCGGCTAATGAGCCCTACCGCTGATTCCGTGCCAAAATCCACATAAGCTTCATCGATCACGACCACTGAGCCGGGATTGCGCTGCAGCAACTGCTCTATCTGTGACAATGCAAGCGGGATACCGGTCGGGGCATTGGGATTAGGGAAAATAATGCCGCCATTAGGCTGTTTATAGTCATCAATATTGATCGAAAAATCTTCCGCAAGCGGAACCGTCCGGTAGTCAATACCATAAAGGCCGCAGTAGACCGGATAAAAACTGTAAGTAATATCAGGAAACAACAATGGCTGATCATGCTTGAGCAACGCCTGGAACACATGCGCCAGAACTTCATCTGAACCGTTACCTACAAATACCTGATTTGGGCTTAAAGCATAAGCATGTGCGATCGCTGCCTTCAATGCATCTGAATTGGGGTCAGGATACAGGCGCAGAGTATCTGCAGCTTCTGTCTTCAATGCTGCAATGACCTTAGGGCCAGGGCCATAAGGGTTTTCATTTGTGTTCAGCTTGACCAGATTGGTTAACTTCGGCTGCTCGCCAGGCACATAAGGGGTTAACTTATGTACGATATCACTCCAGAATTTACTCATACTAAAACCTCTGACATATTGCTTAATATCGCACATGCGCAAACACGATATTAAAAGAAGCACAAGGCGGCAAAAGTAAAGCTTTAAAGACCGTACGGTTCAAGTACGGCGCAAAGCGAAGACGATGCCGGCACAGTTAATTGCGCGATTTGAGACGATACTCTGCGGAACGTGCGTGCGCCTGCAAGCCCTCGCCATAAGCTAAAGTAGCGGCAACCTTACCCAGCACTTGCGCGCCTTCCGCAGACACCATGATCAGGCTTGACCGTTTCTGGAAATCATAGACACCCAGCGGTGACGAGAACCTGGCCGTACGCGAGGTAGGCAATACGTGATTCGGGCCTGCGCAATAATCACCCAAAGCCTCGCAGGTATCACGGCCCATAAAAATAGCGCCGGCATGCTTGATTTTTTTACTGAACGCCAATGGGTCTTCCAGCGACAGTTCCAAATGCTCCGGTGCAATGTAGTTGCTGATTTCCGCAGCCTCATCCAGGTCGCACACCTGTATCAATGCGCCCCGGTTGGTAAGCGAAGTGGTGATAATGTCCTTGCGCGGCATATTGATCACCAGCTTTTCAATGCTGGCAGTCACTTTATCCAGGAATGCAGCATCCGGGCTTAATAATATGGACTGCGCCAATTCATCATGCTCTGCCTGCGAGAACAGATCCATCGCAATCCAGTCCGGATCGGTCTTGCCATCGCAGATAACCAGAATCTCGGATGGCCCCGCCACCATATCGATACCCACCACGCCAAATACGCGACGTTTTGCAGCCGCTACATAAGCATTGCCGGGGCCTACAATTTTATCCACCTGCGGCACCGTCTCAGTACCGTAAGCTAAAGCACCCACAGCCTGTGCGCCGCCAATGCAGAATACACGGTCAACACCGCAGACTGCTGCGGCAGCAAGCACCAACTGGTTCTTCTCGCCGTTAGGCGTCGGCACTACCATGATCAATTCCTGCACACCGGCTACTTTGGCAGGAATCGCATTCATCAGCACCGATGAAGGATAAGCTGCCTTGCCGCCAGGCACATACAATCCTACGCGATCCAGCGAAGTGACTTGCTGGCCCAGCAAAGTGCCATCGGCCTCTGTGTAGCTCCATGAACTCATGAGCTGTTTTTCATGGTAGCTGCGTACACGATCAGCCGCTGTCTGTAACGCAGCACGCTGATCAGCAGGCAGGCTGTTCAAAGCGGCCGCAAGTTCAGCCTGGCTGATTTCAAGCTGCGCAAGGCTGGTTGCACCCGTTTTATCAAAACGATTGGTGTATTCCAGCACGGCTGCATCACCACGGTTTTTTACATCTTTAAGGATACCTGCCACCACTACATCAATAGAGTCATCCTGCGCCGTCTCAAACGCAAGCAGATCTTTTAAATTGCTCTTGAAATCACTATCAGTAGTTGAAAAACGTCTAATTTTCATACGATTGAACCTATCAGCTAAATTTATTTTCCGGCGGAGATGGCTGTCTTGAACGCATCCATAATGGGCTGCAGTTTCGCCCTGTTCAACTTGAGCGAGGCCTGATTCACAACCAGACGCGAACTGATCTCACCAACTTCTTCTACAGCCTTGAGGTTGTTGGCACGCAAGGTTCCACCTGTACTCACCAGGTCTACGATCACATCCGCCAAACCAACCAGGGGACCCAGTTCCATTGAGCCATACAGTTTGATCAGGTCAACATGCATACCCTTGGCTGCAAAATGCTCGCGTGCGGTTTTGACATATTTGGTGACCACTTTCAAGCGAGCGCCGCTTCGAATTGAGCCGAAATAATCAAAATCCTCGCGCACCGCCACCATCATCCTGCACTTGGCAATCTGCAGGTCTATCGGCTGATACAAACCTTCCCCACCATGCTCATCCAGCACATCCTTACCGGCTATGCCTAAGTCAGCTGCCCCATATTGCACATAGGTCGGTACATCGGTTGCACGGACAATAATCAAGCGAACATCTTCGCGATTGGTGCCGATAATGAGCTTGCGTGATGACTCAGGATCCTCAGCCGCATGGATACCTGCCGCAGCCAGCAAGGGTACGGTTTCTTCGAAAATACGGCCTTTTGATAGTGCTATCGTAATCATTCTATGTCTGTTTTTCTTTAAGCGATCCGCTTAACATTGGCGCCCAAGGCGTTTAATTTATCTTCCAGATTTTCGTAACCGCGATCCAGATGATAGATACGCTCGATCAGGGTATCACCGCGCGCCACCAGCCCCGCCAGCACAAGGCTCGCAGAAGCTCGCAGGTCCGTTGCCATGACCGTGGCTCCATCCAGCGAAGGCACGCCTTTCACCAGGGCGGTATTACCGTCGATACTGATGTCTGCACCCATGCGCTGCATTTCCTGCACATGCATGAAACGGTTTTCAAAAATGGTTTCGGTCACTTTCGCCACGCCTTCCGACATGGTGTTAAGTGCCATGAACTGCGCCTGCATATCGGTCGGGAAGGCAGGATGCGGTGCCGTACGGATATTCACGGCCTTTAATTTACCATCACTTTTCACGGTGATAGTGTCGGCTTCGGAAGTCACGGTAGCACCTGCTTCACGCAGCTTTTCGATCACGGCATCCAGCAAGTCAGCGCGGGCATTAAGCAACTTCACCTCTCCACCGGTCATTGCCGCTGCTACCATATAAGTACCAGCCTCAATACGGTCGCATACGACATTATGGGAGGTACCGTTAAGTTTCTCCACGCCCTCGATCGTAATCACATCAGTGCCCGCACCCGTAATCCTGGCGCCCATTTTAATCAGCATCTCGGCCAGATCAATCACTTCCGGCTCTTTAGCCGCGTTTTCCAGCACTGTTGTGCCTTCAGCCAGGGCTGCGGCCATCATGAGGTTTTCAGTACCGGTGACGGTCACCAGGTCCATATAGTAACGTGCACCTTGCAGGCGACGA
This sequence comes from Methylotenera sp. G11, assembly GCF_000799735.1. Lineage (NCBI taxonomy): Bacteria > Pseudomonadati > Pseudomonadota > Betaproteobacteria > Nitrosomonadales > Methylophilaceae > Methylotenera > Methylotenera sp. G11. The sequence goes on along the minus strand of NZ_JUHH01000001.1, from coordinate 2,141,107 downwards.
TTCGGCAAATGCAAAGTGCTCGCCTGAATATAGCCGTGTGTGATGTGTATTGCCGCACCCATTGCCTGCAGGCCTTTGATATGCAGGTCAACCGGACGCGAACCGATGGCACAGCCACCCGGCAATGACACGCGGGCAGTGCCAAAGCGCGCCAGCAGCGGTCCCAGTACCAGAATGGAAGCGCGCATGGTCTTGACCATTTCGTAGGTTGCTTCGAAGGACGCAACCTCACTCGCATCCAGCGTCACTTTATCTGCATTACGGGAGATCTTGACCCCCATGGTATCCAGCAGCTTGATCGTAGTGTCGATATCCTTTAAGGCTGCAACACTACTCAGGTGCAATGGTGTTTCTGCAAGTAGTGATGCGCACAAAATAGGTAGCGCAGCATTCTTGGCACCAGAGATTGTGACTTCACCATGAAGGCGGTTACCGCCGGTAATGAGTAATTTGTCCAATTATTTAGCCGCATTCAATAAGGTTTGCAGCTCACCGCTTTCGTACATGGCACGCATGATATCGGAGCCACCGATGAACTCGCCTTTAATGTAAAGCTGCGGGATCGTTGGCCAATTTGCATACACCTTGATACCTTCGCGAATATTCTGGTCTGCCAGCACATCCACTGCCAGGTAATCTGTGTCACAGGCTTTAAGTATTTGTGTTGCGAGGTTTGAAAAACCGCATTGTGGGAATTTTGGTGTGCCCTTCATGTAAAGAACTACCGGGTTGCTTGTGACCTGCTCTTTAATAACTGCCTGTATATCCATTTTCTTTCCTATTTCATCATGCCTGTTACAGCGGTTGTAAAAAAATATAAACGCCGTAATTAGTTTTTATTATTCAGCTTCTGCCATGCCTCGGGCGTCAGCGTACGCATTGATAACGCATGTATTTCCGCCCTCATCCTATCGCCTAGCGCAGCATATACGCGCTGATGCTGTTGCACCATCGATTTACCCACAAACTCCGGACTGACGATGACTGCTTCAAAATGCGTACCATCATCACCCAATACCTTGATGTGGTCACAAACCAGATTCTGCGTAATATATGTTTCTAATTGCTGGGCGCTTAACACTGACGATTACCTTTTAAATTCCAAATTAAACTTAAGATCTTAGTTTATAACCGGATTTTAGCATTTTTAGGGTGATCAGTGCCAACACTAAGAATGCCCCGCCCACGACCAATAAACTGAAGACTGGCGAAACATCGCCTTTACCGAAGAAACCATACCTGAAACCATCAATCATGTAAAAAAACGGGTTCAGCTGCGACACCTTCTGCCAGAACGGCGGCAGCGAGTGAATAGAGTAAAACACGCCGGATAAAAAGGTAAGCGGCATGATAATGAAATTCTGGAAAGCGGCCATCTGATCGAAGCGGTCCGCCCAGATGCCGGCGATGATGCCGAAAGTACCAAGCAAGGCACTCCCCAACAGCGCAAATGCAGCGATCCACCAGAAATTCGCCACGCTCAGGTCAACAAACCACATGGCCACCAGATAAATGCAAAGACCTACAACCAGACCGCGAATGATCGCAGCAATCAGGAATGCCAGAAAAAACTGTATATGCGTAAGCGGTGTTAACAATACGAATACGATATTGCCCATCACTTTTGACTGAATCAGGCTGGAGGAACTGTTTGCAAAAGCATTCTGCAATACAGACATCATGATCAGCCCCGGGATCAGGAATGCCGTATAGGGGACTCCGTCGTATACCTGCACATGGCTTTCCAGCACGTGCGAAAAAATCAGCAGGTATAACAGCGCGGTTATGACCGGCGCAGCCACTGTCTGAAACGCTACCCGCCAGAACCGTAACAATTCTTTTTTCAACAGCGTCCAGGGGCCCCTGAGACCAACAGGCAGTTTCGAGCCCGAACATGTTTCCGTATGATGAATCAAGATGCACTCCTTGCTGCATTCTGCGCCGGATTACCGACCAGCGATAAAAATACATCTTCCAGGTCAGCTTCGTTTAACTGCATATCCAGCACTCTAATGTCAGAAGTACGCAAGGCAGACAACACCAGTTCGATCTGCGCCATGTCATCGAGCGCAAACGTATAAACGCCGTTTTCGACATGACGCACCAGCTGCTCAACACCTGCCGGCAGGGATACATTCCCCAGGGTCAGGCGCAGATGCTTTCCTGAAAACTTATTCAGTAAATTGGCTGTACTATCCAGAGCCACCACCTGACCTTGCTTCATCATCGCGACCCGATTGCACAAGGTTTCCGCCTCTTCCAGATAGTGCGTCGTCAGGATAATCGTGTGGCCTTCGCGATTCAATTTCTTAATGAACTCCCACAGCATCTGCCTCAACTCAACATCGACCCCGGCAGTAGGCTCATCCAGAACCACTACCGGCGGTTTATGCGCAAGCGCCTGCGCAATGAGCGCCCTGCGTTTCATGCCGCCAGAAAGCCTGCGCATATTGGTATTGGCTTTATCGGTCAGACCCAGGCCTTCCAGGATTTCATCCACCCAGGCATCATTTTCACGGCCGCGGCCAAAATAACCGGCCTGGAACCGCAGCATCTCACGCACATTAAAGAAAGGGTCAAATACAAGCTCCTGCGGCACCACCCCCAGCAACTGGCGTGCCTGCTGATACTGGTTCTGCACATCGAAACCCATGACAGAAATATTACCGGCGCTTGGCGAAATCAGACCAGCCAGGATATTGATCAGGGTTGACTTTCCGGCGCCATTCGGCCCGAGCAAAGCAAAGAACTCGCCCTGCTCGATTGTCAGGTCTATCCCTCTCAGCGCATGCAATGCGCCAAAATGCTTATGGACTCCACTGATTTTAATTGCGGGCAGACTCAAAATTTTACTTTCACTTACGTATTGAAAAATAGGATGATCGGTAGACTTGATACACTTGCTTTAGATCCGGTGACCGGCAAAAAAACACCTGGGTACTTAACCTGGATACTTAAAAAGTAAAGATTCTAAAAAAACAATAGGCCAATAAATATTGGCCTGATTAAAAATAAAACGGTCTATCTAACTTAATCTGTTACTCAGCACTGAACGGTATAAAATCTGTCACGCCGTACAACGCTGCCAGGCTGATCAAGTTCTTAGGCAGTTTATTGAACATCACAGATTTATTCGCAGCCAAAGCGCGCTTTTGCCACTGAATCAGTATGCTAAGGGCAGCAGTATCCACATCATTCACAGCCGACATATCTATCTGCAGATTATCCGTGATTTCCAATGCATTACTTTCATTCAGCACAGCATTGGCGTTATCGACAAGGATGTCACCGGATACATACCACTGATTATCCTGCAATCTGATACTCGTCATACCCCTGCCGCTTTATTCTTCTCTGCAAGTTTTTTGTTCAGGCTATCCAGGCCATTGGTGCGGATTTCATTGCTGAACTGGCTGCGGTAGTTGGTAACAAGGCTGACACTTTCAATCACAATGTCATAAACCTTCCAGCCGCTATCTACCTTCACCAGGCTGTAATCGACTGTAATCGGTTGGCCGCCAGGCTGCAAGATCTGGGTTTTAACGCTGACATTTTTCGCGCCTGGTTCGGCACGCATAGGTTTGTACTCAATCACCTGGTTCTTATATTTACCGAGGGCAGTCGCGTAAGTGCGCAGCAACAGGCTTCGGAATTCTTTCTGGAAAGCAGCCTGCTGCTCAGGGCTTGCCGACTTCCAGTTTTTACCTAATACCATGCGGCATACACGGTCAAAATCAAAGTTAGGCAGAATTTTCTCTTCAGCAAGGGCAAATATCTTCTGCTGGTTACCGGCCTGGATTTCCTTATCGTTTTTAATGGTAGCCAGCACATCTTCAGCGGTTTGTTTAACAAGATCATCCGCAGAAACCTCGGCTACAGCTGCGCCAGAACCGGCCATCAAGCCTGCTGACAAAATAAAACCAGTTAATAATCCTAAAAACGTTTTCATTGATACCCTCTTAATTACTTAATATTGAATTAGGTAAACAGCCATTGGCAGAATTGCAAGCCGCGTATACTGGCATTCATATTAAAACGGCGCATCACCTAATTCAGTTGACTTGGCCCCGCCTGACTTCTCGCCGGAAGCTTTCGCATCTGACTTGGCGCCACCTGCATCAGCTTTCGAATCTGTTTCCGATGCCTTGTTATACAGGAACTGGCTGATCATTTTTTCCAGCACCACGGCATCCTGTGTCTGCGTGATTTTATCACCATTTTTCAAAACATCCTCTTCGCCGCCAGCCTCAAGGCCGATATACTGCTCTCCAAGCAAGCCAGCAGTATAGATATTGGCAAACGTATCTTTTGGAAACGCGTAACGCTCATCTATGCGGATAGTGACTACAGCCTCATATGACTTGGCGTCAAAGCTGATATCGGCAACCCGACCCACTACGACACCAGCGCTTTTCACGGGTGCATTTGGCTTCAAACCGCCAATGTTCTCGAAAGCAGCCGAAACACTATAGGTATCACCGATCTTGTTTGATGTAAGGTTACCGACCTTCATGGCAAGCCCCAGCAAAGCCGCGACACCTAACGCCACAAAAATGCCAACCCATAAATCTATTGTAGTTCTATCCACTTAACATCCCCTCATTCTGTCTCTTATGCACTGCTTAACAATATGGTTTAAACGGTAATCATGAAAGACGTTAAAACAAAATCCAACGCCAGCACGGTCAATGACGAAATCACCACAGTCCGGGTAGTCGCATGGCTGACGCCCTCTGCCGTTGGCGGCGCATCAAAACCCTCAAACAAGGCAATCATGGTGCATGCCACACCAAATACTACACTTTTGATTACGCCATTAATAATATCTTCCCTGACATCCACACTTGCCTGCATCTGCGACCAGAAAGCACCTTGATCCACGCCGATTAAAGGCACAGCCACCAGGTAGCCGCCCAACACGCCGACCATTGAAAAAAGTGCTGCCAGAATAGGCATGGAAATCACGCCAGCCCAAAAGCGGGGAGCCACAACGCGCGCAATCGGGTTCACCGCCATCATCTCCATCGCCGATAACTGCTCGGTCGTTTTCATCAGCCCGATTTCTGCTGTAATGGCAGTGCCGGCACGGCCTGCAAATAACAGCGCCGTTACCACAGGCCCAAGCTCACGCACCAGGGAAAGCGCAACCAGCACGCCAATCGCTTCCGACGAGCCATATTTCTGCAAGGTGTTATATCCTTGCAGACCCAATACCATACCGACAAAAAAAGCCGACACGATGATGATCAGCAATGACATCACGCCGGTGAAATAGACTTCACGCAGCGTCAGGTGGAAACGCCTGAAACTTTCGCCGGAATAAATAATGGTAAGGAAAAACAGCCTCGCACCGGCACCCAGACGCCATATACGCTCTATCATGCGCCGGCCAATACCGCGCAGCAGCTTTGACGGGCCATTAAACAAAATTGATTTCATATTTGCGTTTGTAATTAAATTTAGATTCTTATAAGGCAGGCTGCTTCAGCAACTCAGACCGGTAATTCTCTGCCGGATAATGAAATGGCACCGGACCATCTTTTTCACCATGCACAAACTGATGCACAAATGGCAACGTAGATTGCATCAGGTCATGCGGAGTACCTTCAGCCGCCACTTCACCGTTAGCGACAAAATACACATAATCTGCGATCAGGAAAGTTTCCTTAACATCATGCGACACGATAATGGAAGTAGCGCCCAATGCATCATTCAGGCTACGGATCAGGTCACAGATCACCCCCATTGAAATCGGATCCAGCCCGGCAAAGGGTTCATCATACATAATAATGTTAGGATCGAGCGCCACGGCCCGTGCCAGCGCCACGCGCCTGGCCATGCCGCCTGAAAGCTCAGTTGGTTTCAGCTGATGTGCACCGCGCAAACCCACCGCGTTCAACTTCATCAACACCAGGTCCCGGATCATGGATTCGGGCAGATCCGTCAGTTCGCGCATGGGGAAAGCCACGTTATCGAACACACTTAAATCAGTAAACAAGGCACCATGCTGGAACAGCATGCCCATTTTGCGGCGCAATTTATAAATACCTTCACGGCTTTGCTCATGCACCACTGCACCATCCACGCGCACCTGACCGCGCGTAGGCTTGATCTGGCCGCCGATCAAACGCAGCAACGTGGTTTTACCGCTGCCGCTGCCGCCCATGATTGCCACAACTTTGCCGCGCGGAAATACCATATTGATATTCTTATGCAGCAAACGACCTTTGTAACCAAAGGAAAGGTTATCTATTTCTACGATATTAGATGTCATGGATAGCTTGTTAAGTGATTAAATTTCTTGCTTTTTATTAAGCTGCTATTCTAAAACAATTTAGCGGCTATGCAAGCTTTTAAATGCTGGCGTTACGGGAAGATATGGTAAAAAAGCCCACCTAGGTGGGCTTATAAAGAATCAAACTAAAAACTCATACAAACCGTATAAGGAGTTCCATCGACAATGTTTGCAGTTATTACAGGAGCAGGATTCCCCGCTACAATAGCTTGAAGAGAGCCACCCGCTGTATCACCATCATCTAAATTAATATCAATTTGCCTAACTAATCTACCTGCGATATTTTCTGAACATACTACGTATGAACCTGTCATGTTATTAATTGTATTAAACCCAGCAATACTCTGAACCCCCATACGCCCACTATCAGCGTTTCTGGGTAAATATGCGGGGTCTGCCAAGTTTGTAGGCCCTGTAGAAAGTCCAGCTAAGCGTACATGTTGCCAAAACAAAAAAGACTCATCTGTGTTCGTAACAGAATCCCATGCACCATTAATTTGGGCGTTATTAAGGGTACCCGCAGGTGTCGTGGCTGCCACTCCACCAGTAACGTGCCTAGCAACGTTAGCATCATCGCCAGGAATCGCTTTAAACTTATCTTGATAGCCATAGATCAAAATCTGAGTATTTTTAAAATCACTAGCAATGTTCTTGGCTTTTGCACTATTAATCAGTTCCTGCCCTTTTAACACGCCACCCAGCAGCAAACCAATAATCACCAGCACGATTGCCAATTCAATTAACGTGAAGCCCGTCTGTGTTTTTTTCATTAAAATCCCCGAACTGAGTAACTAATAGAGCAGGCTCGTCATCAGGCACTGAGCTTGCATCGTGTTATTATTGTCTAGCAATTCATATACCAACTTATATCATTGCAATTGCCAAGATTATGCAAGCATTCTATAAGAAATAATTAAACATTGCATAATTTATTGTTAAAAAAATAAACTTGCATGTTCGAATAGTAACAGAGCCGTTCGAACAGGTTACTTGTGCTAATACTGAATTTAATGGTATTTGCCGTGTACCTTTTATCCATGAGTGAATATTTTATGCAGCTATTGTACAAATTTTACCGATCAGCACTGGATGATGCAGACCGTCTGATGGCGCTGACGATTCTATCGCTGCATGCACTTCTGGTGTGGGGCAATAACGATGTTTTTTTCAGCGCCCTGCTTTTATGCCATTATGGTTTTTTCCTGCTTTGGCAGCCAATTCTGCAGAAAAACAGCAGCCTTAGCTGGAAGCAGGCACTGGCGATTCTCGTCATCGCCGGCAGCGCCGCCGTGCTGTTCAAGAACCTATGGTTTACTGCATTCTGGATTGCGGGGCTGTTTTCTCTGATCAGCGGCCGCGCTCTATCCAGCGAATCGGAACACGGTCGTTTATCCAAGATTCTGGCCGCAAGCTACTTGCTTACAATTCTGCTGATGTGGGTCATACCAAAACTGATTGATGCAGACGCCGACCTGACCGCCGCCGCATTGCTCCTGGATTATTTCCTGCCTGTGCTGCCGCTCGCGATCCTGTTCCTATCATCCAGGAACAAGCCTACCGCACAGACCCGCAACATTGACTTCTTTTACACGTTGCTTATTTTCCTATTAACGATCATCGTGATATTAGGCAGTTTCACTATTGGCGTTATCTGGGAGACCCATTACCTGAAGCTGCTTGTGTTTGTTGTTTTCGGGCTGGCGGCAACCCTGATTGCACTCAGCTGGCTGTGGAACCCGAGCAAAACATTCTCCGGCCTTGAGCTGCTGATGTCACGCTACCTGCTGAGCATAGGGTTGCCATTCGAGCTTTGGATAAAGAACATTGCTGCCCATGCAGTACGGGAAACCTCATCCGACGGGTTCCTGACGGCGGCCATGCATGAGCTGGCTGCACTGAACTGGGTGAGTGGCGTCATCTGGCAGAATGGTGCCCAGAAACAGCAGGCTGGCGATGCCAGCGCCCATGTTTCCACTTACAATTTCCAGCACATTCAGATCACGCTATATTCACGCTGGCAATTTACTCCTGCCATGTATCTGCATGTTCAGTTACTGACCCAGATCATAGAAGAATTTTACGATGGTAAATGCCGCGAAGAAACCATCAGCAAAAACACCTACATGCAAACGCTCTATGAAACAGGCTCGCGCCTGACGCATGACATCAAAAACATCCTGCAGTCACTCGGCACCCTGTCGGCAGCCGTTGAGCAGAATCAGGACACAGACAATGACGCGAAGCTCATCGAACTCATCAAAACTCAGCTGCCAAGGCTAAGCCACCGCCTGGCCAATACTCTGACCAAACTTGAACTGCCCAGCGTTGAAAAAAGAAATCAGGAAAAAGTGCATGTATGGTGGGAAAACTTCAAGCAGATCAACGCGCATCACCAGCTTGTGTTCGAGGCACCGGCCAGCTTCCCTAAAACCGACATTGACACAGATGTGCTGGACAGCGTTGTGGATAATTTATTGCAGAACGCACTGATAAAGGCAAAACGCGAGCAGCACATCAACATCACGATCAGCCTGATGCCATCCAGGCACTTCTGCCTGGAGGTTACCGACACGGGCTCTGCAATTCCGCCGGAAATTGCAAACAAACTGTTCATATCCAATATCAGTTCCAGAAACGGCCTGGGTGTCGGCTTGTACCATGCCGCACAACAGGCAAAGCTAGCGGGTTATGAATTGAGCTTGACGGACAATGAAGCCGGAGAAGTCCGCTTCAGGTTAGAGATGGTGACTGAATGACTTTTAAGAATGCACCGATTCATTCTTTGATTCAGCTATCTTTATTCAATCATAGCGATGCTGCAAAGCAAACCTCATCGATTCACATATGAATACCGCAACACAACGGGATCATGCCTGATCGATAACAGGTTCTCGCCTCTATAAAGAATCAAGGGCGAAATTTATCGCCCTTGATGTGTCATATAGCAGTTTTATACCGGCTTTATTTTTTAAAGCGTACCGTAAGAATGCAGGCCGCTCAGGAACATGTTCACGCCGAGGAAGGCGAACGTCGTAACCAGCAGGCCAATCAGCGCCCACCATGCCAGCAATGGCCCGCGCAAGCCTTTAACCATGCGCAAGTGCAGCCAGGCTGCATAGTTAAGCCAGACGATCAGCGCCCAGGTTTCTTTCGGATCCCAGCTCCAGTAACCGCCCCAGGCTTCCGCAGCCCACATTGCACCCAGAATGGTCGCAATGGTAAAGAATGCAAAACCCACTGCAATGGATTTATACATCAGGTCATCGAGCATATCCAGACCAGGCAGGCGCGACGTCAGCACACCCTTGCTGGCCAGCAGATAAGCCGCAGCAACCATTGCCGCCAGTGAGAACGCGCCATATCCCACGAAATTGGCCGGCACGTGTATTTTCATCCAGTAGCTCTGCAATGCAGGCACCAGCGGCTGGATATTATGTGCCTGGCGGTCAAAGGTATACCAAAGGATAAAACCTACGGCAGCGTTAATCACCAGCAGCACGAACCCGCCCAGCTGGCGGGTATTCAGCTTCTGCTCGTAATGCAGGTAGAGCAAAGCTGTAATCAGGCAGAACAGAATGAAAACCTCGTACAGATTGCTGATCGGGATATGGCCGACATCAGGCGCAATCAGATATGACTCATACCAGCGCACCATCAAGCCGACAAAGCCGAATAACACGGCCCCCCAAGTCAGTGCCGAGGCAAACTTTCCGGAAAAGTCGCTGCGCTTGTATAAAGCAAACCAGTAAACGACCATCGCCAATACGAACAGCACGTTCATCCACATGATGGCAGACTGGCTTGAGATCAGGAACTTAAGCAGGAACGCCTGCGTGGCCCGGGCCTGGTCTCCCTGATACAGGCTGATTGAGAACAGGCTGATGACACCGACTGCCAGCACCAGCTTGCCCAGCCCCTTCCACTGCCAGCCCAGATAGCTGGCTAATGCCGCGGCACCGAACAGAAATACGGTTTCATAAATATCCATATACTGCGCGTACTTGGTGTAGGCGAAAATAGAGCCTGCGAACACAATAATCGCATATAGCCAATCCTGCCACCCGAGGCTTTGCAGCAAGGTTTTTTGTTGATATTCCAATGAGTTATTCATATATATTCCTTAACACTTTCTAGCTGATCAAGCTTCTCAGCTGTTCGCGGTACAAATTAAACTCTTTCTCAAAATCCAGGTTCTTGCGGTTTGACGCCATGGCAAAATGCACTTGCTGCCTGCCTGGCCTGATTGACAGCCAGATCCGCCTTTCACGGATATACATCATGGCAAAGATCCCCAGCACCAGCAACACAGAACCCAGGTACACCCACTTCTGGCCAGGTGATTTCGTCAACTGCAAGCCGCTGGCCTCCTTATGTTCAAACTGCTCCAGCTGCAGATAATACGGCGTGCCAAAAAAGAACATGTCGCTGAATGCGTTCAAGCTATCGCGCAGCAAGCCCTCCGTGTCGGCATTGCTTGCCAGTAACGGCTTGTTGTTTGCTTCCAGGCTCATGTTATACGCTTCAAACGCGGCAACGCTGATCATCTTGATGTAAGTCCTGGCGACCGCTTCACGCTCTTTCTCCGGCACGCTTTTTTCTATGACCTGCGCTACACCGCTATAACCGCTTTTTGCAAAAATCGAAAGCAGCTGCACGATACTGTCCTGGAACTGTTTTCTTACCGCAGGGTCTTTTTTCACATCCAGCGAATTGACTGCGATTCTTTGTGCGATTTCCGGGTACTTTGCAGCATCCAGCAATGTTGCCCTGAAATTCATGAACCCATCCAGGCTCAGATCACTATCTACCGGGATCCTTAAGTAGCGGAACTCGTCCTGCACCGTTTCGCGCATGCCCGACAGAAAATAATGTTTGCCATCAATCTGCATCGGTTGCATATAGTTCACATACTCTTTCGCCTGCCCGCGGTTATCACGCAACTTGTAAGTGATGTTTGGCCCTACATTATGCGGCTTGCCCTTTCCATCAGGCGACAGATTGATGATGTTGAATTTGCGGAAATCATTGAATTCAACTTTAAGGGCATCGTCGCCCGCACCCAGAACGCCGCTCTGGAAGATCGCGCCATCCAGTGACTGCGCCCCGGTTTCGGGAGTAAATAGATTCCATACCTTGAAATTTAGCTTGGTACCGCCATCCTGGAAATCAGACTGATAAATCGCGATACCTTTGTAGATCAGTGGATGATTCACGCTGATCGTTTTAGTGAGCGGCTCTTTCAGGTCAGGATCAATAATCACCAGATCACTCTCGAATGACTTTGGCTGGCCTGTTGCATAATGCTCGATCCTGAAATCTTTCAGCGCCACCCTGAATGGCAGCTCCTGCACCAGGTAACCATCACGTATGCGCACAAAGGCAACATTGTCGCTCACGCCTTCCGGTAGTGTCATATTGGCACGGAACGAAGGGTTGAAAATACTGAGTCTGCTCTCGGGAGGCACTTGCGATTCAGGAATATCCAATGTCTCAATACGTTTGTAGCCCAGCATTTCCTGTATCTTGAATGGCAGGTTACCATCCAGCAGGCCGCCAAACAGGATCACGACCATCGCAACGTGGGTAAAAATATAGCCCCAGCGCTGATGCGTACCTGCCTTGGCGGCTATAAGCTCACTGCCGTCTTCCTGTGTTCTGAATTTGAACTGGAAGCCTTTGGCCACCAGAAACTGCGTCAGCTTCTGCTTCAGTTCATCAGGTGCGGCATGGGTGCTGTAAGTCTCCTGATGGCTGAAAGCGTTGAGCGACTTCTCAGTGGCATGCTCTTTGAATGTGCGCCATTCTTTAAGCATCAATGGTGTGTTGCGGTAAATACACAAGCTGGTGGATACCACCAGGAACAGCAGGATCAGCAGAAACCAGCCACTATGATAAACATCATATAACCCTAATTTTTCAAACAGCCCGAACCAGAACTGGCCAAACTTGATGATGTAATTTTCGTACTGTTCATTTTGCTTCAGCACCGTACCGATGACGGAAGCAATGCCTAAAACACTCAAAAGGCTCACTGCAAAACGCATCGAGCTTAACAGGTCAAAAAAGTTTTTAGTAAATGATAGTTTTGGATTCAAAATACAGCACTCAAATGAGATGAACGTTAACGTATTGAACGTTTGTTGTGAAATTTAAGACTGCAACAAAATAGATATAGTTGCTACTTGGCAATGAAAAAACTTAATATTTAACCCAGCCTGATATGCAAACCCGGCACAGGTCTTTGCAATATCAAAAAATAAGGGTAGCGCAGGCTACCCTTATGTCCAGCAGATGATATTAACGCAGGCCCTGAATATAATCCGCTACGGCAGCCATTTCAGCATCTGTCATTTTTGCCGCAATGGCCATCATCATTGGCGCATTCGCACGTTCAGCACTGCGGAAAGCTTTCATTTGCGCAAGCGTGTAGTCAGCATGCTGACCGCCCAAGCGCGGAAACTGTTTAGGGAGACCGGCACCGCTAGGGCCATGGCATGAAGCACAGGCCGGCACACTGGTTGCCGCCACGCCGCCGCGATAGATTTTCTCGCCCAGTGAACCGGCGCCATTTTTAGTCGCCTGGCCCAGGTTCAGTTTTTTAGCGGCAAAATAAGCCGCAAGGTCTTTAATTTCCTGCTCACTCAAACCAGCAGCCATACCGGACATCACCGCATTAGCACGTTTGCCGGACTTGAACTCGGTCAACTGCTTTTCAATATATTCCGGGTGCTGTGAAGCTAACTTTGGGTTGAGAGTAATTGCACTGTTGCCGTCTGCACCATGGCAGGCTGCACATACGGTATTAACCGTCTGCTCTGCAGTTTTCTGCGCAGGAGCTTCCGCAAGCGCTTCAACTGACACTGTTAACATAAGACTGGATACTAACGACGCTAAATAACGAAATTGCATTACGGCTCCTAAATCTAAATTATTCAACCAATTAACGCGCTATTTTAGCTAAAAACCACTATTCGTGATAGCATTTTTCACGATAACAGCAATTCATTTAATTATTCGGATTATTGCAGGTGCAGCCCGCATATATCCTGGCCAATCAGCGCCCTCCGATACTTGAATGAACCCGCTTAATAGAATTGGATTTTTATGCCCTTGTTTCAAAACGCTACATTTTTTATCTCAGCCCATCATTTACGCGACCTTCCACCTGCCAGCGGCATTGAAGTTGCGTTCGCAGGCCGTTCCAACGCGGGCAAATCAAGTGCCCTCAATACGCTTGCCAACCACAACCGCCTGGCTTTCGTCAGCAAGCAGCCAGGCCGCACCCAGCTCATCAATTTTTTCACGCTGGGCAACGATAGGCATCTGGTGGACCTGCCGGGCTATGGCTATGCGAAAGTACCTGAAGCCATGCGCGCGCACTGGCAGAACGTGCTGGCGCGATACCTCAGCGAGCGGCCAAGCCTCGGCGGACTGGTGCTGGTGATGGATAGCCGCCACCCGCTTACACCGCTGGACCGGCAGATGCTGGACTGGTTTTGCCCCAGTGGCAAACCTGTGCATGTACTGCTGACCAAGTCAGACAAACTCTCCAGAGGCGAGGCTGCCCTGACTTTAAATAAAGTACGTAAGGAATTGATTGAGACATGGGGCAAGCACTACAACAGTGAATGCACCATCCAGCTGTTTTCAAGCCTGAAAAAGCAAGGGGTTGAAGAAGCGGAAAAAGTCATCGGCAAATGGCTGTTTGCCGAACAGGAAGAAGAACCTGCCGAATAATCAGGCACTCACAATGGCTGTCTGCATGATGACCTTAGCAGCGGCCTTCCGTAACAATTCGTTCAGCAGTATAAAACTATCCGCATTAAACCGCAGCGAAGTTCCGCCGAGCTGCACCTCCACCAGGTCGCTGCTGTTACTGTAAATTACCTTGCACTCCGTATTGCTCGGCAAAATCGCCTTACCTATCACCTGTTTTCTGTTCACGGCATTTTCCTTTGGCTTAACCTTTCGTTACGTCTTTGCAAATGATAATGATTCTCATTTGCAAAGTCAAGACAACCGCCTAGGAGGCTCAGGTCAGATCAAACAGGCTTGCATGCACAACGATTTAAAACAACGGCTATTTGCGTATGAACACCATATCCCACACACCATGCCCAAGCTTGATACCGCGATTCTCAAACTTGGTCAGCGGACGATAAGCGGGTTTTTCCGCATAGTCTTTCGCCGTATTTTGCAGCTGCGGCTCGGCTGACAATACCTCCAGCACCCACTCAGCATACTCCTGCCAATCAGTTGCCACGTGGATATAGGCGCCGGGTTTCAGCCTTGTGCATAACAGCTTCACGAACTCGGCTTGAATCAGGCGGCGTTTGTGATGGCGTTTTTTATGCCAGGGATCGGGAAAGAAAATATGAATGCCATCCAGGCTTGCCTCCGGCAGCATGTTTTGCAGCACTTCAACCACATCATGCTGAATCACGCGGATATTGGTAAGCGCTGATTCATCTATCAGTTTTAACAGGGCACCTACACCGGGCGTATGCACCTCGGCCGCTAGAAAATCACACTCTGGCAAAGTCTGCGCAATTTTCGCTGTGGTCTCCCCCATACCGAAGCCAATTTCCAGTATCTTTTTACTATCGGCGCGGCCAAACTGCGTAGCCAGATCCAGCAGCTCCGGCTTGTAAGTGATACCGAATTTCGGAAAAACGGTTTCCAGTGCGCGCGCCTGGCCTTTAGTCAAGCGCCCCTGACGCAATACAAAGCTGCGAATACGGCGCTGACTGGCGTCATTGGCGTCAGTTGCTTCAATTTGAGTGTTTTCTGTGGGGTTCAATTCGTTCATAGCGCGCATTATACTTTAGTGCCTAATCATAAGGTATGCGATTTATCGCCTGCGGAGAAACCGAGCAAAGGAGCATCGAACTGCTTGCTGAACGCAATGACTTTGAATAAATCCCCCATCTCGGCGGGAGACAGCAATTTCTGCGCCGCAGCAGCCAATGGCGCATAATTCGCCATATCAAGCGGCGACACCTGCGACATCAAATCCAGAATGCCGCAATTCATCAAGAACTGCGCCTGGCTGCAAAAACCGGCAAGCACCAGGCCATTGTTAACGCCGGCATGCGCAATCCTCGTGAAATCGACATGCGCCGTAATGTCCTGCAGCCCGACGTACAACAGCGGTTCGGTATGCGCATAATGCTGATGATGACACATCAGGGTGCCCAGATTGCGTTGTGGATGATAATATTCGCGCGCCGGGAAGCCATAATCCAGCATTACAATCACGCCTCGTTCAAGCACCTGCGCCAGACTTGCAATCAAACCCGAGGCGGCTGGACAAATCTCGGTCAGGTATTCCTGCGGCAACTCCAGCGCGTCAGCCGCATCAAATAAATCACCTGCGGACAGGTACCGGTCCTGCCAGCAGAAGTCACCTTCGAAAGCCACTCCCCGCTCATGCAAACCCTGTGCTGTGCTATGAACCAGATGCACCGGAACCGCGTCCAGCACTTCATTACCGACTATCATGCCAGTGAAATGCTGCGGCAGAGTATCCAGCCAGACCACACGCTGCATTAACTCGGCCGGCAATGCGGCCTGCAAGGTTTCCTGCTGCACATATCGCAAGTGAGCACTGACTTCCATGATGAAATACCGCTCAGGCAGCTGATTCAGCGCTTGCAGCGCCAGCAATAAATCAAGCGCCAGCCTGCCGGTACCTGCGCCCAGCTCGAGAATGCTGCCTTGCACATCTGTCAGCACTTGCGCCGCCTGGTTAGCCAGTGTCTGCGCAAACAGCGGGGAGATCTCGGGTGCCGTCACAAAATCACCGCCGTGACCGAACTTTTTAGCACCGCCGCTGTAATAACCTAGTTGAGGTTCGTATAAGGCCATTTGCATGAAATCGGCAAATGACATCCAGCCCTGGTTGCGGCCGATGTGTTTTTGGATTAATGCTGCCAGTTGCCGGCTGTGCGCCAGCGCTTCAGCATTAGGAATAGGTAATGAACTCATATGCCATTATAATATTTAAGATAAAGAAATGAGCAGACTGTGAATACAATTAAAAACAAAATCGTTTTAATTACCGGCGGCGCGAAGCGTGTTGGGGCTACCATCTGCAGGGAACTGCATGCGCACGGCGCATACCTGATGATTCACTACAACACCAGTGCGGTCGAAGCGCGTGCCCTACAGGCAGAGCTGAACCTGCTGCGCCCGAATTCGGTAGCGATCATTCAAGGCGACCTGCTGAATATTGCCGTGCTGCCGAATCTGGTAAACGAAACCGTCAAACATTTCGGCAAGCTGGATGCGCTCATTAATAACGCATCTACTTACTACCCGACCGAGATCGGCCAGATCAACGAAGACAACTGGCAGGACCTGATCGGCAGCAACCTGAAAGCGCCTATATTCCTGGCGCAGGCGGCAGCGGCAGAACTGCGCAAGAATCATGGCTGCATTGTCAACATTACCGACATGCATATTGAACGCCCGAAAAAAGGCTACATTGTTTATAGCGTAGCAAAAGCCGGCCTGGTGACGCTTACCAAGTCGCTGGCGCAGGAATTAAGTCCGGAAGTGCGGGTCAATGCTGTCGCCCCAGGGCCTGTACAATGGCCGGAAGGCAACCCGCAATTTGACGAAGTATACCGCCAGCGCGTCATTAACCAGACCTTGCTTAAACGCGTAGGCGAACCTGATGATGTCGCAAAAGCCGTCAAGTTCCTGATTTACGATGCACCATACATTACCGGCCACATACTGGCTGTAGATGGCGGGCGCTCGTTGAGCCTGTAAACAAGCCAGTCCACTTACCAGGACTTAAAAACCCAGCACTTTGGAAACCAAGCCACACTGCAACAATACGATTCAACATTATTTATGATTAAACATTTACCCGACAACCATTCCAACAACTTCATCAAGTTGCGCAATAGCCTGATCAGCGCTACCGGCAAGGCGATTGGCGACTACAACATGATTGAAGATGGCGACACCGTTCTTGTCTGCATGAGCGGCGGCAAAGACTCGCATGCCTTGCTGATGATACTGCTGGCCTTGCAAGAACGCGCTCCCATCAATTTCAAGCTGATTGCGATGAACCTGGACCAGAAGCAGCCGGGATTCCCTGCGGACATCCTGCCTGCCTACTTTGAAAAGCTGGGGATTGATTACCGCATTGTCGAAGCGGACACCTACTCGATAGTGAAAGAAAAAATCCCGGAAGGCAAAACCACCTGCTCGCTATGCTCACGGCTGCGCCGCGGCGTGATTTACACCACAGCCAAAGAACTTGGCGCCAACAAGATTGCATTGGGTCACCACCGAGACGACATCGTAGAGACGCTGTTTCTCAACCTGTTTTTTGGCGCAAAATTAAAAGCCATGCCGCCTAAATTAGCCACCAATGACAGGCAGAACATCGTCATCCGCCCGCTAGCCTACTGCAGCGAAAAGGATATAGCCAGCTACGCACGCCAGATGGAGTTCCCGATTATTCCGTGCGACCTATGCGGCAGCCAGGAAAACCTGCAGCGCCAGAAAGTCAAAGACATGCTGCAAAGCTGGGAGCGCGAACAACCCGGCCGTATCAATAATATTTTCAGGGCTATTGCCAATGTAGAGCCATCTCATCTGGCAGATACCGGCTTATATGACTTCAAAGGCCTGAGCCAGGCAAAAGCTGATGACGAAGACCCGTTATTTGGTGACATCGCCAATGAAGGCGCGGCACTCAGCCTTGCCAGCACAGAAGGCAGCAAGATAGAATTTGTACGCAACAAGTAAGGTGTGCTAAATAAATTTACATGCCTCACAGCTTAACTTGTTGTATTTTAGTGATTTCCCTTGCTATTATCCGAACTGCTGGCTCACAAACACCTTATAAATAGGCATTCATGTCAAAACTACTCATTGTTGAATCTCCATCAAAAGCGAAAACGCTGCAAAAATACCTGGGCGGTGATTTTGAAGTGCTCGCCTCTTATGGGCATGTCCGTGATTTAATTCCTAAAAATGGCGCGGTCGATACCGAAAACCAGTTCGCCATGAAATACGACATCATTGAGCGCAACAGCAGACATGTGGATGCGATTGCCAAGGCCGTCAAAAAAGCCGACAGCATCTATCTCGCAACCGACCCGGACCGCGAAGGCGAAGCCATTTCATGGCATATTGCAGAAATACTTAACGCCAAAAATCTGCTCAAGAACAAACTCATGAAACGTGTGGTGTTTCATGAGATCACCAAGAATGCAGTTGAGCACGCGATTGCCGAACCGCGTGACATTTCGATGGCCATGGTGAACGCACAGCAGGCGCGCCGTGCGCTGGACTACCTGGTTGGCTTCAACCTGTCTCCATTACTGTGGAAAAAGATCCGCCGCGGCTTATCCGCTGGCCGCGTACAAAGCCCGGCTTTGCGCCTGATCGTAGAACGCGAGCTTGAGATCGAAGCATTCAAGTCGCAGGAATACTGGTCCATCCATTTAGACGCACTCAAACACAGCCATGGCTTTACTGCAAAACTCGTGCAGTTGAATAACGAAAAAGTCGAGCAGTTCACCGTGATCAACCATGATCAGCAGGCTGACATTGTCGGTAAATTATTACTTGCGAGCGCCGGAAAAACTACGGTATCCCGCGTTGAGAAAAAACAACGCAGCCGCAGCCCCGCCGCGCCATTCACGACATCAACACTGCAACAGGAAGCCGTGCGTAAGCTCGGCTTCACCACAGCACGTGCCATGCGTGTCGCACAGCAGCTGTATGAGGGCGTAGATGTAGGCAGCGGGACTGTCGGTTTAATCACCTATATGCGTACCGATTCTTTCAGCCTGGCTGCTGAGGCTGTTGCGCAGATCCGTGACTATGTGAAAAAGAATTTCGATGCAGATTACCTGCCAAGGTCGCCGGTAGTATACAAAACAAAATCCAAAAGCGCGCAGGAAGCGCATGAGGCGATCCGCCCGACAGATATTTCACGCACACCGGCACAAATGCGGCAGTTCCTGACTGATGAGCAATTCAAATTATATGAAATGATCTGGAAACGCGCCCTCGCCTGTCAGATGGCGGCGGCCAAATTCGACGCGGTGAGTGTCGACTTGAGCGTAGGCAGCGATGCCAACCTGTTCCGTGCTACCGGCCAGACGCTCGTGTTTCCCGGCTTTATTGCCGTATACATGGAAGGCTCCGATGACGAGGAAGAAGAGGGCGAAAGCAAACTACCGCACCTTGAAACCGGCGAAGTGCTCACTGTAGAAAAAATCTATGGCGACCAGCACTTCACCGAACCTCCGCCACGCTACTCTGAAGCGAGCCTGGTCAAGGCACTTGAAGAATATGGCATCGGCCGTCCTTCGACCTATGCCACCATCATCAGCACACTGCAAGATCGCGAATACGTACTGCTGGATAAAAAACGCTTTACACCGACCGATGTAGGCCGCGTCGTCAATAAGTTCCTCACTGAACATTTCACCAAGTATGTGGATTATGACTTCACCGCTAACCTTGAAAATGCGCTGGATAGCGTTGCAGAGGGCGAGCGTGACTGGATTCCGCTGATGGATGAGTTCTGGCAGGACTTCAACAAGCAAATCCATAACAAAGCAGATGTAGACCGCCCAGGCAACGAGCTGATTGACGAGGCCTGCCCGAAATGCGGCAAGCCATTGCAGAAACAGCTCAGTCGCTATGGCACGTTTATCGGCTGTACCGGCTATAACGACACGCCGAAATGTGACTACAAACGCAGCATGAGCGGCGCAGCCTCTTTGGGGACTGACCCGGTCGCAATCGGCACCGATACTGAGTCAGGCAAGGAAATCCTGCTTATGAATGGCCCATACGGCCCTTACCTGCAATTAGGCCTGGCCGTTGAAGGTGAGAAAAAGAAACCTAAACGCGTCAGTATTCCCAAAGAAATTCCGCTTTCAGACGTCAATCTGGAGACGGCCAACATGCTATTGTCATTGCCGCGTGATTTAGGCCTGCATCCGGTCACCAACAAAAAAGTGGTTGCCAATATCGGGCGGTTCGGACCTTACGTCAATCATGATGCAAAGTTCAAGTCCATCCCCAAGAGCATGAGCGTGTTTACCATCAACCTGGAAGAAGCCGCCGCCCTGCTGGCCCAGGCAAACACAGGCCCTGCGCCATTGCGCTCCTTAGGCAACCACCCGACAGAAGATGGTCAGATTGAAATTTTTGCAGGGCGCTATGGCCCTTATGTAGAGCATGGCAAAATCCGGGCAACCCTGCCAAAAAGCGTAGAACCCGAATCATTAACGCTGGAAGAAGCGCTTGAACTGTTAAGTGCAAAAGCGGCTAAAGGCACCCCTGCCAAAAAAACTGCTTCCAGAAAGGCCGACAGCGCCGCAGCCAAGAAAACAGGCACGACGAAAGCAACCGCGGTAAAAGCCGCCCCAAAAACGACGGTTAAAAAAGCCACTGCGAAGAAGGCAACCACCAAAAAAGCAGCCAGCAAGAAAACGACAGCCTGATTTCTGCAAAACTAATTGCCGCAAGAAAATAACGGCAATAAAAAAGCGGCTCTTAGCCGCTTTTTTATTGCCTGTACATCAGTTTTCTTATATTGGTTTGCTTATATTAACCCGGTCACTATTAACCAGTCATAAGCAAAAATCACTAGCCATGGACATGTTCACCAAGTGAGTTGGCATCATTACGCTCCACCCATTTGCGAATCCTGTTCGCATCACCGATTCTGGTCATCTTGCCAACAGAGTCAAGCAGCACGATTATTGTCGGCTGGCCTGAGATTTCAGCCTGCATCACCAGGCAGCGTCCCGCTTCATTGATAAAGCCGGTTTTAGACAAACCGATTACCCAGTTGCCACCGCGGACCAGCGCATTGGTGTTGACGAAATTAAGTGGTGCCTGCCTGCCGTATAAAGTCACTTCCTGTGATGGCAAAGTGCTGACCTGGCGGATTTCAGGATAATGGTATGCAGCGTTCACCATTTTCACCAAGTCTTCAGCGGTTGAAACGTTATTGCTATCCAGACCGGTTGAATCCACAAATCGTGTTGACTGCATGCCAAGCAACTGAGCCTTGCCATTCATGGCCTGAACAAATGCCGGCTTGCCGCCCGGGTAATGACGCCCAAGTGCTGAAGCAGCGCGGTTTTCGGAGGCCATCAGCGCCAACTGCAATAATTCACCGCGCGTAAGCACGCTACCGACACTTAATCTTGAGCTTGTGCCTTTTAAATAATCCACGTCTTCATCGCCGATTGAAACTACCTCATCAAGCGGCAAATGCGCATCCAGCATCACCATCGCCGTCATCAGCTTGGTTACCGATGCAATGGGTGTAGGTACATTCGTATTTTTTGCGTAAAGGGTTTCGCCTGTTAGCTGATTGATCACCAGCGCCTTTGCAGATGCCAGCCTCAGAGGCGTAGTACCGTCATAGCTGTCAACAGCGACAGCTTTCTGTGCACGAAGGCGGTGCTGTATTTTACGGCTGCCTGATTTGTACTTAACAGTCTTGTACTTGCTGCTGCTGGTAACTTGTTTCTGAGTCTTTTTAGCAGCGGCATGCAAGGCCATAGGCGTCATGCAAAGCATTGTGCTTACATACAAAAGTAAAAATTTACGTATAAAATTATTCATAATATGTTGTATCTCAGATAGTTACGCTTGAATACTATATAAAAACCTTAGCTTTGTCCATGCGCAAAATTAATTTTATTCCATTATTAAAAATAAAATCGCCAGCTTGCCAATTTACGTTAGAATTTTAACAGAAACCACAACTATCGTTTATTGAGTAAATATCATGCAGACACCACAATCTCTTCTCTACAGCACGCAGCACTTATGGGCAAAACCCGTTGCTGACGGCATCTGGGAAGCTGGCATCACCGATTACGCCCAGGACTTGCTGGGTGACATTGTTTTTGTTGACGCGCCAGCTGTAGGCAGTACCATCACCGCCGGGCAGCCTTGCGGCCTGGTGGAGTCGGTCAAGACAGGCTCGGATCTGCACGCCCTGGTAGATGGCGAAGTCACCGCAGTCAATCAGGATGTCATCAACGCTCCGGAACAGATCAACGACAACCCTTACAAGGCCTGGATATTTAAATTCAAATCCGGCGATGCAGATATAGAAAACAAGCTGTTATCCGCCGAAGCATACAAAACCCTGACGGATAACGCTTAAGCCAATTTACTTAAGCCTACTTGGAAAACACCAGGCGCACGGACTCCAAAAGCTTCTCTATTTCAGCTTTGATTGCAGAGCTCAGCGCCTGTTCTATACGCGGTACCTCCACATCCAGTATTTCATGCACTTTATTGCTGAGCGCCTGTTCAACCGCTGGCAAATCGGCACTCAAGGCCTGAACAAAGTCTTTTTTCGCACTCTCCGCCAGCGCGGTAAAATCAGCCCTCAATGTTGTGCTTAGTTCATTCGACAAGCCTTGGTACAAGGCCGGGAAGGTATCACCCAGCTTCTGCTGCAACGCTTGCTGGGATTGAACCTGCAAAGCATCCAGGTAGACACTGAGCTCGGTTTGCGTGTGCTGCGTAAGCGCTTTATAAATTGCGGCGAGTTCCTGCGACAGGTTAGCCTTATGGTCGGCAAAGATCGTTTCGCGCAGCTGGCTCACTTGCGCCTGTAATCCCTGCGTTGCATCCTCCACTGTGGTTTTCTGCAAACCTGCCAAGGTTTCCTGCAACTGTTCAGTCAGGGTCTGCTGCAACTCGGGCAACGCCAGCATCAGTTTCTCATTGACATCAGCCACGGCCTGCACCTGCATCTGGCCCAGTGTGTGCTCCAGGTCGGCTTTGATAACCTCGGCATTGGTATGCATCAACCGGGGGATATCCGTTGCCAGCTCCGCCCTGGCTTTATCCACCGTCATCAGTGCCTGGCTGGCGGCTTCCTGCTGCACACTGGCCAAAGTATCACTGATATGCTGCTTTAACGACGCCTCGGAGGCCTGCTGCTGCTCGGCGATCTGTCCTGCCTGCTGGTCATACTGCTGGTTGAGCGTGCTGGAAATATAAGCCTGGTTCGCTTTCTGGATATTGACAGACTCACTTAACAAGTGGTCAAGCAGCTCCTGTTTCATTTCAAGCTTGAGTTTCTGCGCGAGTGATTTTTCAATATCCGCCGCAACATGCGGCCTGATCTGCTCTGCAATTTCGGCGACCAGTTCCGGCGTTACATTAAAAGCCTTGGCAAGAGCCTGCGCAGGCAATGCATGCACTTCCGTCAGCAATGGAATATCGTCATCTTCACGCATACTTAAACTCGCATTCTCAATATTTGGATATAAAACCTAAGCTGCTGCATCCGTCGATTTCACTTGATAACCGCGATCACGATAAAACTTATATCGCTGCCTTGCTGCCACTTTATCATCTTCATCATTTCCAACAAGCTCGACCAGATACCTGAAACGGCTGAAGAACGGAGGGCGCACTGTTTTCAGGTTGATCAGGATATCGTCCTGAACCAGATGGCTGCCGTCCGCATCAAGAATAACAGGGGCATAGGCGCTCGCATCATCCTGCGGATATGCGCTGGGCAGGAAGCTGGCTGGCGCATGCTGCCATAATTTCTGCTGCAGGATACGGCTCATGGACTCATCCTGCGTGAAAACCGTAAGTTGCCGCCCTTTGGCAACCGCCCGCTCACAGAGCTCGGTTGCCTTTGCCAGCTTGTCTGTCACATTAAAATAAAATTCGACACGCGTCATGGCTTTACATCAGCGCTGTGCATGGCCTGCACGGGACACTAGAAATTCCGTGAGCAATGGCACCGGCCTGCCGGTACCGCCTTTTTCCTTGCCGGATTTCCATGCCGTACCTGCGATATCCAGGTGTGCCCAATCATATTTCTTGGTGAACCTGGATAAGAAACAGGCTGCGGTAATGCTGCCGGCAGCGCGCCCGCCTATATTGCCCATATCGGCAAAGTTGCTATCAAGCTGCGGCTGGTAATCATCCCACAGCGGCATATGCCAGGCACGGTCTAATGCAGTTTCGCCCGCCTGCAGCAGCTCTTGCGCCAGGTCATCATTATTACTGAACAGGCCGGTGGCATGATGGCCCAGTGCAATCACGCAGGCGCCGGTCAACGTTGCGATATCCACCACGGCGCTTGGCTCAAAGCGCTCGGCATAGGTCAGCGCATCGCACAGGATCAGTCGGCCTTCGGCATCCGTATTCAACACTTCAATCGTCAGTCCGGACATGCTGGTCAGCACATCGCCCGGCCTGGTTGCACGGCCATCCGGCATATTCTCGCAAGTCGGGATAATGCCAACCACATTCAGCGGCAGCCCCATTTCGGCAATGGTGCGGAATGTACCAAGCACGCTTGCCGCACCGCACATATCGTATTTCATTTCATCCATCTCGGCGCCCGGCTTGAGTGAGATGCCGCCGGTGTCAAAAGTAATACCTTTGCCGACCAGCACTACAGGTTTTTGACCCGGCTTGCCTTTAAGATGCTGCATGACGATCAGCTTCGGCGGCTCTTCACTGCCCTTAGCAACCCCCAGGAATGACCCCATGCCTAATGTTTCAAGCTCAGCGCGCTCCAGCACCTCCACTTTGAGGCCGTATGTCTTGCCCAAGCCCAATGCCTGCTCTGCCAGATAAGTAGGGGTACAGACATTTGGCGGCAGGTTGCCCAGATCCTTGGTCAGGCTTACGCCCGCGGCAAGCGCCTTGCCATCTGCCAGTCCGGCTTCGGCTTCCTTGACATGGGTGGCATCGGCAATATGTATGGTCAGCCTTTTAACACCTTTTTTGGCGTCATTTTCTTCAGCAGCGTCTTTTTTGCGTTTGATAGCATCAAAACGGTAAGTGGCATCCAGCGCCACTTCTGCCAGAAGCGACACTTTGCGGCGCAGGCTTAACGCTTTAACCGGTAGCTCTACCAGATAGCTGACAGCCTCGCTGGCTCCGCTTGCCGCCAAAGCTTTCACTGAGGCACGCACCGCTTTTGCATATTGTTTATCGGTAAAACCATCTTCTTTACCCAGTCCCACAAGCAATACGCGGTCGCTATGCATGCCGGGAACATCATGCAGCATCAATGTCTTTTCAGATTTGCCGTCCATATCACCGCGTTTGATGATATTGCTCAGATAGCCGGATGAAAGTGCATCAATCGCTTTAGCAGAATCCGATAATTGATGAGACTCATACACACCGACGATGACACAATTATGATGCTGTTTTTCCGTACTGCCCGTTTTTATGCTAAATTCCATCTGGTTGGATCCTTAATTTTATTTGTAGTAATGCTGTTTATAAACTTAAATAAGTTAAAGACAAGCCGCTAATAGCGCTAACGCAGCACAATGTCCGCGCCGGCAATGTCCGTGTTGAGTTAAAATAAACCAAATTATCTCGTGTTTTACACGTAATTCATAGTTGTAAATAAAACGTATGCTTTTTAGGCGCTCCCTACTGCAAGAACTCATTTCCACCGCTGCCGGTGCCTTCCTGATACTGGTTGGCATCGTTATCGCGCAGCGTGCCGGCAACCTGATCCGCCTTGCCGCGAAAGGCATCCTGCCCAACGATGCTATCACCACCATGCTTGGTTTCAGCATGATCAAGTTCCTGCCCATGATACTTTCCCTGACGCTTTTCCTTGCGGTACTGATGACACTGTCACGCTGGTATCGGGACTCGGAAATGGTGATATGGTTCAGCAGCGGCATGAGCATCACCAGCTGGATACGCCCGGTGCTCAATTTTACTGTACCTGTCATTGCATTGATCACCCTGCTCAGCTTATTCGTGATGCCGTGGGCAACCAGCAAAGGGCAGAACTACCGTACCCAGCTCGAAAGCCGTGATGAACTCGCCTCGATCAGCCCTGGTGTCTTTAAAGAATCCAACAACGGTGAGCGTGTCTTCTTCATAGAAAGCTTTGATGAGCTTGGCAATGTCGTCAAGAATATTTTTGTGCAATCGATCCAGCATCAGAAACTGGGGATTATCGTTGCCGCAAAAGGGCATCGCATGGTAGAGAAGAATAACGATCATTTCGTCGTCATGGAAAACGGCAGGCGTTACCAGGGCACGCGCGGCTCCGCAGAGTTCTCCACTACCCAGTTTGAGAAGTATGCGATACGTATTGAAGCGAAGGAAGCGAAGCAGGAACCGCCAAGCACCGAGGCAAAATCCAGCCGGGAGTTATTTGAAACTCAAAGTGTCGCCAATATGGCGGAGTTGCAGTGGCGTTTCGCTATCCCGATATCAGCATTGGTATTATCACTGCTGGCGATCCCGTTAAGCGCGCTTGACCCGCGAGCAGGGCGTTCAGCCAATTTTGTCCTGGCGCTGGTCATCTACATTATCTACAACAACCTGCTCAGCATCATGTATGCATGGGTTGTGCAGCATAAGGTACATATCATCATCGGGCTGTGGCCGGTACACTTGCTATTTTTAACGCTGACGGTCTATATGTTCTATCGCCGCGCACTTCAATTACCCATTTTACCCGGCTTTTTATCAAGCATTTTCTCTACCTCGTGGCTAAAAACTCGCGCCAGGCAATAACTTGATAAAATCCACACACCCATGAATATACTTACCCGCTACCTGCTCAAAGAAATCACAGTCAGCGTGACCCTGGTCATGCTGGCGCTGATCGCCATGTTCTCATTCTTTGATTTGATCCAGGAACTGGAAAGCCTGGGTCGCGGTAATTACGGCCTGGGTAAAGTAATATTATTCGTGGCCTTGAGTGCGCCCGGCCACATATATGAAATCATGCCGGTAGCGGTGCTTGTCGGGTGCATGTACAGCATCGGGCAATTTGCGCGCTACTCTGAACTCATCATACTCAGAGTCAGCGGAATCTCATCCACCGGCATCGCGCTCTCTTTATTAAAGATCGGCTTAATTTTCACCTTGATCACATTCCTGGTAGGTGAACTGATTACGCCTTTGAGTGAAAAAATGGCACAGCGCATGCGCATTCAGGCGACAGACTCGGTGATTGTCCAGGATTTCAAATCAGGACTGTGGGTGAAAGACGGCAACAGCTTTGTAAACGTAGAACAGATCCTGCCAGACTCAACGCTACTTGACGTGCATATTTACGAGTTTGACCATACCTTTAAACTCAAAACAGACAGCCATGCCAAGAGCGGGCAATTCATAGATGACCAATGGAACCTTAAAGAAGTCACGCAAACCCATTTTGATCACGACAGCAACCGCGTCAATCAGCTGGAGCGGGCCACCTGGCGTTCGCTGATACGCCCGGAGCTGTTAAACGTATTACTTGTGCTGCCGGAAAAGATGTCGGCCTGGAACCTGTATTCGTACATCAAGCACCTATCGATTAACAAACAGAAAACGACCCGCTACGAAATGGCGCTCTGGTCGAAACTGATCTATCCGCTGGCCTGTATGGTCATGATCATGCTCGCATTGCCATTTGGTTTTATACAGCAGCGCGCCAGCGGTGCCAGCACCAAGATATTTATCGGCATCATGCTCGGCGTACTTTACCAGATACTCAACCGTACATTCATCCATCTGGGCGTGTTGAATGATTGGGCGCCGTTATTCAGTGCGGTGATGCCCACGATCCTGTTCCTGATGGCAGGGCTGGGAATGCTGTATTACGTAGACCGCAGATAAGGCCTGAGCGGCACTTACGGTACAATCCCAGGCGGGAAAACCTCAGACGCGTACTGCAATCCTGCTGTTCAGAATCCTGTCGTGCAGAAACAAGTGCTGGCGATCGACAATAGCCCACAAAAATCCAAGGCCGCACAAAGCAAAGCTGAACGTCGCCAGCAGGTATCTCAGTAGCGCAAACTTTAAATTCAGCAATTGATTGTCATCAGTGACCAGTTTCAGCTTCCAGGCCTGCATTGCCAGCGTCTGCCCGCTCTGCAGCCAGCACCGGACAAAATAAGCACCGATGGTCAGCCACAGAAATATCTGCAACAGCAGCCGCTTGACGCCCTGGGTAGCATCGCCGGCAACCCACAGGAACAAACCGGCACTTACAAAGACAATCGCAATCACCGTCAGCAGTTCATATAAAAGACAAGCCCCAAGCTTGATGAGGCTCGGGGCGACCATATTCGTTTTCAGATTATTCACAGGATATCCATCACTTTAAACGATGCACGGGCATAACTTGTGAAGCTTGATCAGTCCAGGCTTGGATCGCCATAAGCTTCGGGAGATTCAGAGCGCAGCTTGGCGCGTTCTGATTCCGGCAGGTTCTGGTATTCATTCCATTTCTGACGGAGTTCGCGTTTTTTACCTTCAGGCAAGGATTTGAACTGCTGATGCCCTTTTCTGGCATTTTCACGTTCATAAGGGGTCATCCGGCTCCAGTTCGTCAGCCGATTTTTCACCAGCTCCTGTTTTTGCGGACTCATCTTCGGATAGTCACGTGCAATATCCAGCATTTTTTCACGCTGCCATGGACGCAGGGTATCCCACTCTGAAGCAAGTGGATTTAAAACCTGGCGCTGCCCCTCAGTCAACTGTCCCCATGTCGGGCTAGCCTCATCAGCGTTAGCAGCACAGGCAGCCAGTAAAAAAAATGAAGCCAATATCCATTTAAAGATTAATTGGACTCTATCCATGCATCAAACCCCTTATCCGCATAAGCTTCCGGTGGCAAATCAGACGCCAACAGAAACGCATCGCTATTTTCTAAATTATTATTGAATCCAAAGTGCTGTACTGCGAAAAAAGTCAGCATCATCACAGACAGCAGCAACACCGCCGATGCCACTCGGTGCTGTTCAAAATTCTGCCCGATATGCTGCCCGAACCAGCGCAGCACATGGCCGTGCCCGTCCACGCCGTGATCGGTACTATGCTGAGCCTGTCGCCTGGCCAGATAATCTACGGCCGCGTTCCGCGCAGCCGACAACCGCTGCTCCTGTTCTGGAGTCAGGGATTGCGCATGGTCTTTCAGCAAATCGGAAATACCGCGCGCAATCTGCGTTTCCATTGCAGGATCAGAAATCATGCTATCGTCTAGCGAATTGATATTTTTTCCATTCCACATATTGTTTTTCTGCATATTCATTGCATGCTCCTCGATACCGAGCTATTTTTTGTTGAATACGGCATTTGATAAGCCCAGCTTATCTAAACCCTGTTTTTTTAATTCCAGCGCCAATGCGTGAACCGCCCGTGAGCAGTGAGTCTTCACGCTACCGTCAGAGCAGCCCATGATTTCAGCCGTTTCAGCCACATCCATCTCCTCCCAGTAACGCAACACAAAAGCCTGCCGTTGACGCGCAGGCAGCTTTTCCAGGGCACGCTCGATCAATTTTATCGTCTGGTTGCGCGCTAACTGCGCTGACGGCTCATCCCCATCATCCCCAACATCTATCGTCTCCAGCGGATCACGCTCTTCGTTATCGGCATCGCTACTGCCGAATGAGGAAAGCAAGGTCGTCCATAAATTGCGGACTTTCTGCCTGCGCCAGAAATCACGCATGGTATTCTGCAATATGCGCTGAAACAGCATGGGAAACTCGGTTGCCGGGCGCTCACCATACTTTTCGGCCAACTTCATCATGGCATCCTGCACGATATCAAGTGCGGCATGATCGTCGCGCACAGCATAAGCCGTCTGCTTGAAAGCACGGCGCTCAGCTGCTGCAAGAAAATCCGAGAGTTCTTTTGGGGTTGCCATTTCTAAAGTGTCATTAACATTGAGTTTATTCTAGCGCCTGATTGGTGATGGCATGCCACCCATATTCCGTTCAATCAGAACCTGTTCCGGCCAACGGCTGCACGGCCCGGAAAAGCTACAGGCATCAAGTATATCAGGTTTATATTTGCACTTTATATTTGCACCTGGCTTAAGCTTGGTTACAATCTTAACCTGATCATGAATTGAGCTGATGCTATGTGGAAACTGATTTTTTTAGGGCTAATAATATGGCTGGCCGTTTACATTGTAAAACGCGCGATTAACCCGGCCGCAAAGCACCTGGAACATACGGACAAGCCTGAAGGCAAAAAGGAACCCATAGAGAACATGGTGCAATGCACCACCTGCCATGTTCATTTGCCAAGGTCTGAAGCATTCCTGGTAAACGGAAAGTTCTACTGCTCTCAAGCGCATATTGAAGATCAATGAGTTTTTCCAACTTTTACTCCGGCACTAACTTCAATAAGAACTTTGCGCTGCAGAACGATTTATCCCTGCAGGCACGCGCCATACGCGTCATCAATATCTTCCGCTTTCTTTTAAGCCTCATTTTTGTGGTTTTTTATGTGTTTTCCGACAAGCTGAATTTATCGGATGGCAGCAGCAACCTCCCATTATTTTTCAGCCTGGCGTTGGCCTATACGCTCTTCAGCATCTCGCTGCTGGTCATCACGCCCTTAAAATCTTCGGCTGTCATCTTTTTTCACCCGGTACAGATCGTCATCGACATCCTGTTCATTGTCATGATGATGTACGCAGCCGGCGGCACACAGAGCGGCCTGGGACTGCTGCTGATCGTAACCATCGTAACAGCCAGCCTGGTCAGCAATGGTCGCCTGGCGTTATTTTACGCGGCGATTGCAACCATCAGCCTGCTGCTGGAGCAAAGCTACCGGATTGCGCAATGGCACCTGCCGGTTTCCACCTACACCCAGTCAGTCATGCTGAGCCTGAGCTGTTTTGCCACGGCCTGGCTGGCTTACAGCCTGGCAAAGCGGATACTGTTAAGCGAAGCGCTGGCGTCCTCACGCGGCGTCGACCTTGAAAACCTGGCACAGGTCAATGAGCTGATTACGCAGCAGATGCAGGATGGCGTGCTGGTGGTAGACGAGAACCTCAATATCCGCCACCATAACGCGCAGGCCAGGCTGCTGCTATCGCTGGGCAGCAGTACCGGCAATGATCTTGCGCTGATGGAGCATGCCCCTGCAATTGCCAATCTGCTGCTGTACTGGGCTGACGGAAACGATGAACATAAGAATCTGATCATCCCTGTCAATAACCGCGAGCTGAACCTCCGCATTGAGCCCATCAACCACGAGAACCGCAAACTCGGCGCCGTTATTTTCATTCAGGACTGGAGCAAGATCCAATCTGCTGCGCAACAAACAAAATTAGCCGCCCTCGGCAGGCTCACTGCCAGCATTGCACACGAAATCCGCAACCCTTTAAGTGCGATCAGCCATGCAAACCAGCTATTGCAGGAAGAGGAAAACCTCTCCGAAACCAATACGCGCATCCTGGAGATTATTGAAGACAATACCCAGCGTATCAACCAGATCATCAAAGACGTGCTGGAACTCAACCGCCGTGACCGCATCCAGCAGGAGAAGATCACGCTCAACCAGTTCATTGCAGATTTCCATACCCAGTTCTGTGCCATTGAGAAAATTCCGGCCAGCCACTTCACGCTTGAGCTCTGCCCGGCCCAATACACCATCACCTTTGACCGCCGGCACTTAGCGCAGATTCTATGGAATTTATGTAAGAATGCATGGGAACACGGCCGCAAGGAGATCGGCAGCCTGCATCTGAATTGTACGCGCGCGCTGCAATCCGCCCTTAGCGGCAACATGACAGGTCTGCACCTGGAAATCATTGATGACGGCCCAGGCATTGCCGAACATGAACGTAACAAGCTGTTTGAGCCGTTTTACACGACAAAAACGACAGGTAATGGCCTGGGCTTATACATTTCGCGAGAACTGGCTGAGGCGAATAATGCGCAGTTGTACTTCCACCCGCTGGATCGCGGCAGTGCATTCATACTCGAATTAAGAAATACCAATTAAAGGCCATATGCAAGCATGACCAAGAAACCAACCTGCCTCATCGTCGATGATGAAACCGATATCCGTGAACTGCTTGTCATGACACTGGAACGCATGGGGATTGAGACCTACAGCGCCGGCTGTGTGGAAGAAGCCAGGACGTTGCTCGCCGAACGTCCTTACGGACTATGCATTACCGACATGCAGATGCCGGATGGAACGGGACTGGACCTGCTGGATTACATCAATACATTCCATGCCGGCTTGCCGGTTGCAGTCATTACCGCTCACGGCAGCGCCGAGAATGCGGTATGCGCGCTCAAATCCGGCGCTTTCGATTATTTATCAAAACCAATCTCACTTAAGCAGTTGCGCCCGGTAGTGGAATCCGCGCTCAAGCTTACCGCCCAGACAGATAAGTCCCACCCCAACACGCTTGAAATGATCGGCGAATCCGAGCAGATCAGGCACGTACGCATGATGATAGAGAAACTTGCCCGCAGCCAGGCGCCGGTTTACATCAGCGGCGAGTCAGGAAGCGGCAAAGAGCTGGCCGCAAAATTGATCCATAAAAACAGCTCGCGGGCGGACGATGCGTTCATTGCAGTGAACTGCGGCGCCATTCCGGAAAACCTGATGGAGAGCGAGTTCTTCGGCTACAAGAAGGGCGCGTTCACCGGTGCCGTCCAGGATAAGGACGGCATGTTCCAGGCTGCGAATGGCGGCACTTTATTCCTGGACGAGGTCGCAGACCTGCCATTGCTGATGCAGGTCAAACTACTGCGTGCGATACAGGAAAAGAAAGTGCGCATGGTCGGCAGCACGACCGAGGAAAGCGTCGATGTGCGCATTATCAGCGCAACCCATAAGAATCTTGCCGAGATGATGGATAGCGGCCAGTTCCGTAAAGACCTTTATTACCGCCTCAATGTGATCCAGCTCAAAATGCCGTCGCTGCGCGACCGGCCTGCCGACATTCCGTTGATCGCCGACCTCATGCTGAATAAACTCTGCCTACACCAGCAGACGGCCGTACCGAGATTTGATGAAAACGCGCTGGCATACATCTCGAAGCTGCCGTTCCCCGGCAATGTGCGTGAACTGGAGAACATGCTGGAACGCGCGCTGGCGCTTTGCGATGGCAAAGTGATCACGATCCGGGACCTGATGATTGAAGATGACGCGGCTTCCAGGTTCATGAGCGGTGAATTCGACGAGTTAGCCGATGAACTGACGCTGACTGACTACCTTGAAAATGTAGAGAAAAAAGCCATTATCCAGGCACTTAACAAAACCAACCAGAATAAGACCGCTGCCGCCAAACTGCTGGGCGTGACTTTCCGCACCCTGCGTTACCGGCTTGCGAAACTGGGGCTGTCAAAAGAAACGGATGCCGACCTGGAACATGATAGTGAGTAATTAGAAATAAATTAAGGGCGCTTCAAAGCGCCCTTAACATTCAAACATTTGTTTAGCTTAACACCAGCAACAGATATGTAACATACAGCGCACCATTTACCAGCAAGTGCCAGACCCTGATACCGCCTTTAGCCGTAAGATACCTGAGCCAGATTGCAGCGATCAGTGTCATGACGATACCAAGCAGCACTTCCTGGCGCGGCTCCCATGGCGTGAGCATGATACCGATCGCCGGCAGCAGCGTACCCTGAAATACCATGGCACCCGTAATATTGCCGAAAGCCAGGGTATCCTTGCCCTTGCGTACCCATAAAATACTGTTCACTTTCTCGGGCAATTCAGTCGCGATCGGGATAATCAGCAAAGACAGCAGCAGAGCAGAAATACCCAATAGGTGTGATGCCTCCTCAACGCCATTGATGAAACCTTTAGCACCCGCCACCAGCAGGCCGAGACCCAGTAGAAGCTGAATCACGATCACCGGCATGTTATTCGGCAAACCGGCCTTGCATAAAAACATATCGCCGCCGGCTTCGGTGGCGTGCCCTTCTTCCACCAGGGCTTTTGACGCATTGATCGTCATCATCACATAAACGAAATAAATCATCACCATGCAGAAACCCAGCGCATAACGTACGGCAATCAGCTTATGCGGCACGAACATCGCAATGGCGGCAAAGCTGAATGCGATAATGAAAAAATTAAGGTCGCGCGTCAGGCCTGTACGCTCCGGCCTTAAATGTCCCTGCGTGCCGCGGCGCTTCCATACGGAAACCGCCATCAGCGAGATTGAAAGTGTTGCAAGCATCAAAGGCGCACCCAGAATGGCACCTACGCCAATCTCTTCGTTAGTGGCCGCATTTTGCGTACCTGCCAGCAATGCGAGTAGCGGTACGGACGTTTCCGGCAGCGCGGTGCCTACCGCGGCGAATAAAGATCCGGTCACACCTTCCGAGATTTTCAATTTCTCGCCCAGGTGCTCAAGCGCGTTGGTAAAGACTTCTGCTGCGATCAGGATCACAACCAGCATGACTGCTAATTCTAAGAACATCATCGGGGTTTTCCTTGCTTAATGACTGAGGTTAGATACATATTCAAATATGTGCGCATTTTAAACTGAAATCCATATAAAATCAGACCTCATCCAGCCTGCCGCATCAATTAATCAGCAGCGCATCAAGTCCTGCGTTGAAACAGAATCTTGCGTGATCATGATAAAAGCCTGTAAATTACAGTCTTTATGACAACTTACCCTATCAACCCGTCAGGATTTGCAGAGAATGCGCAGTTTATCGCATCTCCCAATTTTGACGAACGCGCCCCGCATACAGGCTGCGCGGACACAGCCCCTGCAGCCGGCATCAGTTTAATCGTGATCCACAACATCAGCCTGCCTCCCGGCCAGTATGGCGGCAATGGCATTGTTGAGCTGTTTACCAACCGGCTCGATCCTGACGCACATCCCTACTACGCCCAGATCCATACCTTCAAGGTATCTGCGCATTTCCTGATCCGGCGCGATGGAACAGTCATCCAGTTTGTATCATGCCTGAACCGTGCCTGGCATGCTGGCATATCAAACTGGCAGGGGCGTGAACGTTGTAATGATTTCTCTGTCGGAATTGAGCTTGAAGGCAGCGATTTTGAAGCCTTTGAGCCTATGCAATACCAAACCCTGAACAATTTAATTGCCGGAATCAGGAATGCCTACCCGATTCAGTCTATAGTAGGGCATTCTGATATTGCGCCTGGCCGCAAAACGGACCCAGGCCCATATTTTGACTGGCAGCAAGTGACCCGGTAAGCGCTGCTCGCCGGCAGTTTTAATAATACGAACCAGATAGTTAGCCGAATTATTTATGCAAACAAAAACACCATTGATTCTACTGGCCCTGATAATGGCCCTGATTGCCGGCTGCGGCAGCAAAGATAAAGCCGGTGATGCCAATGCCGGCGCAAAGAAAGGCCCGAAACCTACGCTGGTCACGGTAACGCAGGTAAAAGACACCGCCATAGAAATCACGGAATCTGCTGTAGGTTCGATTGAGGGGCTGATCGACCCTACTATTGCTGCAGAGGTTGCAGCGCGCGTGATCAAAGTGCATGTCAGCCCGGGACAGCGGGTAAAGAAAGGCGAGCTGGTTGCAACCCTGGATGCCACAGACTATGCCTTGCAGCGCAATGAAGCCCTGGCGGAGGTCGCACGTATCGAGGCCTTGCTGCAGAACCAGACCAAGATCGTGACGCGCAGCCAGGCGCTGGTCAATAAGAACTTCATTTCACAGAATGCGGTCGATACCGACCTCGCGCAGCAGAACGTGCTTAAAGAACAGCTGGCGGGAGCGCGCGCCCGTGTTGACACCATCAACCACAGCAGCAGTAAAACGAAGATTTATGCACCGACGGACGGTGTCGTCGAAAAGAAGATCGTTGACACCGGCGAGTTCGTAAAAGTGGGCGATCCGCTATTGCAGATCATTTCAAACAAACGCCTGCGTGCGCACATCCCGTTTCCTGAGCGCATCAGCAATCAGCTGAAGCCAGGCATGAAAGTACGTTTAAGCACACCCACCAGCACCAGAGTGGTGGAATCCGAAATCCGCGAATTGAAGGCCATGATTATAGAAAGCAACCGCTCCATCGACGTGATTGCCGACATCACCGACGAGTCTGACTGGCAGCCCGGCGCGAGCGTCACCGGTACGGTCGTGATCGGGGAACAGCCTTCTGCCTTGATGGTTCCGGAGCAGAGTGTCGTGCTGCGGCCGGCAGGGGAAGTGGTGTACCTGGTAAAAGACGGCAAAGCGCATCAAGCGATCGTGAAGACAGGGCAACACCAGAAAGGGCTGGTGGAGATTACGGAGGGATTGCACGCCAACGATACGATCGTGATGGATGGTGCCGGTTTTCTCACCGACCAGGCGCTGATTCAGGTGACAGACAACCACACCGCACGATGACTACTGCCTTAAAAATACAGGAATCGTCTGCTACCATATTGCCTGATTCTCAAACTGCCTGATACAAAGACCGCCGCATGACACTACCCGAACTCTCGATCAAACGCCATGTTCTTGCCTGGATGCTGTCAGGCGTCATCGTACTGTTCGGCATCATTTCATACCAGCGCATCGGCATTGACCGCATCCCTGCGATTGATTTTCCCATCATCGTAGTGAATACCACGCTGCGCGGCGCCAATCCGGATGTGGTGGACACCAGCATTACCAGTATCATCGAATCTGCCATCAACACCACGCCGGGGATCGAACACATTCAATCATCCTCATCACCCGGTGTTTCCACCATCACCATTACGTTTTCGCTGGATAAAGACATTGACGTAGCCTATAACGAGGTGCAGGCCAAGGTCAGCCAGGTATTGCGCCGGCTGCCGAACGATACCGACCCGCCTGTCATACAGAAAGTTGACACCAATGCCTCGGCGGTCATCTGGCTGGCGCTGAGCGGCGACCGTACATTGCAGCAACTGAACCTATATGCGAACAATGTGCTGAAGAAAAAATTCGAGACCATTAACGGCGTAGGTGAAGTGACGATCGGCGGCCGCCGCGACCGCGTCATCCGTGTCAATATCAAACCGGAACAGATGGCTGCCTATA
The DNA here is from genome assembly GCF_000799735.1 of Methylotenera sp. G11. NCBI lineage: Bacteria > Pseudomonadati > Pseudomonadota > Betaproteobacteria > Nitrosomonadales > Methylophilaceae > Methylotenera > Methylotenera sp. G11. The sequence goes on along the minus strand of NZ_JUHH01000001.1, from coordinate 2,104,033 downwards.
AGGTCACGGCAGATGACCTGATTTCGGCGTTCAACCGCGAACACATACAGTTGCCGGGCGGCTTCCTGGTAAGCGCGCAATCAGAACAGCTGCTGAAGCTGGATATGGAGTTTCATAACGTCAGGCAGTTGGGTGAATTGATTGTTGCAACCAATGCGGGGGTCTCCATCCGCCTCAAGGACATCGCGACTATAGAGGATGGCATCACCGACAACCGCCAGATCGCCCGCTACAACGGCAAGCCTACCGTGGGCCTGGGCATGGTCAAGATCGCAAACGCCAACACGGTTGACATCATCCGCGAGGTCGAACGCCGCCTTGAACAGGACATCCGCCCCAACCTGCCTCCGGGCATGGATCTGGAAATATCCACCAACGATTCGATTTTCATTAACCAGCTCGTTGCATCGCTTAAAGAACACCTGGTAGAAGGCACGCTGCTGGCCGCCCTAATCGTTTTCATCTTCCTGCGCTCCATACGCTCCACGCTGATTGTCGCCACGGCAATACCGGTCTCGCTGCTGGCGGCGATTGCCGTCATGTATTTCTCAGGCTTCACTTTCAACTCCATGACCCTGCTGGCGCTACTGCTGCTGATAGGCGTGGTGGTCGATGACGCCATCGTAGTGCTTGAAAACATCTACCGCCATCGCGAACACATCGACCCCAACCCGATCAGTGCCGCCCTGAACGGTGCCCGGGAAGTGACTTTCTCCGTGACCGCCGCCTCACTCTCTCTGGTATGCATCTTTGCACCGGTCATTTTCATGGATGGCATGGTAGGTAAGTTCTTTAACTCGTTCGGGGTGGTCGTGACGTTCGGCGTACTTGCATCATTGTTTGTTTCACTGACGCTCACGCCCATGCTCTGCTCACGTTACCTTTCCGTATATCATCATGAAAACAGGATTTACGGTTTTATCGGTAACGTACTGGGATCGCTGGATAACGTCTATAAGAAGCTGCTGTTCGTTTCGCTGCGGCACCGCGGCCTGGTGCTGCTGATCACCGTGACATTCGTGCTGTTCAGCGGTTATTTTTCATTCAAGTACGTAGAAAAGGATTTTGTACCTGAATCCGATGAAAGCAGTTTCAGCATTACGGTCAAGACGCCGCTCGGCTCCAGCCTGGAGTACACCGATTCACGCATGAGAATGATCGAAGCCATCATTGCCGGCCACAAGAATGAAGTGGAGAGTTTTTACTCTACCATCGGCGCCGGCTCACGCGGACAAGTCAACCAAGGCAACGTCAACGTACGCCTGAAACCGAAAGAGCAACGCAACAAGAGCCAGCAGGCTTTAATCAAGGACCTGAAAAAAGAACTGGACACGATCCCCGGGGTGCGTGCGATCCCCACCGGAGCTTCGGTGGTGCGCGGCCAGCGCTCGGAAAAACTGCAATTCAACCTGACCGGCAGCAACCTGCAGGAAATCGGCCGAATTTCAAAACTGCTGCAGGACTCACTCAGCAGCAACCCGAACATGGGTAAAGTCGATCTGGATGTACAGCTGGACCTGCCGCAGCTCAACATGAAAATAGACCGGGAGCGTGCAGCAACCCTAGGCTTGAACGCTACCGACATTACGACCGCAGTCAGCCTTTATGCGGGCGGCATCAACGTAGCCAAATACAATGATGAGAACGGCGACGGCCAGCGTTATGACATTCGCCTGAAAGCGCATGAGTCGGACTTGAAAAATACCGAAGACCTGCGCAAGATATTCCTGCGCAGCAGCAATGGCCAACTGGTGCGCCTGGATGCGGTAGCCAGCTTCGTACCTGAGCTTGGCGCTGCCGTTATCGGGCGTTACGACCTGCAGTATGCGGCAAATTTTTATGCCAATCCGGGCATGCCGCTGGGTGACGCCGTTGACCTCGTAAAAACGACTGCCGCCAGAATCGTTCCTGCCGAATACAATATCAAAATGGTCGGGCAGGCAGAGGAATTCGGGAAAACCTTTAAAAATATCCAGTTCGTATTCTTGCTAGCCTTTATCCTGCTCTACATGGTATTGGCCAGTCAGTTCAATTCGTTCATACAGCCATTCATCATCATGCTCGCGCAGCCGCTGGCGATCATAGGTGGCCTCATTGCACTGCTGATCTCCGGCGATACGCTCAACATGTTCTCGATGATCGGGCTGGTGCTGCTGATCGGCCTGGTGGCCAAGAACTCGATCCTGCTGGTGGATCTGACCAATCAGCTGCGCGATAAGGGAACAGGTATTGATGATGCGCTCAAGGAAGCCTGCCCGATCAGGCTGCGCCCGGTGGTGATGACCTCACTGACGATCATCCTGGCACTATTGCCGGCCGCCCTCGGCCTTGGTGCCGGTTCCGAGACCAACAAGCCGCTGTCGGTCGCCATCATCGGCGGTATGGTTTCATCCACCTTGCTGACACTGGTCGTGGTGCCGGCCGCTTACTCCCTGGTGATGCACGGCCTGGAAAAATGGGAAGCCAAAAGGGTAAGCCTGGCTAAAAGATTTCACCCCTGATCCTGATAATCAGAGCGGTTTTTCAAGCAGCTCCAGTTGCAGGCCGGTCATTTTAGGCTGCCACATATCGGGATTAACGGGGAATGTTTTAACCATACCGGTGCGCCGGTAGCCGCGCCGCTCATAAAAAGCAATCAGCTCATGGCGCAGCGTGATGACATGCATGCAGCACTTTTTCACCGACCAGTGCTGCACAGCATAGCTTTCAGCATAAGTGAGCAGTTGCTTACCTACACCCAGGCCCTGCATGGCAGGGTTCACCACAAACAAGCCGACATGTGCCGCATCAGCCTCTTTCTCAAGACAGACTGAAGCAATCAGGTCATTGCCGTTCATGCATAGCAGGATCACACAGTGTTCAGATTCGATGAGATGCTGCACTTCTGCGGCCGTAGTACGCAAGCCATCAAGCAGGTCAGCTTCAGTGGTCCAGCCTTGCCGGCTGGTATCGCCGCGATACGCACTATTCGCCAGTGCGGCAATGCTGGCTGAATCCGCTGCCAGGGCAGGCCGGAAAAATAGTGAAGGCATCATCAGGCTTCAGGCGCGGCGGCGAGTTTCTGCACTACAAGGCTGCCCACCATATCGCCTTGTACGTTCACGGTAGTGCGCAGGGTATCCAGCAGCCGGTCTATTGGCAGAAGGATGGCAATCGCTTCGGCAGGCAATCCCACCGACTGCAGCACCATGACCATGGTCACCATGCCGGCACTGGGGATGCCGGGAGCGCCCATTGCGGCGATCATTGCTGTAAAGAACACGATCAGCTGCTGGGCGAAACTCAGCTCAACGCCAACCAGGTTGGCAATAAACAATGCGGCAGCGGCCTCATACAGGGCTGTACCATCCATGTTAACCGTAGCTCCCAGGGGCACGACAAACCCTGCGATCTCTGGCCTGACTTTCAGGTTCCGGGTGGTGCAGCGCATGGTAATGGGTAGCGTCGCATTGCTGGAACTGGTGGCAAATGCAGTAATCAAAGCTTCTCGTGCGCCTCGCCAGAATGCCAGTGGTGTTGTGCCTGTGATCAGATACAACAGCAAAGGCAGGATCACGACACCGTGCAGCAATGTAATACCGGTTACCACGCCCATAAATTTAGCCAGCGTGCCTATCATTGCGGTGTCCTGTGTCGCGACCAATTTAATCAGCAAAGCCATGATGCCGAACGGCGCCAGCACCATCACCCAGCCAACGATACGCATCGTGATCTCCTGGGCTTCCTGCAATAAAACCAGTATATTCCGATAGCGCTCCCCGCCCATGACTAACGCAATACCGAGAAACAGGGCAAATATTACGACAGCCAGCACATTGCCCTCGCTCAGGGCTTTGAATGGATTTACAAACAAGCCATGCAGAAACTGGGTCGCGAATTCGGACGGACTGATCTGCGCGGCAGAGAAATTCCGCATCGCGTCACTGAACATTGCGATCTCAACACCGGCACCGGGTTTGAAATAAAGGCTGGCAGCCATACCCAAGGTGATGGCAATTGCCATCGTGAACATGAAAAACACCAGGGTGGCCACCCAGACACGGTGCATCTGCCGGTGCTGACGCAGGTTGGCGATACCCACAGTGATAGAGCAGAACACCAGCGGGATCAGGATCATTTTAAGCAGATCAATGAACAGCGTGCCAACCAGGCCGGACGCATACAGCCCGGTCTGCACAAACGGATGCGCAGTGCCCAGACTATGAAAATACACACCGGCAGCAACGCCGAAGATTGCGCCGAGTAGAATCTGTGTATTCAGGCCAGGCAGCTTCATAAGCTATTTAATTACTCTGCCGCTTTAGGTTTAGCAGCTTTAACTTTGGCGACTTTTGGTTTCTCAGCTTTAGGCTTTACGGCCTTTGCTTTTTCAACTGTTGGTTTGTCAGTTTTCGGTTTGGCTGTTTTAGGCTTCGCCGCTTTTGGCTCAGCTTCGTCAGCCTCAGCCATCACGGCAGGTTCGACTGCTGCACCCTCAACCTGTGCAGGTACTGCACTCGCTTCAGTATCAGCTTGATCTGTGCCGGCTTCATGTACGGCCTGTGTTTTTTCGAACACCGCGGCAAAGAAGCCATCGGTATTGTGCAGATGCGGCAGCAGTTTCAGGTAATTGCCGGTATCCAGCTCAATATGCTGCTGTGCCAGAATCTCTGCGGCATTCAACAATTTGAAATCCGGATGTGTCGCCAGAAACTGTTCTGCGATTTTCTCGTTCTCGTCATTGAGCAGGCTGCAGGTTGCATAAATGAGGCGACCTCCGGTTTTAGTGAGCTTGGCGGCACGCGCCAGAATATTGGTTTGCTTCACATTCAGCTCGGCAACATCTTCCGGCATCTGGCGCCATTTCAAATCAGGGTTACGGCGCAAGGTACCTAAACCGCTGCATGGCGCATCGACCAGCACGCGATCAAACTTGCCATTCAGGCGTTTCAATTTAGGGTCGGTCTCGCTGCTGATCACTTGTGCATGCATATTACTCAAGCCGGAGCGCTTGAGGCGCTGGCCAAGGTTATGCAGGCGCTTCTCGGACACGTCAAACGCGTACAGACGGCCGGTGTTGCGCATCAGTGCGCCGATTGCCAGGCTCTTGCCACCGGCACCCGCGCAGAAGTCCGCAACCATCATGCCGCGTTTAGGTGCCACCAGGTATGACAGCAGCTGGCTGCCCTCGTCCTGCACTTCGATTTTGCCTTCCGTAAACAATACATGGCGGCCGATATTCATGCGGTTAGGCATGCGGATACCGATAGGGGAATAAGGTGTCCTGCTGATATTCGTCTCGCCGGAAGTGTTTTCAGAGATGAATTTTGCCAGCACCTCATCACGGTTGCCTTTGATCGTATTCACACGCAGATCCAGCGTAGCCTGCTCATGCATGCTGCGGCCAATCGCAAGCGCATCCTTTTCGCCATATTGGGCAACGAGTTTGTCCCACAGCCAGTCACGCACATCGGCCTGCACCGCTAACGGCAGATTCTCGGTAGACTTTGCCTTGATCATGTGCGCCCACTCTTTCTGCTGTTCGTTGAGCATGGGTTCCAGTTCACGGATACTCATGCCCTGCACGCGCAGCAGATAAGCCAGGATCAGCTTGCGCGCATCATCCGGATCATCTTCTTCATTGGCCGTCACCGTACTCAGAAAACGCAGGCGGCGCAGAACGCCGTACACGCTCTCCGCAACAAATGCACGCTCTTTGGTACCTAGCTCCCTGTTGTTGCGAAAGAATTCGCTTAATTTAGCGTCCGCAGGGCTGCTGAATGTCAGCAGATTAGATAAAACCACAGCAGCTTGGCGGATCAGATTAGGCGTCATATTTGATTTTCTTTACGTAAAATTTCTTTAATTTTTTAATTACAGCTGTTACAAAACAGAACATTCCGAGGCTTTTGCACGAAACAAAAAATACATCAACTTTCAGCAGAGTTTTCTAAAACCGTCATTCCCGCGGAGGCGGGAATGACGCAGTCGATGGATTTTAGTTGAAAATTGACCGTGCAGAACTCTCATCTACTCCATACGCAACTCGGTCAGTGTCTGTTCCAGCTTCTGCCCGTTATCATCCACCATCAGGATTTTTACAGGTACATAGTGATAATCGGCAGCGAGCCACAGTTCCTTGGTCTCTTGTGTATCCTGTACCGGTGGCGCCAGGTGCTGGGTTTTATATTGCACGCCCGCGCTGGTAATCACTTCAGTTTCAGGATTGATATGGTATTGATACTGGTTAAGTTTCTTGCCGGTGGTCAGCGTTACCGTGATGTCACCTTTTAACGGCTTGGCCAGAAACATGAACTGGTAAGCGAAGCTTGCCAGGTCCTGGGTGCCTGCTGTGAGCGGCGCTTCTTTCAGCTTGCCTTTAACCGTCAGGCGCAGATTCTGTTTAGTCCAGTCGAAATCTGCCAGCACGGCTTTCTTGGGGTTATCGCCCTGGCGCAGCTCGAAATGAACAGGTTTCAGCCCTTGCGCCGTCATTTCGCCGCTGCTGGTCAATACACGCTCACCAAACAACGCATAAACACCGATCCCTTTGGTAACACTCTCGACCTTATAGCCAGTGCCGCTGACAATGAACTGCTCGTGAACCTTGGCAAACGGCTGGCCATTTTTTGTCACTTCGTACACAGCCTGAATGCGTTTAGGCATGGCGGCATTTGATAATGCCGCCTGTTCTGCCATCACGGATGTTGCCGACAACAGAACTGCCAGGTTTAGTAGTTTAAACAATGTAAATATTTTGATGTGATTAAACACAAGATTTCCTTTAATTTAAGAAACACATCAATCTAACGCGCCAGCAGAGGTTTCGTTACGTGGCGTTTCATTACAAGGCTAATCGGTTAAACGACAATCGTCGGTGCTTCACCTGCATTCTGGGCACGGATATGGCCGATTTCGAACACGGTCTCACCGGAGGCTTCCAGCAATTGCTTCGCCTGCGCCACATGCTCTTTTGCCACAATCACTGCCATGCCGATGCCGCAGTTGAATGTTTTATAAAGTTCGCTCGGCACAATGTTGCCCTGCGCCTGCAACCATTGGAACAATGGCGGCAGCTGCCAGCCATCGGCCCTGATTTCAGCAGTCAAACCTGCCGGCAGCACACGCGGGATATTCTCGGTAATGCCGCCGCCGGTAATGTGCGCCATGCCTTTTACCGGCAAGGCTTCAATCAGTTTCAGCAATGATTTCACGTAGATACGTGTAGGTTCCATCACCACATCCTTGAATTTCCTGCCGTGGAAATCCGATTCAAAATCAATGCCTGATTTTTCGATCAGCTTGCGGATCAGTGAGTAACCGTTGGAATGTGCGCCGCTCGAAGCCAGGCCCAGCACGACATCACCGGCAGCAATCGTCGTGCCGTCAATCAGTTTGGATTTATCTGCACAGCCCACCGCAAAACCTGCCAGGTCATATTCACCGGCCGGGTACATACCCGGCATTTCAGCAGTTTCGCCGCCTACCAAGGCACAGCCAGACTGCTCACAGCCTTGGGCGATGCCTTTAATCACTTGCGCGGCTACGCCGACTTCCAGCTTGCCGCAGGCAAAGTAATCCAGAAAGAACAGTGGCTCGGCACCCTGCACCAGAATATCGTTCACGCTCATCGCTACCAGGTCGATACCTACGGTGTCATGCTTATTCAATTCAAAAGCGAGTTTGAGCTTAGTGCCCACGCCATCAGTACCGGAAACCAGAATCGGCTCTTTGAATTTTTGCGGTACCGCAAACAAAGAACCAAAACCGCCGATGCCGCCAAGCACTTCCGGACGCATCGTGCGTTTGGCAAAAGGTTTAATTTGCTCAACTAAGGCATCGCCCGCTTCAATATCTACCCCTGCATCGCGGTAGCTGATAGAAGTTTTATCTGAATTATTGGCGCTCAAGTCCGTTCTCGCTTTCTACTAAAAGTATGTTCTGTCGTGATCATTCTGGATATTGCATGAGGGCGCGTGATGATAATAAAGTCGTTTACGTGGCAGTTTAGTTGATTTTTTAATATGCACAGGATTGCTATGCATATTAAAAAATCGGCTAAAATGACCGCAAAATAGCCATCAGCATCTGCGCTGGATTTAAATCCGGCCAATGCAATATTCAGAATGTCGCTATTTTAACTGAAATGCCTGATTAACCGAAATTTCGGGCATATCTAAATACTATAAAAAAACAAAATGGTGAACTTAGCTGATGAATAACCGTACGCATTACCTTTGGTGGATTACCGGGTTGGTCGTCTGCGGCCTGATTTACCTGCTGAGTCCGATACTTACACCATTCCTGATAGCGGCCATCCTGGCCTACATCACCAACCCGCTGGTGAACAGGATTGATGCCCTGAACTTCTCTTTTTTCAATCAAAGATTCAGCTACAGCCCAAGCCGCACCATCGCAGCACTGATCGTGATGCTGCTTTTATCCGCACTGCTGGTCATGATGCTGCTGATTGTTGTGCCGTTGATGCAAAAAGAATTCCTGCTGATCTCGCAAAAACTGCCGGTCTATTTCAACACGGCAAAAAATTTCCTGGAACCATGGCTGCTGGAGCACTTTGGCGTTGCACTTAACATTGATTACGCACAGATCCAGCAAGTCGTGACCGAAAACTGGCAAACCGCCGGCAGCTTTGCCAAACAGGTCGCGCTGGGCATCGGCAGCCATGGGCTCGCAATCATAGGCTGGCTGGCTAACCTGATCCTGATTCCCCTGGTTCTGTTCTACCTGCTGGTGGACTGGAACGTGATCATTGCCAAAATCAATCATTTACTGCCCAGGAAGATGCTGGCAAAAACCGTGGAAATCGCCGGCGATATCGACGCAGTGCTGGCTGAATTCCTGCGCGGTCAACTTGCGGTCATGCTGCTTATGAGCGTGTTTTATGCCACAGGCTTATGGCTGTCCGGACTGGAGCTTGCCTTGCCGATCGGGGTGCTTCCCGGCCTGCTGGGCTTTGTACCGTACCTGGGCATTGGCCTAGGCCTTGGGCTGGCTACGCTTTCCGGCCTGCTGCAATTCGGCAGCCTGCATGACCTGGTGCCGATCCTGATCGTGTTTGGCCTCGGCCAGATAGTCGAGAGCATGCTGCTGACCCCTTACCTGGTCGGCGACCGCATTGGGCTGCACCCGCTAGTCGTGATTTTTGCCCTGATGGCTGGCGGCCAACTGTTCGGCTTTAGCGGCGTCCTGCTGGCGCTGCCTGTTTCCGCGGCCATTGCCGTTGGCTTCCGGCACGCAAGACAGCATTACCTTTCCAGCAATCTTTACAATGGTTAATTTGGTTTGAGACAGTTACTTTTAGACATTCAGCCGCTGGCGCCCGCCACGCTTGATAACTTTATTGCCGGCAGCAACCAGGAAGCTTTGCACAGCTTGAAAATGCTGTTATCCGGCATAGCCGACGTTAACTTCATCTACCTGTGGGGTGTTGATGGCAGCGGAAAAAGCCATCTACTGCAAGCCTGCGAACGCTTAGCAGCCGAACACGACCTGCCGCTGCACGTTGCCGATAATGTACATACGCTGGATGAAGAAGCGCAAATTGACTTGTTCAACCGGTTTAACCAGCTACGCGCATCTGGCGGCATGCTGGTGACCAGCGGCAATGCAGCGCCAACACAAATGGGGCTGCGCGATGACCTGGCCACCCGCCTGGCCTGGGGCCTGGTCTACCAGCTGCACCCGCTCTCGGATGAAGAAAAAGCGAAAGCACTCAAAACGCACGCCAAAGAACGCGGCATGAAATTGCCGGATGAAGTGGTTGATTATTGCCTGCGTTATTTACGCCGCGACCTGCCGACGCTGATGGCGGTATTGAACGCATTGGACAAATGGTCACTGACCGAGAAAAAACCGGTGACCGTACCCTTGCTTAAAAAGTTATTACAATTAAATTCAGGACTTTGAAACTGATGACTTAGATTTACTGATGCACCGCCACTCACCAGCGTCGCCTGGAAATGCGTTTATTGTGGATGAGATTGTACCCGTACACCCGTTAAGGACATCTCCGCAAAACCGACCTGCGAAGACAGAAAATGTATTTTCAGATGACTCCGACAGATAAACACTTTAAATGATAGATAAATACTATCCGGAGACCCAATATGTTACGCATTACCGAAATCAAACTGCCGGTCGAAAACGCGCAGTCACTCACCCACCAGGCCGATGAAATCAAAGCCGCGCTATTAAAACGGCTGGAGATTCCCGCCAGCGACCTCGTGCATTTCGAAATTTTCAAACGCGGCGTCGATGCACGCAAATCCCACGCGATCCTGTATGTGTACAGCCTGGACGTTACGGTCAGGAATGAGGCCAGGATTCTCGCTAAATTCCGTAAAGATGCACACATCAAACCGGCTCCTGATACCGAATACAAGTACGTCACCCAGAACACCTCATCGGACAAGCCGCGCCCTGTTGTGATCGGCTTCGGTCCGGCGGGCATTTTTGCCGCACTGATCCTGGCACAATCCGGCCTCAGGCCTATCGTGCTGGAGCGCGGCAAAGCGGTGCGCGAGCGTACCAAAGACACCTGGGGCCTGTGGCGTAAAAGCAAACTGAACCCGGAATCCAACGTACAGTTCGGCGAAGGCGGCGCCGGAACATTCTCCGACGGCAAACTGTATAGCCAGATCAAAGACCCCAAACACTATGGCCGCAAAGTGATACAGGAGTTTGTAAAAGCCGGCGCACCGGAAGAAATCCTATACGTCAGCCACCCGCATATCGGTACTTTCAGATTAGTGGGTATGGTAGAGGAAATGCGCAACACCATTATCGGGCTTGGCGGGGAAATCCGCTTTGGAAGCCGCGTCGATGATATTGAGCTCAGCCAGGACCCGGACGGCCTGAACCAGGTACAGGCTGTCATACTGCAAAACGGTGAGCGAATTGCAACCAGACACCTGGTGCTGGCCGTAGGACACAGCGCGCGCGACACCTTTGAGATGATCTATAAACGCGGCATTTTCATAGAAGCCAAACCATTCTCCATCGGCTTCCGTATCGAGCATCCGCAATCACTGATCGATAGAGCCAGATACGGCAAGAGCTATAGTGAGGACTTGCTGACAAAACTGGGGGCGGCTGATTACAAGCTGGTACACCATGCCAGGAACGGACGCTCGGTCTATAGCTTCTGCATGTGCCCCGGCGGCACGGTGGTGGCGGCCACGTCAGAACCCAACCGCGTGGCGACCAACGGTATGAGCCAGTACTCACGCAACGAACGCAATGCCAACGCCGGCATTGTTGTCGGCATTACGCCAGAAGCCGACTACCCCGGTCACCCGCTTGCAGGCATGGAATTGCAGCGTCAGCTTGAAAGCCATGCCTTTGTGCTTGGCGGCAGCAATTACAATGCGCCTGGCCAGCTGATCGGTGATTTTCTCGCCAACCGGCCTTCAACCAAGTTCGGTGAAGTCATGCCGTCTTACACACCGGGTGTGCATCTGACCAGCCTGGATACCGCCCTGCCTGAATTTGCAATCACAGCCATGCGTGAAGCAATTCCTGAATTTGCAAAACAGATCAAAGGCTTTGACCTGGCCGATGGCGTACTCACAGGTGTAGAGACACGCACCTCCTCCCCTATTCGCATCAAGCGTGATGAAGCATCACTGCAGAGCATCAATACCAGAGGCTTATATCCATGCGGCGAAGGTGCGGGCTACGCCGGCGGCATCCTGTCGGCAGGGGTTGATGGCATCAAGGTAGCAGAGGCCGTAGCTTTAAGCATCTGCGCACAGGATTCCTGATATGAAAAAGTCCCGCCTGCTCACGGCATGTGCTCATGGCATGCCTGGCTTTGATGCTTAGCTGGCCTGTATTGGGCATCACTGGATGACAAGCCGCCATTGAAACCGATATGAGCCGGGTAAGGCTTTATCAGCTGACACCGATTAAACCGCTGCTATAACGCTCAGTTTGCCGCTATTGCCAATTTAGGCGTAAAGTTGCAATTCCACCTGACTACCAAGGAGCACATTGATGAAAATAAATGTTGGCGGTGTAGATCGTATCGTGCGTATTGCTGCAGGGCTAGCCCTGATTGCCTGGGTTTTGTTCGCAAACGGCCCGGCATGGGCATGGATTGGAATTGCAGCGCTGGCTACTGGCCTGCTGAATTTCTGCCCGGCTTACAGTATTTTAGGGATCAATACCTGCAAAACCAAATAAAGTCCACACATAGCCCAGAACCATGGGCTCACACCATAAAAAAAGCGGTGGAATATTCCACCGCTTTCCTGTTTGCTACCCTGACAATATTACACCTTGATAATATTACACTTGGATAATATTACATCCTGGCAGTTGCCCGGTCACTACTGCCTGATCAGGTAATCAAATGCGCCCAGCGAAGCCTTTGAACCCTCACCCATCGCAATAATAATCTGCTTATAAGGCACGGTTGTCACATCGCCTGCTGCAAATACACCTGGCAACGAAGTCTGTCCGTGGGCATCCACCACGATCTCGTTGAACTTGCTTAACTCTACACCGCTGGTTCTGAGCCAATCGGTATTCGGCAGCAAGCCGATCTGCACAAACACCCCAGCCAGTTCAACTGTATGCAGTGTCTTGGTTTCGTGGTCGCGGTAGACCAGGCCATTTACTTTCTGATCTGCACCGGTGATTTCCGTCGTTTCTGCATTCAGGATCACCGTCACGTTTTTCAATGTGAATAATTTGTTCTGCAGAATTGCATCCGCCGTCAGCTTATTGCTGTGCTGCAGCAGCGTCACATGGCTCACAAAACCAGCCAGGTCAATTGCAGCCTCAACTCCGGAGTTACCCCCACCGATGACGGCTACATGCTTACCTTTGAACAAAGGGCCGTCACAGTGCGGGCAATAAGCGACACCTTTACCGCGGTATTCTTTTTCACCGGGGATATTCAACTCTTTCCAGCGCGCACCGGTGGCTACGATCACGGCCTTGCTTCTGAGCGTTGCGCCGCTTTCGAGCTTCACTTCGATAAGCTGGCCGGAGCCGGTAGCAGGTGCGTTCAATGACTGTGCACGTTGCAGGCGCATCACATCCACTCCATACGAAGTGACATGTTCCTCGAACGCCGCGACCAGTTTTGGCCCTTCCGTTTCCTTAACAGAAATAAAGTTCTCGATCGCCATCGTATCCATGACCTGGCCGCCAAAACGGTCGGCAACCACACCGGTCTTAATGCCTTTGCGTGCAGCATAAATCGCCGCAGATGCACCGGCAGGGCCACCGCCTACCACCAGCACGTCAAACGCCTCTTTTGCATCCAGTTTTTTCGCTTCGCGGGCTTCTGCACCTTTATCCAGCTTAGGCAGGATTTCATCCACCCCCATACGGCCGGCACCGAACTCTGCGCCATTCAGGTAAATGGTCGGCACGGCCATGATATTGCGATCGGAGACTTCTTGCTGATACAAAGCGCCATCGATCATGACATGCGTGATGTTCGGGTTAATCACGGCCATTAAATTAATAGACTGCACGACTTCCGGACAGTTGTGGCAGCTCAGCGAAATATAGGTCTCGAAGTGGAATTTGTCTTCAAGCGCGGCAATCTGTGCGATTTTCTCTGCTTCCAGTTTAAGCGGATGCGCGCCTACATGCAGCAAGGCCAACACCAATGATGTAAACTCATGCCCCATTGGGATCCCGGCAAAGCGAATACCCACTCCCTTTGCAGCGTCTTTGTGTCCAGGGGCACGTTTCACGGCAAATGATGGTTTACGCGCATCATCTTCATGCGTCAGCGTGATCTTGTCAGACATAGCGGCAATTTCTTCCAGCAGGGCTGACATCTCTTTCGCACCGGCACTGTCATCGAGTGAAGCAGCCAGCACGATCGGCTCTCTGAGCATTTGCAAATAGGTTTGAAGCTGAGTTTTGATAGTGGTATCTAATGCCATGGTTAATCTCTTTGCTATCTGAATTTTTGAAAAAAATAGCTTTATCTTATGGATAAAGCTATGTATCGGGATGCGCCCCCAGGCTTTTGACCCGGGGACGGCAAATCATTAAAAAGCCGTTATTTAGATCTTGCCTACCAAGTCCAGTGAAGGCGTGATCGTGTTGGCGCCTTCCTGCCATTTAGCCGGGCATACCTGGCCTGGGTTAGCGGCTGTGAATTGCGCAGCTTTCAACTTGCGCAGGGTTTCTTTTACATCACGCGCGATTTCGTTGCTGTGGATTTCCACTGTTTTAATCACGCCTTCCGGATTGATCACGAAAGTACCGCGCAGTGCCAGGCCTTCTTCATCAATATGCACGTCAAATGCACGTGTCAATTGGTGTGTAGGGTCGCCAACCAATGGGAATTTTGCTTTACCTACTGCCGGTGAAGTTTCATGCCATACTTTGTGTGAGAAGTGGGTATCGGTGGTCACGATATAAACTTCTGCACCCGCTTTCTGGAACTCTGCATAGTTATCAGCAGCGTCTTCAACTTCTGTCGGGCAGTTAAAAGTAAATGCAGCCGGCATGAAAATTACAACAGACCATTTACCTTTCAGGCTTGCGTCAGTCACTTCAATAAAGTTGCCATTGTGGAAAGCCTGGGCTTTGAACGGTTTAATTTCGGTATTAATTAATGACATAATTTTTTCCTTATATTGATTAAAAAATCTGTGGTTGATGAAATGTTCTATAAATCCATGACTCGAATTATAGAGAGGTTATAAAATTAAGTACAATATATCATTTTAATTATATTGATAAATATAACTTATCAACAAAGGAGCGACCATCTTCCGCATCCAATGCCGCGGATCGCTTAAATGCAGTCGATCAGGTTACCACCATTACAACACGGCATATGCAAAATCAGGCACTATTGCCCACGCCATTCACCTGCGTATCTTGACTACCCGCCAGTTAGGCCTGCGTAACGGCGATGTCCTGGCTTGCAGTTTCACCATGGTTATCATGCCATGTCACGGCTACAATATCACCGACCTTTGCGCCTTTCAGCCTGAAGGTCAGATAAGGGTTCTTGGATATACCGGTGCCCCACTGCGCTTCGAGTACGGGTTTGCCATTGAGCGTGGCTGTCAGCAATTGCACGAAATGGGCAGGAATCAGCCTGTCAAAATCGTCTTTTCTGCGACCGGTTTCCATCGGGTGGCTCATCAGCACTTTGACTTCAACCACATCGCCCTTAAGCTGGGCACGCATCTTCATGTTATCCATATACAAGCCTCAAACTGTCAACCACAGCCGTTTTCAAGCACGACCACATTCTTAGCCGCGGTAAAATAGCGCTCGCCTGCTTTCACCACTATTTTAATGTCCGAGGTTTCCGCCATCTTGATGCGCGTCACGACATAAGGTTCGGCGCCATTGCTGAAAATGAAATTGGCAATCAGCGGTGTCGGGTTCTTCTCTACGAATATCGCAATCGCTTCGGTATTCGCGATAGCGCTTTTGACTTCCACCTGCACGATTGCGCCATTCTCTGCACGGTCAGGTGCAATGATCTGAATATCCGCACTCGGGATTTCCGTGTTTATATCCAGCTTCCTGCTGGCATCATCCAGCCGCACCGACTCAAATGCCGCTTTATTCCATAGTGCTGCCAGCACCCTGGCCGGCATCAGCGCGATAAATGCTGCCACACCCAATAAAAAATTCCTGCGCTGCATCGTACTCACCCTCAAATTGTACCGACTTGTAAGCTGTATCGCCTTTAAGATTTCGGTTTTTTATCGTCACCCTGCATTTGCCTTAGCTGCTTCAGGCGCGCTTCCACGATGGATATCTGGTAAAAATCGCCGTCATTGGCCTTGGCTGCCAGATCCATCTGCTCGATGGCCCGGGCAAGATCGTATTTTCTGTAATACGCTTCGCCTTGCGCCTGGTGGCTCAGTAACACCTTGTTCTGCATAGTATAGGCCTTCGCAAGCAAATCGTAAAAATACGCATCATCCACATACCGGGCCTGTTTCGACAAAACCAGCCGTATGGCATTATCCGGCTGCTTGATCGCCAGGAAATGCTCGGCATAACCATAAATCAGTGCCCGGTTATCCGGATAACGTGCAAGTGCAGATGCATATTTGGCTGCGGCACTCTGCGGGTTGTTTCTGGCGACTTCCATCCTTGCGGATAAGCTTTCTATCATGGCATGCTGCGGTGCGTTTTTCTTGAGCCAGGCCAGCTCTTTCTCAAGCTGTGGAAACGCGCCCTTACGCAGCAGGGCAACAGCCAGCCCATAATGCTCCGCCGCTTCATTGCTGTAACGATGCTCACGGATATTCTGTTCGAACACGCCAATCGCAGCCTCAGGCGTCGTATAAGTGGCGCGCAGTTTTGCACGCACCAGGTGAAACTCAATACTGTCAGTCACCTGCCGGTACGGCATCTGCTCTACCCGGTTAGTCACGTCTGCAATACGCTCGGTTGTGAGTGGGTGCGTACGCAGGAAGCTGGGAGTGCTGCCCTCGGCAAAGCGCGACCCGCGCTGCAATGTATTAAAAAAGCTGGGCATGCCACGCACATCAAAACCACCGCTGTCCAGAATCTGCAAGCCGATACGGTCAGCTTCACGCTCATGTTCACGCGTATAGTCAAGCTGGCTCTGCACACCAATTGCACTTACGGTAGTAAATGCACCTGAAGCCAGCTGCGGATTGGCACGCGCCATCAGCAGTGCCAATGCGATCCCGGCAATGTTCTTTAAGGTGTCGGTCTTCTGCGAGGCCAGCATACGCGCCAGATGGCGCTGCGTTACGTGGCCGATTTCATGGCCCAGCACACTCGCCAGCTCAGACTCGCTATTGGCGCCCAGCATCAGGCCCGTGTGCACACCGATGACGCCACCCGGCATCGCAAACGCATTGATTGACCTATCCTGCACCACGAAGAAATTGAACTTCTGCTGCTTCTCCGGGCCGTTTGCAACCAGCCTGGCACCCAGCGCCTGCAAATAATCCGTCACTTCCACATCATTCAGCACATCGTCGCTGACTGCGACTTCACGCAGGATCTGCTCAGCAATCGCCTGCTCCTGCAGCGGTGACATTACTGTTGCGGACACATCACCCAGATCCGGCAACTCGTTTGCGGACACATAAGAAACATGAAGCACTGAGGCTATCGCCAGAATAATAATTGTTAATTTTAAATTCATTGTTGCTATGATAACGTTTGTAGCCATTCAGTTCATCGAAAAATGTTTCAAAATATGACTTCCGTATACATTCACTCAGGCCTCGCACCCACATGACATCCCATCAGCAGACACTCACGCATTTTGATGCCAGCGGCCAGGCGCACATGGTTGACGTGGGCAAGAAATCCGAAACCCATCGCATTGCGATCGCCAGCGGCACCATCAGCATGCTGCCTGCAACACTTGCACTCATCCTGCAAGGCAGCAGCAAAAAAGGCGATGTGCTTGGCATCGCGCGCATTGCCGCCATCCAGGCCAGCAAAAAAACCTCCGACCTGATTCCGCTATGCCATCCGATCGCGCTCACCCACGTCACGGTGAGCTTTGATGTTAACGAAGCCGCATCAAGCATACTATGCACGGTCACCACGGAAACCTACGGTAAAACCGGCGTAGAAATGGAGGCACTGACTGCCGTGAGCGCAGGGCTGCTTACAATTTACGACATGTGCAAGGCGGCCGACCGCGGCATGATGATCAGCGACATCAGACTCATCGAGAAACACGGTGGGAAATCAGGGGATTGGTTCAGCGGTCGCTAAGACGGCAATGGACAGCTAACTATTGGCGCATGCCCAGCGGCGGCTATCTGCCATGCGTGACCAGATACTCAAAATTAGAGGCCGACAGCGGCTTGCTGAAATAATAACCCTGGAAATAGTGGCATCCGAATTTTTTCAGCAATTCAAACTGTTCCAGCTGTTCAACCCCTTCGGCGACGATATCGCAATGAATAGTCTTGCCCACCGCAAGTACCATCTTGATGATCGCGGCATCATTGGTATCGGTGAGCACATCGTGCACGAATGACTGGTCGATCTTGATCTGGGTAACCGGCAGTTTTTTCAGGTACACCAATGACGAGTGCCCGATGCCGAAATCATCCAGCGACACCCTGATACCCATTTTTTTAAGCACTTTCATCTTGCTGATCACATCATCAATGTTATCAATCACAGCCGTTTCCGTGAGCTCCAGCTTAAGCAGGTCAGGGTCGATGTCGGCCACCGTAATGATCTCACGCAGTTCTTTTACAAAATTGATATACAGGAACTGCTTTGCACTGATATTAACGGACAGCCTGATCTTGCCGAGTACAGGATGGGGCTCCCATGCCTTGATCTGTTCACAGGCCTGCTGCAGCACCCAGTGGCCGATTTTAATGATTTCATTATTCTTCTCGGCGATTGGTATGAATTCTGCCGGATGGATCTCCCCAAAGCGATGATGCCCCCACCGCAGCAGCACTTCCGCACCGATGACATTCTGCTCTGCGTCAACGATGCTCTGGTAATTAAGGTACAGCTCATTGCTTTTAATCGCTGAAGACAATGCGGATTCAAGGGCAAAACGCTTATCCAGCCCCTCCTGCATCAGTTCATCATAAAAACGGTAAGTATTGCGGCCCGCAGCTTTGGCCTGATACATGGCAGCATCTGCGTGGCGCAGGTGCGCCTCAAAACCACTAAGCTGCTCATCTTTGAACAATGTCACACCCAGGCTGGCGCTGGTATTGAATTCAAACAACCCCAAGTGGTAGCTGGCATTGAGCCTTTCCAGCAGCTTCTGCGCCACATCGCTTGCCTGCTGGTAGGCATGGCTGAGGTTACTGCTCAGACCCTCCAGGATCACGATAAACTCATCGCCGCTAAGCCTGGCAACCGTATCACCGGCCCGCAGTGTGATCTGGATCCTTTTCGCCACTTCCATCAGCAGCTGGTCACCTATATCATGGCCTTTGGTATCGTTCAGCGTCTTGAAATTATCCAGGTCGATAAACATCAGCGCGCTATAAGTGTTGGCGCGCTGGCTTAGCAGAATCGCATGCTGAAAACGATCTACCAGCAAACGGCGATTGGGCAATCCGGTCAGCACGTCATAGTAAGCAAAATTCTCGATTTCCTGCCGTGCTTTCTTTTGCTCCGAAATATCACGGATAAACCCGGTCACCAGAGACAGGCCGTCTTCGTTCAAAGCGGTCAAAGTCAACTCAACAGGAAACTCGGTACCGTCCGAGCGCATTGCCTGGAGCTCGACACGCTGGTTAAAGAGATGCTTCTCATTGGTCTGGACAAATCGCTTGTATCCTTCTTCGTGCGATTTTCTCAACCGGGGCGGGATAATGACTTCAGACAGCGTTTTGCCGAGCGCATGCTGTTTCTGATAGCCGAACATGCGCTCTGCAGCCGGGTTGAATTCCACCAGCCTGCCGGAATTATCAATCGTTAAAATGGCGTCCAGCGCACCGTCTATCACTGAACGCAGCTTCCTTTCATTTTCACGCGAAACCTTTTCCGCAGCATTCCTGCCGGATTGCAGGGTTGAAATCAGCAGCATGGTCATGACCAGTGTGACCATGAAAGTCCACAGCGAAAACAGGCCTTCGCCAACATCCACGCTGTAAAATGTACCGTAACCCTGTGAGGTGAACCATACGGCGATCGTACACAGGCTGATCACGACGATGGAACCGCCCACCACACCAAACGCCATGGAAGCCCAGATCAGCACCGGCAAAATCAGGAATGCCGTCAGCAGGAACTGTTTATTAAGGTCATTCACCAGGTTAACAATCGCAAACTCACAGGCGGCGAAAAACAGCAGCCAGGCAAACAGCCGGAAACTCTGGGGAACATTGGCGATAAAGCTTTTTTTGCTGATATGCAGTATCAATGGCAATGCCAGCAATACGCCCACACTGTCACCCATCCACCAGATAAACCATATCCTCGATATAGCATCAGTCGTAATCTGGCCGCCGAGATAGAGGCTCAGCACGCCGCCGATTGAGGAGACCAGCATGCCCAGCAGCGAGAACAGGATCATCAGCAGGATATCGCGCTGCTTGGCGAGGCTGTGATTGAAGTGCGCTTTCCGAAGAAGATAGGCTGTCACTAGCGGTGCCAGGGTATTGCCAGCAGCCATGCTCAGCGAAACAGCGGCGGGTAAACCCAAATAGAACTCTACAAAAGTAGCCGCCACAAAAACAGCCGGCAGGCTGACATAGCCCCAACGGATAATGGCGCCTACAGCAATTCCGGTAGGCAACCAGAGCAAGGTAACGATGGATTCTTTATAAGGCCCCATCAAACCCAGCCTGGCCGTCAGGTAATACGCCAGCGCAACCACAGTAAACCTGAACGCCAGTGATTTCAGCGTTAAAAGTTGATCTGGCGTAGGGCGGTTCTGCATCACATCACTTTGTATTGACGTCCAGTCCTGCCTGCACTAACTCAGCGGCACGCAACACCGCACGCGCTTTATTCTGGGTTTCGATCCATTCACTCTGTGGAACAGAATCGGCCACGATGCCAGCCCCTGCCTGTACGTGCAGCATATTGTTCTTGATCACACCGGTCCTGATCGCGATCGCCACATCCATATCGCCATTAAACCCCAGGTAGCCGACAGCGCCTGCATAAATGCCGCGTTTGCTTGGCTCAAGTTCATCGATGATTTCCATCGCCCGCACTTTAGGCGCACCGCTTACCGTACCGGCCGGGAAGGTTGCTTTCAGCACATCGATCGCGTCCATCCCCGGTTTAAGTTTGCCTTCGACGTTACTCACGATATGCATCACATGCGAATAACGCTCGATCATCATGTTATCAGTCACTTTTACCGAACCGGTTACCGCAACGCGCCCCACGTCATTGCGCCCCAGATCCATGAGCTGCACGTGTTCTGCACGTTCTTTAGGATCAGCCAGCAACTCTTCTGCCAGTGCGATATCCTGCTCACGTGTTTTGCCGCGCGGACGCGTACCTGCAATCGGGCGTGCCGTCACGGTGCCATTTTCAAGACGCACCAGAATCTCCGGCGAAGCGCCTACCACGTGATGGTCGCCCATATCATAGTAGAACATATAGGGTGACGGGTTCAGGCTGCGCAGCACGCGATACAGCGATAAAGGAGAGGCAGAGAATGGCTGTGACATGCGCTGTGACAGCACCACCTGCATGATATCGCCATCCAGGATATACTGCTGCGCACGCTTGACCGCGGCTTTAAAGTTATCTTCACCGAACTCGGAAACGGCTTCCGTTTTATCAGTAGGCAGCGTATCCGGGATCGTCACTGCTTTTTTAAGCATTTTCAGCAAGGCATCAAGCGTAGCGTGTGCTTTTTCGTAGGCATTGGCCTCACCGGCATCGGCATACACAATGAAATAAAGTTTGCCGCTCAGGTTATCGACCACGGCAAGCTGTTCTGACACCATCAGCAGGACATCCGGGGTTTGGATCGCATCAGGCTTGCTTGTATTGGCCAGGCGTTTTTCAATATAGCGCACGGTTTCATAACCGAAATAACCGGCCAAGCCACCCGTAAACCGCGGCAAACCTTCATAAGGCGGCGTTTTAAAACGCGACTGGTAAGCCTTTACGAAATCCAGCGGATTCACATCTTCGGCAGTTTCGATGACTGCACCGCCTTTAATGACCTGCACATTCCTGCCGTTTGCCACAATGCGCGTTTCTGCCGGCAAGCCGATAATCGAGTAGCGGCCAAAGCGCTCACCGCCCTGTACGGATTCAAGCAAATAGGAGAAGGGCTGGTTTGCCAGCTTCAGGTATAAAGATAACGGGGTATCCAGGTCTGCAAATGTTTCCAGCACGAGCGGAATGCGGTTATAACCCTGCGCAGCAAGGCTATTGAACTCTGCCTGGTTGATTGTATTGAACATAAACTTCCTACAACTTTCTCATCATAATTTTTTTAATCGGCCTGCGGTTAAGCTGCCGGCGTAATGGATGCGCGCATGGCGCACCTTTTCAACTAGATTCGCCAAGAGCCACGCCAACGAAAAACCTCGCTGGAAAAATGCGCCCGAAAATTATGATCTGATGCTTTCATATTTGAAGTTATGTTTTATAAGTTTTTTTAAGTTAACAGGCCTGCCAGATCAGCCAGGCTGGCGATCGTATCATCTACCAGACTATGATCTATGGGCTTGCCCTGATTATACCCATACGAAACAGTCACGATGTAGCACCCTGCCGCATGCGCGGCCGCTACATCGGTCAGCGAATCGCCAACCAACATCGATTCCGCTTCCAGCACATTGAATTTTGCACAAATGTAACGCAGTTGTATAGGGTCTGGCTTCTTTTTAACTAAAGTATCTCCGGAAACCACGATTTCGAAGAAATCCAGCAGCCCGCTTTTATCCAGCAACGGCAGCGTGAACCGCTCGGGCTTATTGGTGACGCACGCCAGCTTCAGGCCTTTATCCTGCAAAACCGCAAGCGCCTCGATCACCCCGTCATAGGACCTGCTCAGCGTGACATTATCAGCATAATGCGCAAAAAACAAAGCCTGCGCACGCTCCAGCAATGCGGCATCAGGCTCACTCCGGGTGTTGGCCGTGATGCAGCGCCTGACCAGCGTCTGCGCACCTTCGCCGATATAGTGTTCTATCAGGGCGTGCGGGAGGGCAGGAAAATCCAGCTCGACCAGCATTTTGTTGATGGAAGCTGCGATTTCAGGCGCTGTGTGTACCAGTGTACCGTCAAGGTCAAACATGACGGCTTTGACATGAAAAGCCATGGCTCTTTATTTTTTTAACACTTAAATTTTCTAAAACCGAATTTTTAGAACGATAGATGCAGCAAGGCGCCATTGATTGGCGCCTTGACAGAGGTTTTGTTATTTAACGGTTGCAAGTGACGCGCGGATCTCGCTCACTACCGTGTTATAGCGGTTAGGGTCCGTATCACGGCCTGCACCAAAAATCGCAGAGCCTGCTACAAAGGTATCGGCACCGGCACGGGCAATTTCAGCGATATTCTGCGCATTCACGCCGCCATCCACTTCCAGCCAGATCTGGCGGCCGGTTTTCTCGTAATAAGCATCGATGCGGGCGCGGGCCAGTTTCAATTTTTCCAGTGTTTCCGGGATGAATTTCTGGCCGCCGAAACCAGGGTTCACTGACATCAGCAGAATCATGTCCACTTTATCCATCACATGGTCCAGGTAATTCAACGGTGTTGCCGGGTTGAATACCAGGCCGGATTTACAGCCTGAATCACGCACCAGGCTCAGGCTGCGGTCGATATGTTCGGAAGCTTCCGGGTGGAATGTAATGATGTTGGCACCCGCTTTGGCAAAGTCAGGGATGATGCGGTCTACCGGCTTGACCATCAGGTGCACGTCGATCAGCGCGCCTACTTTTTTTGATGTTTCACGGATTGCGTCACAGACCAATGGGCCAATCGTCAGGTTCGGCACGTAGTGGTTATCCATTACGTCAAAGTGCACAATGTCTGTGCCGGAGGTAATCACATCTTCAATCTCTTGACCAAGTTTGGCAAAGTTTGCAGAAAGAATACTAGGGGCAATTCTAAAAGTTTTATCCATGGCGATGTCCATCAAATTAAAATATTTTTAACAAATTTAAAGTGTTATTTTAACCTTATTTTTCAGTAATAAGATGAAGCTTCTTGCTTAACATAAGCCAATCCCTCAAAATTACGCATGAAAAATCCATCGACGCATTATCTTAAACAGATCAACACACAGGCAAATAGTTGGCAATCGCGGTAAAATAGCGGAATATCAAAACACCCGTAATGAGCTGATAAACTTTCATGCAGTTATACGTCATAGGCGTCAACCACACGACCGCCCCCATCCAGATCCGAGAGCATGTCGCTTTTGATAGCGAACTTCTTGGCAGCGCTTTGCATGAGCTGACACAAAACGGCGCATCCGAGGCTGCGATCCTGTCTACCTGCAATCGCACCGAGCTTTACTGCAGCACTGACGACCCCCAGAAGGCGCTTGACTGGCTGTCGCAATACCATCACCTTGAGAAAGACGCGATCGCCCCCTACATTTACACCTTTCCTGATGATGAAGCCGTCAAGCATGCATTCCGCGTAGCTTCCGGCCTTGACAGCATGGTGCTGGGCGAGCCGCAGATCCTCGGCCAGTTCAAGCAATCAGTCAAAATCGCGCAGGATGCCGGCACACTGGGCACATTGCTGCACAAGCTGTTCCAGCGCACATTCGAAGTGGCAAAAGAAGTACGCACCAATACCGATATCGGCGCTAACTCAATCTCAATGGCTGCTGCGGCAGTCAAGCTGGCGCAGCGTATTTTCGGCAATATCGGCGAACAGAAAGTGCTGTTCATCGGCGCCGGCGAGATGATAGAACTATGCGCCGACCATTTTGCCGCGCAGAAGCCAAAAAGCATGACCATTGCCAACCGTACGATCGAGCGCGGCTCCAACCTGGCACAGAAAATCTCGTCCCAAGGCATTCAATCCCAGGCAATGCTGCTCAATGACCTGCCTGCGCACTTCGCCGACTTTGATATCGTGGTTACCTCGACCGCCAGCCAGCTGCCGATCATCGGCCTGGGCATGGTGGAAACCGCGATCAAGGCGCGCCGCCACCGCCCGATCTTCATGGTGGACCTTGCCGTACCCCGTGACATCGAACATGAGGTTGCCGAACTGGATGATGTATTTTTATATACGGTGGATGACCTGTCACAGGTCGTGTCGGACGGTATCGAAAACCGCCAGATTGCGGCAATAGAGGCAGAAACGATCGTTGCCAACCGCGTTGAAAACTTCATGCAGTGGTTCAAGAAACGTGATGCCGTGCCGACCATCAAAGCACTGCGCGACCAGGTCGATGCCATGCGCAAGGCAGAAACCGAAAAAGCACTCAAACAGCTGCAAAAAGGCGAAAGCCCGGAAAAAGTGCTGGAAGCATTAAGCATCGCACTTTCCAACAAATTCCTGCATGCACCCAGCCACGCACTCAACCAGTCACATGGCGATGAACACGCAAAACTCGAAGACACCCTGAAACAACTTTACCAAATTAAAAGTTAAAGAAGCACCCTATGAAACCAAGCATGATTACCAAGCTCGCTAATTTAAGCGAGCGCCTGGACGAAGTGAACCGCCTGTTAAGCAGCGAAGACGCCACGTCCAACATGGAAAACTACCGGAAACTGACGCGTGAGCATGCAGAAATCACGCCTATCGTTGAGCAATACCACGCCTTCGTGCAAACCGAAGCCGACATCGAAGAAGCGCAGAAAATGCTCAGCGACCCCGATATGAAAGAGTTCGCGCAGGAAGAAATCGATAACGGCAAAGCCAGGCTTGAAACGGTTGAGGCCGAACTGCAGAAACTGCTGCTGCCGAAAGATCCGAATGATGAGAAGAACATCTTCCTGGAAATCCGCGCCGGTACCGGCGGCGATGAATCCAGCCTGTTTGCGGGCGACCTGTTCCGCATGTATTCACGCTACGCGGAACGCCAGGGCTGGAAAGTGGAAGTCATGTCCGCCAATGAATCAGAAGTCGGCGGCTACAAGGAAATCATCGCCAAGATTGAAGGTTACGGCGCATACTCCAAATTGAAATTCGAATCCGGCGGTCACCGCGTACAGCGCGTGCCGGATACAGAAACCCAGGGTCGCATCCACACCAGCGCCTGCACGGTAGCCATATTACCCGAAGCCGATGAAGTATCCGATGTCGTCATCAACCCGGCGGATATCCGTATCGACACTTACCGCGCCAGTGGTGCCGGTGGCCAGCACATCAACAAGACCGACTCCGCCGTGCGCATCACCCACGCACCTACCGGCATCGTGGTCGAATGCCAGGAAGGCCGCAGCCAGCATGCCAACAAAGCGCAGGCAATGGCAGTTCTGGCGGCGCGCATCAAAGCCAAACAGGTAGATGAGCAGCAAAGCAAAATCGCCAGTGAGCGCAAGAGCCTGATCGGCAGCGGCGACCGCAGCGAGCGCATCAGAACCTACAACTACCCGCAAGGCCGCATTACCGACCATCGCATCAACCTGACGCTCTATAAAATCGACGCGATTACCGAAGGCGATATGGATGAGCTGATCGGCGCGCTTTCGACTGAGCATCAGGCTGACCTGCTGGCTAGCCTGGGCGAAGACAGCTAATCCCGTCGGCGCAGTCCAGCGGCTACGCAGCATGCATTCCATCCGCTCAGCCTTGCTGCAAGCCCAGGCACAGCTAAACAGCTCACCCCGGCTTGAAACAGTTGACGCCAGGTTCGAATCACAGCTGTTGCTGCAGCACCTGCTGAACGCTGGCCGCGCATGGCTGATTGCCCACGAGAATGACAGCCTGGAAGACGGCATGCAGGCCAGGTTTGAGGCGCTGGTCAATCGTCGCGTCAATGGCGAACCCATTGCCTACATTCTGGGCAGCCGCGAATTTTATGGCCTGAACCTGACCGTCACGCCCGCCACGCTTATTCCTAGGCCGGATACGGAAATACTGGTAGACACCGCGCTGGCAAAAATACTGGCCGGCCAGCACACGCAAATCCTTGATCTGGGTACCGGCACCGGCGCTATCGCGCTCGCGATCGCACAGCAACGGCCGCAGGCGCAAGTCACCGGCGTTGATGCATCCAGGCCTGCTTTGGATGTTGCCATCAGCAATAGCCGGCAACTTCACCTTGCCAACGTTCACTTTACATTAAGCGACTGGTTCAATGATCTCGGCAACGCACGGTTTGATGTCATCGTCAGCAACCCACCTTACATCGAGGAAACAGACGCGCATCTGCAGCAGGGCGACCTGCGCTTTGAACCGTTATCGGCGCTGGCCTCCGGTGCCGATGGTCTCGATGATATACGACGGATCATTGATGGCTGTTTAATTCACCTCAAACCGCAGGGCTGGTTAATGTTCGAACACGGTTACAATCAGGCCGAAACCGTTAGAGAACTCATGGCGCAAACAGGGCTGGTCAATATCGAAACCGTCAGAGACTTCGGCGGCAATGACCGCGTCACCATAGGCAAAAACCCGCTCATTGTCAGCACGCATTGGGATTAAATCAGCAGACGGCCTTATCCTGCCTGGTATTGATTCTTCAGGCGCACGTAATTGTCGGCAGAGTACATGAAATGGGCGATTTCACCTGCGGTTAACGCCCGTATCTTTTTGGCCGGACGGCCCACATACAGATAACCGCTTTCGAGCACCTTGCCTTCCGGCACCAGGCTGCCTGCCGCCAGCAGCACATGTTTCTGCACCACGGCTTTATCCATGACAATACTGCCCATGCCAATCAGGCTTTCATCCCCTATCGTGCAGCCATGCAATATGACCGCATGGCCTATGGTCACGTTGTCGCCTATCGTCAGCGCTGCACCTGCGGGATCCGCACTGGATCTATGGCTGACATGCAGCATGCTTAGATCCTGCACATTGGTATTGCTGCCGATGCGGATATGGTTCACGTCGCCGCGGATCACCGCACCGGGCCATACCGAGCTATTCTCGCCGATCACGACATCACCGATGACCGTTGCGGCGGGATGCACATAGACGCCACTGGCAATCTGCGGAAAATACTGCATAAATCCCTGTATATTTTGTATCAGCATGGGTAACAAAAACCTCCTTCCAAATCGCTTTTTTCTATAAACCTGTTTTAATTAGCCATAGTATAATCACTACATGTCTGAAAATAACTCTGTCGGCATTGTTGCCCCACAAACTGCACATTTTAGCGAACCGCTTACCCTTAAAAGCGGTCAGGTATTGCCACAATATGACCTGGTTTATGAAACCTATGGCACGCTCAATGCAGACAAATCCAATGCGGTGCTGATCTGTCATGCGCTTTCCGGCAATCATCATGTTGCCGGAAAGCATAGCGAAAACGACAAATACCCCGGCTGGTGGGACAACCTGATTGGCCCCGGAAAACCTCTGGATACCGACAAGTTCTTTGTGATTGGCCTCAACAACCTCGGCGGCTGCCATGGCTCATCAGGGCCAGCCAGCATCAACCCTGCAAACGGCAGGCAATGGGGCTCCACCTTCCCTATCCTGACGGTAGAAGACTGGGTCACTTCACAAGCCCGCCTGCTTGACCGGCTGGGCATCACCCAGCTGGCAGCCGTCATCGGCGGCAGCTTAGGCGGCATGCAGGCCCTGCAGTGGACCATCGCTTATGCCGACCGCGTTCGCCACGCACTGATCATCGCATCGGCACCCAACCTGACTGCCCAGAACATGGCGTTCAACGAAGTGGCGCGCCAGGCCATCATTACCGACCCAGAATTTCACGGCGGCGATTATTACGAACACGGCGTTGTCCCGCGGCGCGGCCTGCGCATTGCGCGTATGCTGGGCCATATCACCTACCTGAGTGACGATGTCATGGGTGAAAAGTTTGGCCGCAAAGTTAAAGACACGATCAAATACAGCTTTGATGTCGAGTTCGAAATGGAATCTTACCTGCGCTACCAGGGTGACAAGTTTGCGGGCACTTTTGACGCAAACACTTATTTGCGCATGACACGCGCCCTGGACTATTACGACCCTGCACTGGCCTTTAACGGTGATTTGAGCAAGGCCCTGGCCAAAGCCAAAGCGCAATTCCTGGTGCTGTCTTTCACCAGCGACTGGCGCTTTTCACCGGCACGCTCCCGTGAAATCGTCAAAGCGCTGCTGGATAATGAAAGCACCGTCAGCTATGCCGAGGTGACCGCAGCACACGGACATGATGCATTCCTGATGCCGGATAAGCATTACCATGCCATTTTGCGCAGTTATTTAAGCAATATCCAGATTGGCAGCGACCATGCAGAATAATGTAAATATCACAAACTTCAGGCAAGACTTTGCAATAATTGCAAACTGGGTTAAATTCGGCTCAAAAGTGCTGGATTTAGGCTGCGGCGACGGCGAACTGCTGCAATACCTGCGCGGCTCACTCGAAATCAAGGGCTACGGTGTCGAAAAAGACGATGCCAATGTGCTGGCATGCATCCGGAACGGTTCCAATGTGATTCAGATGGACCTCGAAGACGGGTTATCCGGGTTTGAAGACCAGTCATTCAATACCGTTATCCTGTCGCAAACGCTGCAGGCGATGCATCATACCGAAGCCATCGTGCTGGACATGCTGCGCGTGGGACAGGAAGTCATCGTCACCTTTCCTAACTTCGGTTACTGGCGCAACCGCATACAGATCACCCTCGGCCAGATGCCGGTATCAAAAACCCTGCCTTACCAGTGGTTTGATACGCCTAACGTGCACCTTTGCACCATCCATGACTTCGATACATTCTGCAAGAACCACAATATCGACATCCTGGAACGCAAAGTCATTACCGATGGCAAAGAAATAAACTTCATACCCAACCTGCTTGGCTGCCTGGCCATGTATAGATTAAAAGCCAAGTAGCCGCCTTGCCGCCCACTTCACAACCTGGCATACGGCAATCGCTCATGAGCAGAAAAATGCTCATCTGCGTTTTTACCGGCTTCAGTTCCGGTTTACCGCTG
Source organism: Methylotenera sp. G11 (assembly GCF_000799735.1). Lineage (NCBI taxonomy): Bacteria > Pseudomonadati > Pseudomonadota > Betaproteobacteria > Nitrosomonadales > Methylophilaceae > Methylotenera > Methylotenera sp. G11. The sequence goes on along the minus strand of NZ_JUHH01000001.1, from coordinate 2,074,552 downwards.
TACATCCTGATCAGCCTGCTGCCGGCATGGCTGCGTTCCGAAGGCGTGGATCTCAAATCCATCGGCCTGTTTGCGCTGATCAACCTGCCGTTCACCTGGAAATTCCTGTGGGCGCCATTATTTGACCGCTACACGCCACCGCTGGGCAGGCGGCGCGGCTGGCTGCTGATCGCGCAGATACTGCTGCTGCTATCAATCCCGACTTTCGGCGCCTTTAACCCGAAACTGGATATCTGGGCAATTGCCTACCTGGCGACAGTCGTCGCATTTTTCAGCGCGTGCCAGGATATTGTGCTGGATGCCTACCGCCGTGAACTGCTGATCGATGCGGAGCTGGGGCTCGGCAATGCCGTACATGTGAACGCCTATAAAATTGCCGGCCTGGTTCCGGGCTCGCTCTCGCTCATCCTGGCTGACCACATGGCCTGGAGCAGCGTTTTCACCATCACAGCACTGTTCATGCTGCCGGGGCTGATCATGACCTTGCTGGTGACGGAACCACTACTCAGGAATGGCGCCCCCAAGACCCTGCGCGCCGCTGTAGTAGAGCCGTTCAAAGAATTTATCGGCCGCAATGGCATGCAATCCGCACTGACCATCCTGGCATTCATTTTCCTCTACAAGCTGGGCGACAGCATGGCGACTGCACTGGCAACACCGTTCTACCTTGATATGGGCTACAGTAAAACAGAGATCGGCCTCATTGCCAAGAACGCCGGACTCTGGCCCAGCGTGGTCGGCGGTCTGCTGGGGGGCGCATGGATGATCAAGCTCGGCATCAACCGCTCGCTGTGGATATTTGGCGCAGTGCAAATGGTTGCTATCCTCGGCTTTGCATGGCTGGCTACCGCATCACACAACATACCGCTGCTGGGCCTGGTGATCGGCGTCGAGGCTTTTGGCGTCGGCCTCGGCACCGCAGCCTTCGTCGCTTACATTGCACACACCACGCACCCGCTATATACCGCCACGCAGTTTGCGCTGTTCACGAGCCTCGCTGCCGTGCCGCGTACGTTTGCCAACGCCGCCACCGGTTACATGGTAGAGCACCTGGGCTGGTTCCAGTTCTTCATGCTGTGTTTTTTACTGGCAATACCGGGCATGGCATTGCTGATCAAGATCGCCCCCTGGAACGAGACCGCAGCAAGCCAGACAAGCAGCACTCTGTAAGGTTTTACTGCCGGCAACGACATATCTCTATGTTCAAGGAGATATATCATGGCATTCCGTTACAGGCTCCTGCTCGCAATTACTTTATCCAGCGTGCTTCCACACACTGCTTCAGCCTATGAATGCAGTGCCAGAAGCGGCATGACCACCGTGCCTTTGCTCGAACTCTACACCTCTGAAGGTTGCAGCAGCTGCCCGCCGGCAGACAAATGGCTGAGTGAATTGCCTTACGGGCCAGACAAACTGACTGCACTCGCGTTTCATGTGGACTACTGGAACTACATAGGCTGGAAAGATCGCTTCTCGAAAGCGGAATATACGGCACGGCAGCACAGAACTGCCGCTTTCAATCATTCCGGATTTGTTTACACGCCACAGTTTGTAATAAACGGGCGCGATCTCAGGCAATGGAATAATACCCAGCTTGATAACCGCATCAAAGCACAGCTGGAATCGGCACCGCGCGCAAACCTCACACTGCATATCGCAAGCCAGGCCAACGGCCTGTCGCTATCTGCAAATGCACAGATATTAAGTGCAGACGATGGCGTGGACAGTGAAATGATGATTGCAGTTTATGAAAACAAATTAACCAGCAAAATAAATGCCGGCGAAAATAACGGCCGAGAGCTACACCATGACTATGTGGTGCAGAAACTCTTTGGGCCATACCGCATGCGTAAGGGCAACGAGTTCTCGGAAAACGTCACCCTAGGTGCCGAATGGATTAAACGCGATGCCGGGGCTGCAGTTTTTGTGCAGAACGCCCGCAGCGGAGAAGTGCTGCAAAGCCTGCAGCTACCTTTCTGCCGCTAAGCACGCACAGCCTTGCGCAGAAAAACCCTCCGACAATCCCTCTTAACCTGCATACTCGATAATCAGCGGCGCATGGTCACTGAATCGCTCATCTTTATACACACTGGTGGCCACTGCCTTTGCTGCAAACTCCGGCGTCGCGATCTGGTAATCGATACGCCAGCCTACGTTCTTTGCCCAGGCCTGGCCGCGATTGCTCCACCAGGTGTAACATGCATCCGTGGTATCCGGGTGCAGCCTGCGGTATACATCGACCCAGCCCACCTCATCAAACAATGCCGTGAGCCATGCACGCTCTTCCGGCAGAAACCCGGAGTTCTTTTTATTGCCCTTCCAGTTCTTTAAGTCAGCCTCTTTGTGTGCGATATTCCAGTCACCGCAGATCACTACATCGCGGCCGCTTGCTTTTAGCGCCTGCAACTGCGGCATAAAGCGCTCCATGACGCTGAACTTGAATGCCTGCCGCTCCTCACCACTGGAACCAGACGGCAAATACAGCGAAACTACACTTAAATTACCGAATTTTGCTTCTATGTAGCGGCCTTCGCTGTCTATATCCTGCATGCCATGCCCCTGTACCAGGCCTGTGTTTCCCAGCCCCTCAATCACGGCATCCGGCTGTTTTTTTGAATAAATGCCGACGCCGCTATAACCTTTTTTCTCCGCATAATGAAAATAGCCATAATACCCTTCAGGATTCAGCATCTCGGTTGTCATGTCAGATACCTGCGCCTTGATTTCCTGCATGCAGATAACGTCAGCATCCTGTTTTTTCAGCCATGCGTACAGACCTTTATTAGTTGCGGAGCGGATGCCATTTAAATTTAACGATATAATCTTCAAAACTTCATTCCTGATAACAGTAGATAGATAAAATGACCCAGAAAACAGACCAATTCAGACAAGAGTTTATCGCATTTGCGATCAAAAAAGAGGTTTTGCGTTTCGGCGAATTCAAAACCAAAGCCGGGCGCTTAAGCCCGTATTTCTTCAACGCCGGCTTATTCAATGACGGCGAGAGTTTAATGAAATTAGGTGAATTCTATGCCGAAGCGATCCAGAATTCCGGCATTGAGTTTGACATGCTATTCGGGCCTGCCTATAAAGGCATCACATTAGCGGCAAGTATTGCCATTGCGTATGCCAAAAATGGTCGCAACATCCCTTACGCCTACAACCGCAAAGAGGCTAAAGACCATGGCGAAGGCGGCACGATCATAGGCAGCCCACTGCAAGGTAGAGTTCTCATCATTGATGACGTAATTTCGGCAGGCACTTCGGTGCGCGAATCCGTTGAGCTTATCAACGCCAATGGCGCCAGGGCTTGCGGCGTGGCCATTGCGATCGACAGGCAGGAAAAAGGCCTGGGCGAGCTGTCTGCGGTGCAGGAAGTGGTGAAAACCAACCAGATTCCAGTCTGCGCGATTACCAATCTGGATGATTTACTGAGCTATCTGAAAGCACATCAGGATCTGGTGCAAAACTTGCATGCAGTCGAGGCATATCGCCAGAAATATGGCGTCAGTTAAACTTACATGCACAGCTGCCATGCGCGAATGTGTATGAAATAGAGGTGCTTAGATTCATGATGCTGCAATTACAAAGGTCAACATCCGGAAAACCGGATTATTTTGCGTCAGTGCGACTGACCATTATTGCCTCGTTGGTTTCAGCAACATGCTTCATGCCGCATGCACAGGCCGAAGGTAGCGGCCGTATTGTCAAATGGAAAGACGAAAAAGGCATCACGCATTACGGCGATTCAATCCCGCCCCAATATGCCGATCGTGACAACTCTTTGATGAACAAGCAGGGTATCACCGTTCAGCATAATAAACCGAATGCTCCACAGGTAGATCAAGCAGCGGAATCAGCCAAACTGGAACAGAACAAAAAAGACCGGGCGCTGCTTGGCACATTCACGAATGCCAATGAAATCGACCTGACACGCGACCGCAACCTGGAACCGGAACTGCTTGCCCTCAAAAACCTGCAGCAGGACAGGGCGGTCGCGCAGAAAAAGCTCGAGCAGTCCGACCTTGCCGCCAGCAATTACAGCAAAGCTAAAAAACCTGTACCAGCAAACATCAGGGATGAGCTGAAAACCCACAAGGATGCGGTGACGAAAATCGACCAGCGCATCAGCGAACGCCAGCAGGCCATCGATAGTATACAAAAACGTTTTGACGACGATAAAAAGCGCTACCTGGCGCTCAGGGGCCAAAACACCGCTACCGCCACCGGCAGCCAGAATCCACCGAATCAGTAAACCAAAGCTCCTGTCGAACCTCAAGCGCCCATCAAGCAAAAAGCCATGATTGCAAGTATGCAATCATGGCTTTTTGGTTTTTCTGGAAACCGGCAAACAGGCGATTAAGGTTAAGCCCCCAGTTTTTTCTTCAGCATTTCATTGACCTGCGCAGGGTTGGCCTTGCCTTTGGAAGCTTTCATGGCCTGACCCACCAGCGCATTGAATGCTTTCTCTTTACCGGCCTTGAACTCCTCCACCATTGCAGCATTGGCAGCCAGCACTTCGTCGATGATCGCTTCAATCGCCCCGGTATCCGACACCTGTTTGAGGCCTTTTGCCTCAATGATGGCATCCGCTTCACCCTCACCTGCCCACATCGCTTCAAACACCTGTTTTGCCGCATTATTTGAAATCGTGTTGTCGGCAATGCGTTTAAGCAGGCTCGCCAATTGCGCAGCGCTTAGCGGTGACTCGGTAATAGATCTCTCTTCTGCATTCAGTTTTGCAGAAACCGCACCCATCACCCAGTTTGCGGCCGGTTTGGCATCCGCACCGGCCTTGACCGCGGCCACAAAGTAATCTGCCACATCACGGCTGGCGGTGAGCGTTGCTGCATCATAGCCGGTCAGACCGTATTCCGATTCAAAACGCGCTTTCATTGCCTCAGGCAATTCAGGCATTTCTGCCTTTACACGCGCTTTATCCGCCTCGGTCACTTCCAGCGGCAGCAGATCCGGGTCAGGGAAATAACGGTAATCGTTCGCTTCCTCTTTGCTGCGCATCGCACGTGTTTCACCGGTATCCGGATTAAACAGCACCGTGGCCTGCTGGATCGTACCGCCATCTTCCAGCGTTTCGATCTGCCAGCGTGTCTCAAACTCAATCGCCTGCTGCATGAATTTGAACGAGTTCAGGTTTTTGATCTCGCGGCGCGTACCAAGCTTGTCAGACCCTTTCGGACGTACCGATACGTTCACGTCACAGCGGAAACTGCCTTCCTGCATATTGCCGTCACAGATTCCGATCCATTGCACGAGTTCATGCAGCTTTTTGGCATAGGCCACCGCTTCCGCCGCAGACCGCATGTCAGGCTCAGTCACGATCTCCAGCAATGGCGTACCGGCACGGTTGAGATCGATACCGCTCATGCCCTCCACTGCGCCATGGACTGACTTGCCCGCATCTTCCTCAAGGTGGGCACGCGTAATGTTGATCACTTTTTCGTAAGCCGGGTTCTTGCCCGCCGCCGGCACCTGAATCGTGACAGCGCCCTTGCCGACCACCGGCAGTTCGTACTGGCTGATCTGGTAACCTTTGGGCAGATCCGGGTAAAAATAGTTTTTACGCGCAAATACTGAACGCGGCGCAATCTCTGCATTGACTGCCAGGCCGAATTTGATCGCACAGTTGACGGCCTCTTTATTCAGCACCGGCAACACGCCAGGCAGCGCGATGCTGACTTCACATGCCTGAGTGTTAGGCTCGGCACCAAACGCGGTAGACGCGCCTGAAAATATCTTTGTTTTTGTTTGCAGCTGGGTGTGAGTTTCCAGCCCGATAACAACTTCCCATTCCATTATGCTAGACCCTCTGGCATACGAGCATGCCAATCTGTTACTTGTTGATATTGGTGCGCCACATTCAGCATGCGTGCTTCATCAAAATAATTACCGATAATCTGCAAGCCTACCGGCAACGCCTTGCCATCGCTACCGGCACTGAAACCCGCCGGTATGCTCATGCCGGGCAAACCTGCCAGGTTGGTAGAAATCGTATAGATGTCCTGCAGATACATCGCGACCGGGTCATCCACTTTTTCACCGGCTTTAAATGCAGTCGACGGCGCAGCTGGCCCCATGATCACATCGCAATGCTTGAAAGCTTCTTCAAAATCCTGCGCGATCAGGCGGCGGATCTGCTGCGCTTTCAGGTAATACGCGTCATAGTAACCGGCACTCAGCACATAAGTACCGATCAGGATACGGCGCTTGACTTCGGCGCCGAAACCTTCAGCACGGCTCTTGCAATACATATCCATCAAATCGGTATATTCCGCGGTGCGGTGGCCGTAGCGCACGCCGTCATAACGTGACAGGTTGCTTGAAGCTTCGGCCGGCGCCAGTACGTAATACACCGGGATAGACAAACCGGTGTTGGGCAGGGAGATTTCAACAATTTCCGCACCGAGGTTTTTATATTCCGCGATTGCAGCCTGAATGACCTGATCTACGCCGGCATCCAGGCCTTCCGCAAAGAATTCTTTCGGCAAGCCGACACGCAAACCCTGCAAAGGCTTATTCAGGTCGCGCGTGTAATCTTCTTTCTCGCGATTGAGGCTAGTGGAATCTCGCTCATCGAAGCCCGCCATCACATTCATCATGAGTGCGCAGTCTTCGGCGGATTTTGCCATAGGCCCAGCCTGGTCAAGGCTGGAGGCGAAAGCAATCATGCCGTAACGGGATACTACGCCGTAAGTCGGCTTCAACCCGGTCAGGCCGCATAAAGATGCAGGCTGGCGGATCGAGCCACCGGTATCAGTGCCGCTGGCCGCTGCACACAAACGTGCTGACACTGCCGCCGCACTTCCGCCGCTGCTGCCGCCTGGCACCCGCGTGAAATCCCATGGGTTTTTCACGCCGCCGAAATAGCTGGTCTCGTTGGATGAACCCATCGCGAACTCATCCATATTGGTTTTACCCAGGTTCACGGCACCGGCAGCATCAAAGCGGGAGATCACATCCGCATCATACGGTGCGACAAAATTCGCCAGCATCTTGGAGCCGCAGGTGGTCTTCCAGCCACTGGCGCAGAAAATATCTTTCTGTGCGATAGGAATACCGGTCAGCGGCCCTGCATTACCGGCAGCGATCATCGCATCCGCCGCTTGCGCCTGCGCCAGTGTCTTCTGGTGATCCAATGATATATAAGCGTTGATTTCCGGATTAAAGGTGTCGATGCGATTCAGGAACGCCTGTGTCAGTTCTACACTGGAAACTTCTTTTTTAGCCAGCATCTGGCCTAATGTTTTTAAGCTACTGTTAATCATGTGCTGTTACTCTATTACTTTGGGTACAAGATAAAGACCGCTGTCAACGGCACGTTCGGCTGAGCCGTTACCAAGCGCTGGTGCAATCCCCTGGAACGCCTCACGCTGGTTGGTTTTGGTCACCACGTCCTCACGCAGGCGCTGCACGACATCCTGAGAGTGCGACATCGGGACGATGCCTTCAGTATTCACGGCCTGCATCTGCTCGATCAGGCCCAGAATGCCGGTAAGTTTTGTAAGGGTTGCGGCGGCTTCACCTTCGCTGACTTCAATGCGCGCGAGGTGCGCTATTTTTTTTATATCTTCAATACTGAGTGCCATGCTTCGATCGTCCGAAAGATAGTTAAGAGCAATTCGATTATTTCAGAACCAAATTATTCAATTTAAAAAATTTTGTTAAAAACCTGCATGGAAAAACCAAGTATAAATTCACCTTAATTTTTCCAATGCATCTTAATTTTCAACAGGATATGCGGTATTATACCCTGATTTAAGCGGCGCCTTAATCACTCAAGCCGATTAAGCCTGCAAGCAGCTATCACACACAGTATTAACATCAGGAAAAACATAATGTTCGGTTCTATCAGAAGTTATTTCTCAAATGACCTTGCTATCGATTTAGGTACAGCAAACACCCTTATTTACTCACGTGGCAAAGGCATTGTTCTCGATGAACCGTCAGTGGTTGCAATTCGTCTTGAAGGCGGCCCCAGCGGCAAAAAGATCCTGCTGGCAGTGGGCGCCGAAGCCAAAGGCATGCTCGGCCGTTCACCGGCCAATATCCAGGCGATCCGCCCGATGAAAGACGGCGTGATTGCCGATTTCACGATTACCGAACAAATGCTCAAATACTTTATCCGCCGTGTACATGATTCGCGCTGGTTCGCCCCAAGCCCACGCATCATCATCTGCGTACCGGTTGGCTCAACTCAGGTTGAACGCCGCGCAATCAAAGAATCAGCCGAACGCGCAGGCGCCAAGCAGGTATTCCTGATTGAAGAACCCATGGCTGCCGCCATCGGTGCCGGCATGCCGGTTGCCGAGGCTACCGGCTCAATGGTGGTGGATATCGGCGGCGGCACCACCGAGGTTGGCGTAATTTCCCTGGGCGGCATCGTTTATGCAAAATCCGAACGTGTAGGCGGTGATAAATTTGACCAGGCCATTATTGATTACATCCGCCGCAATTACGGCATGCAGATTTCAGAACCGACCGCTGAAGCGATCAAGAAAAAAATCGGCTCCGCATTCCCCGGCTCAACCGTACTGGAAATGGAAGTCACCGGCCGCAACCTGGCTGAAGGCCTGCCGCGCAAGTTCACGATTTCAAGCAATGAAATCCTGGAAGCACTTACCGAACCGCTGAATGCAATCGTTGGTGCCGTGAAATCAGCGCTGGAGCAGACACCGCCGGAACTGGGTGCCGACATTGCCGAAAAGGGCATGGTACTTACCGGCGGCGGCGCATTGCTGCGCGACCTCGACAGGCTGCTGATCGAAGAGACCGGCCTGCCGGTGATCGTCGCTGAAGACCCGCTCACCTGCGTTGCCCGCGGCTGCGGACGTGCCCTGGATGAAATGGACAAATTAGGCAGCGTGTTCGCATACGAATAGTCAAACCAGCCAGTACAGAACCGGCTTTCGATTATTTGACCGTCAGACTTTAGGCCGTATGCATACGGCCTAAAGTTTATACACTAACAGCAAAAACGAGACTCCATAAACTCAACAATGATGCGCGGCATTCATCAGAACTTCGATCAGCAGCAAGCGCCGGCTTTTTTTGCGCGCGGCCCCAGCCCACTCGCCCGGCTCACATTCTTCACGGCCATGTCACTGGCGCTGATGGCGACCGATTCACGCCTGCAATACCTGGCCGAGGTACGCGAGAAACTGATGACGCTGCTGCACCCTTTGCAAGTCGTCGCCAATGCACCTTCCGAGCTTTACCATAACACGGACGAGTACTTCTCGACGCATCACTACCTGCTTGCAGAGAACGCTCGCCTGAAAGAACAGGCGCTTACGCAGGATATCGCATTGCAGCGCCTGAATATCCTGAACCTGGAAAATACCAATCTGCGTGATTTGCTGGAGGCAAAGCAGTCTCTGACCGAAACCAGTATCCTGGCAGAAATCATCCACGTGGGCCGAGATTCCTTTACTAAAAAAATCATCGTCAACCGCGGCAAGAATCACCATGTCATCACCGGTGCCGCAGCGGTGGACGCAAAAGGCGTCATCGGCCAGGTCACCCGCACCTATCCATCCAGCAGTGAAATCACGCTGATCACCGATAAATCGCTGGCAATACCGGTACAGATAGAACGCAACGGCTTGCGGGCGATTGCGTTTGGCCATGGCCGCGATAACACACTGGATTTGCCTTACCTGCCTGCCAACGTTGACATCAAGCGCGGCGACAAGCTCGTCACTTCAGGCATCGACGGCGTTTATCCTGCCGGCCTGGCTGTTGCAACGGTAGTGGAAATGAAAACCACGCAGGACTCTCCGTTTGCACATATTGTCTGCATGCCTACCGGAGGGATTGAAAATGACAGGCAGCTACTGCTGGTGAGCATTCCTGAAGTCAGGCAGGAGTCCGCAACAGGATTCCCCGCGAATGCCGCCCCCGCAAGTAAAAAAAGCAGGCCATCTGCAGCAGCACCTGTGGCGGTAACTGCACCGGCAATCACTGCTCCAGCGGCCACAAGCACGAAACCAGCCCAGAATACTAAGCCTGCCATTGCAGCAGAACCCGCACCAACCCCTTCAGCGAATGCTGGGAGCCGTCCGCATGCGCAACAATAAGTTCTGGTCAATTTACCTATCCCTGTTTGCAGCGTTCATCTGCATACTGTTCCCATGGTCCGGCATTGCGCTGTCATTACGCCCGGATTTCATGCTGCTGGTGATTCTGTTCTGGCTGCTGCGCGCGCCTAACCAATGCAGCGTCGGCACCGCCTGGTTCATGGGCTTATGGGTCGATTTAGCAACCGGCGGCATTTTCGGCCAATACGCGCTGGCCTATACCATCACCACATTCTTCGCTGTCATTTACCAGCGCCGCCTGGTGCTATTCAGCAGCACCCAGCAATTGGTCTATGTTTTTTCATTGCTTTCGCTATCGCAGCTGATCCTGCTCATACTCAAGGCATTTGCAGGCCACGAGTTCCTGGGTTGGACATATTTCCTGCCTAGCGTTACCGGCGTCCTGCTGTGGCAGATCGCGGTCAGTTTCGGCCTGAACACCGGCAGGCACTCTCACGGCAGCTGATTAGAACATGGGTGCCGAATTAAAGAATTACCTGCATGAGCAGCATTATTTCAGGTTCCGGCTTGGCGTTGCCGCGCTGGTCGTATTTTGCCTGTTTGCGCTGCTGGCTTTCCGGTTCTCCTACCTGCAGATCAAGCAGTACAACCATTACCAGACGCTTGCCGAAAACAACCGCATTTCACTGGTGCCCATCATTCCCAACCGCGGCCTGATCCTGGATAAGAATGGCGTCATCCTCGCCCACAACTTTTTTGCTTACACCCTGGAAATCACTCCGGCCAAAGTAAAGAACCTGGAAGAAACCATCGCCGAGATCAGCAGCCTGGTCGAGGTCAGCTCACTTGACCGCAAGCGTTTCAAGAAATTCCGCGAACAGAGCCACAACTTCGAGAGCATCCCGATACGCACGCACCTGAATGAAATCGAGGCGGCTAAATTCGCGGTGAATCATTACCGCTTTCCGGGCGTGGAGATCAAATCCAGGCTGTTCAGGCATTATCCGCTCGGCAAACTGGGCTCGCACATGATCGGTTATATTGGCCGCATCAATGACCGTGACCTGAAGAACCTGGAAGAATCCGGCGACCTTTCCAACTACAAAGGCTCGGACCACATCGGCAAAAGCGGCCTGGAACAGTATTATGAAAAGCAGTTGCATGGCACCACCGGTTTCCAGCAGGTCGAGATCGATGCCGATGGCCATGCCGTGCGTGTACTCTCAAGCACACCGCCGATTCCGGGTGACAACATCATTCTGGCTGCTGACAGCAAGCTGCAGGAAATCGCTGAAACCGCATTCGGCAACCACCGTGGCGCACTGGTGGCCATCAACCCTAAGACCGGCGAGGTGTTGAGTTACGTCAGCCAACCCACATTTGACCCCAATTTATTCGTAGACGGCATTGATAGCGAGAGCTGGAAAGCGCTGAACGAGTCACTGGACAAACCGCTGATCAACAGGCCCCTGCGCGGCGTATACCCGCCCGGCTCCACTTTCAAGCCTTTTGTTGCACTGGCCGGGCTGGAGGCAGGCAAGCGCGCGCCGCCATACTCGATCCACGATCCGGGCTTTTTCACGCTGCCCGGCAAAAGCCACCGCTACCGCGACTGGAAACCCAGCGGCCATGGCACCGTTGACATCCAGAAAGCGATCACCATCTCCTGCGATACCTTCTTCTATGGCCTGGCCATGGAAATGGGCATCGAAAGCCTGACTTCATTCGTGCGCCATTTCGGCTTCGGCAGGAAATCAGGCATCGACATCGACAACGTCAGCGGCAAAAGCGAAAACGGCGGATTGCTGCCCACGCCCGAATGGAAGCAACGGCGCTTCAAGCAGCCCTGGTTCCCTGGTGAAACCGTTATTGTCGGCATCGGGCAAGGCTACACCCTGGTCACCCCGCTGCAATTGGCACAGGCCACGGCCATTCTGGCCAACAACGGTGTCGCGATGAAGCCACGCATGGTCAGCCAGATCGAAAGCGCGCAATCCGGCAAGAAACAGATGACGCCGCCGGTCGTCCAGGACAGGGTCGTGCTGCATCCTGATAATGTGGAAATCGTTAAACGCGGCATGATAGACGTAACACTGCCTGGCGGCACCGCCGCCAGCGTGGGTGCCAATGCCGGCTACTCGATCGCGGCAAAGACCGGTACCGCACAGGTCATCGGCATCAAGCAGAACGAAAAATATAATGAAAGCGGCATGAATGAACGCCACCTTGACCATGCCCTGTTCATCGCATACGCCCCGGCCGAAGATCCGACCATTGCACTGGCGGTGATTGTCGAGAACGGCAGGCACGGCGGCTCCACTGCCGGCCCGATTGCCAGGAAAGTGATGGATTATTACCTGCTAGGCAAAGTCCCCGCTATCGAAGCGGCAAAAGATAATAAGCAATTAACCGGCAATACTGCCGCCACAACAGCGCCTCCAGAGGAAGAGCTGCATGATTAGCAAACTATTCCAGCATTTGTTTAAACATATTGATGCCTTCCTGATGACATGCCTGTTTTTTGCGCTGCTGACCAGCCTGTTCGTGCTGTATAGCGCATCGGGGCAGAGCCTGGATCGCATATATGCACAGGCCGTGAATATGGGAGTCGCATTAAGCGTACTGTGGGTGGTTGCCAACATTTCACCGCAGAAACTTGAACGCGTTGCCCTGATCCTTTATGTACTCGGCGTGCTGCTGCTGATAGCCGTTGCATTATTCGGCTCCATCAGCCATGGCGCAAGGCGCTGGCTGAATATCGGCTTTACCCAGATCCAGCCCTCGGAGCTCATGAGGATTGCCATGCCGATGATGCTGGCATGGTTCTTTGCCTCACGCGAAGGCAAGCCAAGTGCGACCAATTTCATCGTGGCCGGTCTTTTGCTGGCAATACCGGTTGCCCTGATCATGAAACAACCTGACCTTGGTACATCACTGCTTATCGCATCCTCAGGGTTTTATGTGCTATTCCTGGCCGGACTGAGCTGGAAATTCCTGGCGGGCGCCATGGTGTCACTGCTTGGATTCATGCCTATTTTCTGGTCCATGCTGCATGATTACCAGAGAAAACGGATCGAGATCCTGTTCGACCCTACGCAAGACCCCTTAGGAGCGGGCTACCACACCATACAGGCGATTATTGCGATCGGCTCCGGCGGGGCAACCGGCAAGGGCTGGCTCAATGGTACGCAGACGCAGCTGGATTTTCTGCCCGAGCGCACGACCGATTTCATTTTTGCGGTGTTCAGCGAAGAATTCGGCTTTCTGGGCAATATGCTGCTGCTGACACTGTTCAGCATTATCATCATGCGCGGCCTGATGATAGCCTCGCAGGCACAGAGCACATTTTCCAGGCTGCTCGCCGGCAGCATCACGCTGAATTTCTTTTCCTATGCCTTCGTCAACATGGGCATGGTGAGCGGCATTTTACCGGTAGTAGGAGTACCATTGCCCCTGATCAGTTATGGCGGCACCTCTCTGGTGACACTGTGCCTGGGTTTTGGTATTTTAATGAGCATACATACCCACAAGAATCTAGTTGCAAACTAAGGGCATACGCCGGTGCGCCGCCTGCAAGTTCACATGCACACGGGCAACGAGGCATCCCGGAGACTGCATTTTCAGAAACGCCCTGACCTGTATCCAGAACGTACGGATACCTTATGGAGGTGATTGAATGTTTAACTTTCAACGATTTATTATCATGCTTTGCGTCGCGACGGTCACCGCATGCGGCGGCCAGTCAGCCGTAAAACCGACGGATACCCAGGCGTCCAAACCAAGCGGCAAGGGCGGCTATTATCTGGATGACGGTCCCGGCGACAATCCGCCGGCAGACATAGACAGTATTCCCGATGCGCAACCCAAAACCGAAACACTCCTGCCGCGCAGCAATCAGCCTTATAGCGCACTCGGCAGGAAATACGTGCCCATGACCAGCTATGCACCTTATGTGCGGCAGGGCGTGGCGTCCTGGTATGGCAGGCGTTACCACGGCAAAAAAACTTCGAGCGGAGAGATCTACGACATGTACGGGATGTCCGGCGCACACCCTACGCTCCCGATACCAAGCTATGTCAAGGTCACCAATCCGGCGAACAAACGTACTGTGATCGTGCGCATCAATGACCGCGGCCCTTTCAAGCAGGACAGGCTGATCGATTTATCCTACGCAGCTGCCTATAAATTGCGCATATCCTCGCAGGGCAGCGCACCGGTTGAGGTTGAATGGATTGACACCCGCCCTGAAGCCTTGCAGAAAAAAGATACCATCCGCACTGCAACACCGGCTCCTGCGCCGGAAATCATTCCGGTGGCCTATGCGCCACCGCCCGCAGCGGAAACAAGAACCATAGCAGCTAACGCCAGCAACAATCCGGATACGAGTCCGGCAAGCTACTATGTCCAGGTAGGCGCGTTTAAAAACGAGGCGAACGGCGACCTGCTGCAGAAGAAGATTCTGGGGCTGGAACTTGCCGGAAATGCGGCTGTCACTAACGTGTATAATGACGGCATTTACCGCGTGAAGCTCGGCCCTTTCAGTACCAGAAAAGAAGCTGATGTCTCTGCCAGCAAAGTTCGCAAGCAATTAAATCTTTCAGCAATCGTTACCAATCAGTAAACACTAATAAAGACACATGATCAATCATCCATTATTCACTCGCAGTATCGGTATTATTTCAGCAACCACCTTATGCATGGCCTTGAGTTTCAGCCCGCTTGCTCATGCGGAAAGCGCACAGATCGCACCGCCGCCAACCCTGGCAGTCAAAGCGTATTTGCTTAAGGATTTCAACAGCGGCCATGTGATTGCCACACAAAATGCAAACATGCGCATTGAGCCGGCATCACTGACTAAAATCATGACGGCTTACTTGAGCTTCAAAGCCATTAAGAACGGCCATCTGCAACTGACACAAACGCTGCCGGTGAGCGAGCTCGCCTGGAAGGTTGAAGGCTCTAAAATGTTTATCGAGCCCAACAAACCCGTTACGGTCGATGAACTGCTGCATGGCATGATTATCGTGTCAGGTAACGATGCTTCCATCACCCTTGCAGAAGGCATTGCCAGCACGGAACAACTGTTTGCCAGCATGATGAACAAAGAAGCGCAGCGCCTGGGCATGAAAAATACGCACTACATGAACGCGACCGGCCTGCCTGATCCACAGCACTACACCACGGCGGAAGACTTGTCGATCCTGGCCAGCGCCCTGATCCGCGACTTTCCGGAAGATTACAAGCGTTTGTATTCCGTTAAAGAATATAGCTACAACAATATCAAGCAGCCTAACCGTAACCGCCTGTTATGGCTGGACCCGAATGTGGACGGCATGAAAACCGGCCATACCGAATCTGCCGGCTACTGCCTGATTTCTTCTGCCAAGCGCGACAACACCCGCCGTATTTCCGTGATACTGGGTGCACCTACAGATGCCGCCCGCGCAACGGAAAGCCAGAAACTGCTCAATTACGGTTTCCAGTTCTTTGATTCCACCCCCGTATACAAACGCGGCCAGGCCATCAACCAGCTCAGGGTATGGAAAGGCACTGAGAATACGGTTGCCTCAACCGTAGCAAACGACTTATACCTGACGCTGCCAAAAGGCGAATATGCCAATGTGAAAGCTGTCATTTCAAGCACACAGCCTTTGATCGCCCCGATCAAGAAAGGCCAGGTAGTCGGCACCGTGAAATTCATGCTGAATGGCAAAGTCGTGGAACAGCGTCCTATCGTTGCGGCAAAAGCCGTCGACACAGCCGGCATTCTGGGTCGTGCCTGGGATTCGATAAAATTGCTATTACAATAAGCAGGTAACCTGTATGCGTGAAATAGAACCCCACACCGCACCGCCATTAATCGATTTCCCCTGCAGCTTTGCCATTAAGGTCATGGGGGAAACCCACGATGCATTTGCAAGCACCATTGTTGAAGTCATCCAGACGCATCTGCCTGCATTTACTGCCGATCATGTAGAAATGCGCGCGAGTTCAGCCGGCAAATACATCAGCCTGACCTGTAATGTGTATGTCACATCCCAGGATCAGCTGGATAATGTATACCGCCTGTTGAGCGCACATCCCCTGGTGAAATTCGCCCTCTGACCAACGCAGCAAGCGATGCAACAGCCCTTGATCATCCGGCGTTTAGGCCTCACGGAATTTGAAAGCACATGCCAGGCCATGCAGCGCTTCAACGCGGAGCGCACTCCGGCTGCACCGGATGAATTGTGGCTGACCGAACACCCGCCGGTGTATTCTTTAGGGCTCAATCGCAGGCAGGTCAGGCTGCCGCAGCGTAACGATATTCCGACCATACTCACTGACCGCGGCGGCAAGATCACGTATCATGGGCCAGGGCAGGTGATTGTATATATCCTGGCAGACCTGCAGCGCAGCCGCCTGAATATACGCAGGCTGGTCACATTGCTGGAAAATGCGATTATCGAGTTACTTGCGGCGCACGGGGTTGAGGCAAGCGCAAAGCAGGACGCGCCCGGCGTCTATGTGCAGCTTGCCGATGCACAGGAAGCCAAAATCGCATCATTGGGCTTACGCGTAAAAAACAACTGCTGCTATCACGGCCTGAGCCTGAATGTAGATATGGACCTGAGCCCGTTCGAGGCCATTGACCCTTGCGGCTACGCCGGACTGAAAGTCACGCAGACTAAAGACCTGGGCATTGCTGCCGACATGCGGGCAATCGGTGAACAACTGCTGCAAATACTCAATGCCGGCTTTGAACAGCTGCAAGCCCCGGCAATGACTGACGATATGGAAAAGCATGACTGATAACGTAAACAAGACTGATATTAAAACACCCAGGCAGAAAATTGCCGGCGTGAAGGAAATCGATGCGGCCAAGACCTCGCGCATCCCGATCAAGATCATACCGCAGCCTGCGCAGCGCAAGCCGGAATGGATACGCATGAAAGCGCCGGACTCCGCCCGCTATCAGGAAATCAAACGTGTACTGCGCGATAACAACCTGCATACCGTGTGTGAAGAAGCAAGCTGCCCGAACATAGGCGAATGTTTCAGCGGCGGCACGGCAACTTTCATGATCCTGGGTGACATCTGCACACGGCGCTGCCCGTTCTGCGACGTGGCACACGGCAAACCGCTGCCGCCGGATGCCAATGAACCGGAAAACCTCGCACGGACGATTGCGCAGATGCGGCTGAAATATGTCGTCATTACCAGCGTAGACCGCGACGATTTGCTGGATGGCGGCGCGCAGCACTTTGTGGACTGCATCAGAGCGGTCCGCGCACAGTCTCCGGAAATTAAAATCGAGATCCTGGTACCGGATTTCCGCGGCCGCCTGGACGTTGCCATGAAGATCCTGAGTGAAGCGCCGCCGGATGTCATGAACCATAACCTGGAAACAATCCCCAGACTCTACAAACAAGCCAGACCCGGTTCAGACTACCAGAACTCGCTCACCTTATTAAAGAAATTCAGCGAACTGTATCCGCACATTCCAACCAAATCCGGCCTGATGCTTGGCCTGGGCGAGACCGATGAAGAAATCCTGGAGGTGATGCGCGACCTGCGTGCGCACAATGTCAGCATGCTGACGCTGGGTCAATACCTGCAGCCCAGCGTGCACCACCTGCCGGTCATGCGTTATGTAGAACCGAAAATTTTTGAAGATTTACGCCAAAAAGCGGATGCCATGGGCTTTAATAATACCGCCAGCGGCCCCATGGTAAGAAGTAGTTACCATGCTGACCTTCAGGCGCAGCAGGTAGTTTAACTAACACCGCTATGCCTGTAATATACTCCGGCATAATCGCGATATTCTTTAAAATAAGGTAAATATGGTTCCTCACCTGACAACAGCATTGAACGGCCCCCTGCTGAGTTTAGAAAAAAGCATGCTTGGCGCGATGCCAAAAATCGAACATTGGTTCCGCACGCAATGGCTGGAGCATGCGGCTCCGTTTTATGCTTCTGTTGATTTGCGCAACTCCGGTTTCAAGCTGGCGCCGGTAGACACCAACCTGTTTCCGGGCGGTTTCAACAACCTGAATCCGGAATTTCTGCACCTGAGCGTTCAGGCCGCGATGGTAGCCGTCGAGAAAGTATGCCCGGAAGCGCACCGTCTGCTGATCATTCCTGAAAACCATACACGTAACACTTACTACCTGCACAACGTGGTCGAGCTCGCCAATATCCTGAAACAGGCAGGCATGCACATCAGGATCGGTTCCATCTCACCGGAAATCACGGTGCCTACCCGATTTGAAACGCAGGGTGGGCAAACGCTTCTGCTGGAACCTGTGGTGCGTGTCGGCAACCGTATCAAATTGCCGCAATCTTCTATTGATGGCGTCACGCTGGATGAATTCGACAGCTGTGCCATCCTGCTCAATAACGACCTGTCAGGCGGCATTCCGGAAATACTCAAAGATCTTGAGCAGGACCTGATCCCCCCGCTTTACGCCGGCTGGAGCACGCGCCGGAAATCCCAGCACTTCTCAGCCTATAACCGTGTAGCGAGCGAGTTCGCACAACTGATCGGCATTGATGAATGGCTGCTGAACCCGTATTTCGATACCTGCGGCGAGATCGACTTCAACGCCCGCACCGGCGAAGAGTGCCTTGCGGCTAAAGTTGAGCTGCTGCTGGAAAAGATCAGGCTTAAATACGCAGAGTATGGCGTGACGCAGGAGCCGTTCGTGATTGTAAAGGCGGATGCCGGCACCTATGGCATGGGCATCATGACCGTGAAATCGCCGGATGATGTACGCGCCCTGAACCGCAAGACCCGTAACAAGATGTCCGTCGTGAAAGAAGGTCTGGAAGTTTCTGAAGTCATCATCCAGGAAGGTGTTTATACCTTCGAAAGCATCAACGATGCCGTGGCCGAGCCTGTCGTGTACATGATGGATCATTTCGTGATTGGCGGCTTTTACCGCGTGCACACGGGCCGCGGCGTGGATGAGAACCTGAACGCGCCCGGCTCGCATTTTGTACCGCTGGCATTTGAAAAACCCTGTACCCTGCCTGACTGTGCCGGTGCTCCGGATGCCGCGCCAAACCGCTTCTATGCCTATGGCGTGGTTGCGCGCCTGGCGCTGCTGGCCGCTGCCATAGAGCTGCAGGAACAGAATCCGCTTAACCAATAACCACTGGGCCACTGCTGACGATGAAACTCGTATTTATTCTGGATCCGCTGCCTAGCCTGAAAATCTACAAGGATACGAGCTTCGCCATGATGCGCGAAGCAAGCCGGCGCGGCCACGAATTATTCGTGTGCATGCAGCATGACCTTTTCCTGCGCGGCAGCCAAGCCCGGATCAGGACGCAGTCGTTCGAATTCACCGGCGATGGTTATGAATTGGGCATCCCGGATGAAAATGCACCGCTGGACTTTGACGCCATCATCATGCGCAAAGACCCGCCGTTCGATAATGAATACCTCTACAGCACTTACCTGCTGGAAATTGCCGCCAGCCAGGGTGCCAAGGTGTTTAATGACCCGGCGGCAATCCGCGGCTGGAATGAAAAACTTTCGGTCACGCGGTTTCCGCAATTTGCACCGGAATTTTTGGTCACTGCAAATAATGCGCTGATCCGCGAGTTTTTGAATACGCATCAGGATATCGTCGTGAAACCGCTGGATGGCATGGGCGGCAGCAGTATTTTCCGGCTGACGCTGGACGACCCGAACATCAGCGTGATCCTGGAAACCATCACCCTGCATGGCAGCCGTACCATCATGGCGCAACGCTACCTGCCGGAAATCGTGCAGGGCGATAAACGCATCATCATCATTAATGGCGACCCGTTACCCTATGCATTGGCACGCATACCGCTCGCGGGCGAAACCCGCGGCAACCTGGCAGCCGGCGGTACCGGTGTGGCGCAGCCGCTCAGTGAGCGCGACCATGAAATTGCCACCGTGGTTGGCAGAACGCTCAAACAGCACGGGCTGTTCCTCGTAGGGCTGGATGTGATCGGTGACCATTTAACCGAGATCAACGTCACCAGCCCTACCGGCATGGTGGAAATTGCCGCGCAAACCGACTGCAATCCGGCAGGGCTGATGCTGGATGCGCTAGAGCAGTTTCTGGCGGCATAACGCCCGGCCTATGCGTAAATGGCCGGTCAGCCTGCTAGTAATTGCCATGCTGGCTCTAGCCATAGTCGGTGTGCGCGCACTCAGGCAGGAACCGCTTTACCATACACAGAGTTATGTATTCGGCACACTGGTCGATATCAGCATTTACGGTGAACCCGAAGACCGCGCAAGATTGCTGGCAAATCAGGTATTGCAGGATTTCCAGAACCTGCACAAGCAGCTGCATGCCTGGAAACCGGCCGGCAAAGGCCAGGCCAGCGAACTTGGTGCATTGAACACCGCCTTTGCAAGCGGCACCAGGCCTGTAACCATCAGCCCGCAGCTTGCGGCAATGCTGGCGGAAGCAACGGATCTGTCGGTGAAGTCACAAGGCTTGTTCAATCCGGCCATCGGCCACTTGATCAGCACCTGGGGCTTTCAGCGTGATGAGTTTTCTGCGGTCAGGGTTGATGATGCAAGCATAGAAGCACTGCTCAAAACCAGGCCGCGCATGACCGACATTGTGTTGAAAGACAACACCGCCTTCAGCACCAACCCCAACGTAAAACTGGACCTGGGCGGCTATGCCAAAGGCTATGCGCTGGACATGGCTGCCGACTATCTGCGCCGGCAGCAGGTTAAAAACACACTGATCAACATAGGCGGCAACATCATCGCCATTGGCCGGCATGGCGACAAACCCTGGCGTGTCGGCATACAGCACCCGCGCAAACCGGCGGCGATTGCCACGCTGGAGCTGGCAGATGGCTGGGCAATCGGCACCTCGGGTGACTACCAGCGCTATTTCATGCTGGATGGCAAACGCTACTGCCATATTATTGACCCGCGCAACGGTTACCCGGTACAGCATACACAGGCGGTTACGGTGCTGATTCCACCCCGGAAAAATGCCGGGGTGCTGTCTGACGTGGCATCCAAACCCATTTTCATCGCAGCGGCTGAAGATAAAGCCAGCACTGCCGCTATGCTTGGCATACAATATTTCATGGTGATCGACCAGCAATCCAATATTGCTGTAAGTCAGGCACTTGCCAAAAAACTCGACTGGTTAGACCCGGAAGTGAATAATAACCGCCATGTTAAGCTTGTTACGCTCCCCTGAAACGACCTTCAGGCACCTGCTGGTCGGTGACTGGCTCACCATTATTTTCAGTGCCGCAATCACCGCCTGCCTGTTCCTGACTTTATGGTCACATGAGCCGGCTTCCAAAATACAGATCCGCGTAGGCGATAAAATCCAGGCTAGCTATGACCTGAACCAGCAGCGGGACATTACGGTTCATGGCGCTATCGGGGACGCGGTTATTCACATTAGCCAGGGTAAGGTACGATTTTCCAAGTCACCGTGTCATAATCAATACTGCGTGCATCAGGGCTGGCTCACCCATAGCGGACAGGTGGCGATATGCCTGCCTAACCAGATCAGCCTGGAACTGGTTGGCGCGCAGAAGCCTTATGACTCGCTGAATTACTGATGGGCATTTCCTTAAATACGGTTTAATGACGCATGCAGATACAGACCAATATTGATGACCACCGCATTGCAAAACTGGCTGCTTTTGCAATTGCTCTGCACATGATTGAAGCGGTCGTGCCATCACCGCTGCCTGGGGTTAAACCCGGCATCGCCAATATCGTCACACTGTATGTGCTGCTGCAATACGATTTTGCGACAGCGGCCTGGGTCAGCATACTGCGCGTATTTGCCAGCAGCCTGCTGCTCGGGCAGTTCATGTCGCCTGCATTTGCACTCAGCCTGAGCGGGGCGCTGCTCAGCCTGGCTATGCTATGGGCAGCCCAGCACTTGCCCAGGCGCTATTTCAGCGCGGTCAGCTTAAGCATCTTCGCCGCGTTTGCGCATATAGCCGGGCAACTTATCATAGTGCGTTTATGGCTCATCCCGCATGCCAGCGTTGCCTACCTGATACCGGTCTTTGCTGTGGCCGCGCTGTTTTTCGGGTTTATCAACGGCCTGATCGCCGCTAAACTGCTTGATGGCAGAACGCAGCCATCCATAACCAATCCACCATAGCATGCGGCCACCTGTTATTTATCCAATAATTCACCGCCTTAAACTGCATCTGATGCAGCATAAGATGCTATTGCTGGCAGCTGTCGGCTCCATACTTCTGCACATTGCATTCCTGAGCGAGTTCTCGATCTCGCTGCCGCAGATGGCTGATGACGCTCAATCGCTTGATATGCATCTGGTACAGCAGCAGCCCGCCCCAAGTACCAGTCAGCCTGCCGGCAAAACATCCCAGCCAAAACCAGAACAGCGCGCGCCCAAAGCCAACATCCCTCCTCCTCCGCTTGCGGAAGAACCGCCTGCACCTGCCAACGCAAATAACCCAATAGAGGATAATGCGCCGAGCCCCCCTGCTGATACTGGCGAAGCCGCAAATGCGCCGGCAACCACCACAGAGCCCCCGGAAACCTCAGAGACCGTTTCAGCCCCGGCAGAAGATGTGCCTGCCAAGCCTGCCTACCGGCATGTAGAAACGGAATTCAAAGTCCTGCGCGGCGGCGACACCTCGGCTGTCGGCGTCAGCAAAATTGTTTTCAATATTGACGCTGACGGACGTTATTCGATCATCAGCACGACACAGGCCAAAGGCCTGGCTTCACTGTTCTTCGGCAACCTGACACAAAAAAGCGAAGGCACGGTGACCGCAGATGGCCTAAGACCGGAGTTTTACTCCTACCTGTACGGCAGCAATGCAAATAAATCACAAACCGCAAATTTTGACTGGACAAACAATATCCTGCACATGCATAGCGCCAAAGGCGACAGTACCGCAAAACTGGTTACCGGCACGCAGGATTTTTTAAGTTTCATGTACCAGTTCATGTTCGTGCCGCCACTCGACAGCATGCAGATCACCATGACCAACGGCAAGCGGCTGCGCACCTACGCTTATAGCTTTGAAGGCGAAGACACTGTTGCAACCGGGCTGGGCGAACTCAAAACGGTGCATTTGCTGAAAAGCAGCGGTGATGAAGAAAAAACCGAGGTCTGGCTTGCCAGTGACTACCAGTACCTGCCGGTAAGAATCCGCAAAACCGAGAAAGACGGTACCGTGATTGAACAGGTCGCGGCCGCTATCAAAACCAGCGTGCCGGATTGAAACGACAGGCACACTGAGCGCCAAGGCCTTATATTGCTAAAGTCTTATTGCCAAGGTCTTAGAACTGCCTTGCATCACTGTTCCAACGGCATGACACAGCCACAAACCTAAGCACCCGCTACTCGCAGAATACTCGGCATAAGCCTGAAACGACAGACGGCTCTCTTGAGCCGTCTGTCGTTTCAAATTGATACAGCCTAATGCATGCAGTGAGGCACCGCTTAATCGATACCCTTCACTTTATGATAGATACGTTTACGGATCGGACTGACGGCAGGCACCACCTTGCCCGGTGAAATCGGGGTGCTGGCGCCGCCATTATGGTCTACCGCACCGATCACGACTGTGACAGGCTTACCGTCAATATAAACATTACCGGTCACCGGAGAAGGCGGCAAGCCTCCGCCTACGAAAATAGCAGACCGCGTACCGCCGCAAGTCGCACTATCCTGGCCGATCGTGCCTGATGCATTGAACAGGTTAACCCAGTAGCCCCTGGCCTCGCCAAGTACCGTCGAGCAGGTACCGTCAGCCGGCGGTATGGGACGATTCGTACTGAACACCACCTGCCCGCCCAGGATGATGGATGATGTTACGGTCTGCTCACCCTTGCCGTACTGGTTCAGATCCATATACCAGCCGGGTTTTACTGAATCCGGCAGGATGGAACTAGAACTGCATCCGGCATCTACCGTCTTGTCCACCAGGCTGTTCAGGTCAACCGGGTCGCCGGATGTCACCGTCAGGTTATCCAGATAGACATAAAAACGGTTAGTCACGTCATCTTTGTAGGGATAATGGGATACCAGCGGATGCTCACGGTCGCCCGAACCGATGGCGACATAAACGCGGCCATCCTTAGCCAGTGGCAGCAAAGCCGGCTGGAACAGGAATTTACGGCCACCCTCTGCCTTGGCAATATGGTGTATCGTCCATGAGCCGGGAGCAAGCGCGGTATAACTGGACACCCCGCCGGAAACAGCCGCAGTCACCATATCGATACGGAATAAATTACCATCGGTATCACCGACATAACCGTAATCCGCTTTACCGTCGGCATTCATGTCGACCACCGACACCTCGGATACGACGCTATGCATCTTCTCATGGGTGAACGACTTCAGTAAGGAACCGCTTCCCGCATCCACCACATAGACGTTGGCGCCCTTGCCACCGCTGCTGCATGGCGATTTCTGGTTTTTATCTTCACAGGTATCATAACCGCCACCGAACAGCGCAACTTTCTCAGTCGCATAACCGGCTACAGGCACCACCACTGGCGCAGACCAGCTCTGCCCCATGTTTGAGAACCCGGAACTGCAGGCGCCATTGTAACAGCCGTGCTTCCAGCGGATGACTGGTGAGTTTTTGTCAGTCACGTCCAGCGCATACACCATCTGCCCGCCGCGACGCATGGTCGGATAGATCCATACCTTGGTGTTTTCCTTATTCTGCGCAATGCCGATAGAGCCATCCCAGCCATAGGTTTTTGGCGTTGGTGTTGGCGTGATCGTCATGTCCGTACTTGGATATTTGATCAGCGGCGCATTGTTACGCAGCCTGTCCACGAAATTCATCTGCGCAAACTCGAATGGCATCAGTGCCCACAGTTCTTTACCGGTTTCGGCACTCACCGCACGGAACATGCCGTCATTCGCGCCGTAATAAACCACGCCATCGCCGCTGCCGTAGGTCACAGGCAGCGGCCGTGAATGCACCACATCGCCATGTAGCGAAGGACGGGTCTCGGCAGTGGTCACCGTATCGCTGTCTTCATTCTGCGTATCGGCACCGCCCGCCCATGCACGCTGCGTTGCATCAAGCCCACTGGCACCGGACAGGGCGCTCAGGCCAGTGCCAAATGCGCTATCCGTAGTGTAAATGGTGCGATTGGGCGCCCAGGTCGGCGTAGCATCTGTGACCGCAGGGTTGTTACCCTTGCGGATCACTTCAGCAATCGCGCCTTTTTCAACGGTAGGGCCATCAGGCATGTCTGAATAGACCTTGGCCGGATCCAGACCCGAACATTTGCTGGCAGCGCTGGGGCTCACCGGCACGTTGGACCAGTAGTAACCTTTGGATGGGTCAGCCGCATCCAGCAATGAATCTGTCGTCCAATAGCTGGCTGCGCAATCACTGATAAAGCCGGTCTGGTTATTCACGGCAATCGCACCGTTCTTGTCACCGAGGTTCACCGTGACACCATCGCCTTCAAAAACCAGCTGATAACGCTTCAGGTTGCCATACCAGCGCGGCTTCATGCCAGGATCGGGACGGAACATCCCGATGAACACCTGGTTCTCGTTCTGTGCACGGTTGGTCGCATTCACCGGCAATGAAGCTGAAGCGAAAGTAGAGTTGACGGACTGGATCTCGGCAAAAATCTGCTTCAGTGAATTGAGCACCGCGTCCTCATTGGTGGCTGCGAAATACTTGCCGCCGCCCTGGCTGGCTGCACTCATCAGCAGTGCCGTATGGTCATTATTCTGCTGCGCATTATAGACATCGATCGTATACATCGCAGCGGTCTGGTTATCACCGCCGGCCACAGGCACCCCTTTCTGGTAGATGCATCGCGCCCATTCATCCAGGTGCCAGGCACTGCCCTTGCCTGTGGTATCGTAGGTTCCGGTCGCCGTAGCAGAGGTAATGGTGGAATTGCCAACAATCGTGTATTGCGAGGTACCGGCAGCACAGGATGACGCACCGGTACTTGTAGGGGTGCCATAAGCACAGCCACTGCCGCTGGCATAATTGGCAAATACCGTACATTGCGACGTGTAGTCCGGAGAGGTAGCGGTATAAGCCGGCGCACTTGCATAACAGGCCGCGGAATACCCCAGGGGAGTCACTTCGGTCAGGGTCTTTTTACGCACGATGGTGTAGTTATATTTCTGGCCGCCAGTGCCTGAACAACCTGTCGTCACCTGATTCGTGCAGGAGCATGAAACACCGGTGCCGGTACACTGGGCACCGTACTGCCCGGCAATCGCGTCCGTACATTTCGAAGAGGACTGTACGCAGGATGACAAGCTGCCAAGGTTTTTTTCGCCCTGCTTATCGGTAGCCAGCACCGAATACAGCTGGGTACCGGAAGCACACGCACCTGACGGAACGTACACATCTCCGCAGCTCTTGCTGTCATACGTGGTGTCGCCTGTGGCTGCATAAGCTGTCTGCACCGCAGTGCTGCAGGCTGCTTTGCTGGCATAGCAGGCCGTAGTACTCCCTAGATTCGTGGTCGCCTGCGTGGTAATCTGACTAAAATTGGGTAGAGCGATATTAGCAGTACTACAACCTAATGCGCTTAACTCCGCTTTATTTGCCGCAGTGTCACTGGAAGGACCACTTGAAGTTGGATTACTGATAAAAATAATATAATTCTTGGCGCAGCTGGTAGCACTGGAAAGCGGCGTCTTGAAGTTGCTGTACAAGGTATCGTAGGCGCGGTCATCCACCCTGGCGCTAGGCGGGTTCAGGCTGCTGCTATTACTGCCTACATTAGCGCCGGCAAAGTAGTTATACATGTCATACGCCAGGTTGCCGTATGGCGTGTTGGAGTTGCGCTTCTCGTTCGTGCCGTTGATATCACCGAATATTTCATCCATCTCGGCTTTCAGCGCGGCTTTGTTGGTAGCGTCCATAGGCAGGATAGGAAAGCGCAGGAAACCACCGATATTATTGGCATTGCCGTTGGTCACGAACTCCATCACGCCTACATTGATGTCACTGCCAACTGAATCCAGCACATTCTTGATCGAACGCACTTCGGCCTGCCCCTGGGTCAGCCCTCCCGGCCATTGCTGGCTCTGCCTTGCCCAGTTTGAAGTGTTGTCCAGCACAATCAGCACATTCGGGCGCTCGGAGACGCCGGCGGAATCCCCGGTAAAGATATCAATGTCTTCCGCCACCGTTCCGAGAGGGTTCAGCGCAAAGCTTAATGCCATCAGCGCGGATAGAATTTTCTTGTAGGTATTATTCATGGCAGATTTCTCAATTAAGGGCATGTACTTGACGGATTTTTTGCATCGTCAGCGGCCACACGCACACCGACGCCGGACGTCACCGTTGCCCCGGCGCCGGTAACGTCATCAACAGCCACAGCATTGATTTCCCAAACGCTGTTGGCACACAGGGAGTCGCCAGTGACGGCGCCTTCTACACCTAAGTTCTGGCCCGCGCCCACGATACATGCAGCATCATTCGTATTGCTGACGCTCAACTCCGCATTCTTGATGATTTGCGCTTTTTTCACACAGGGCGCTGGGCTAAGCGTCACGGTAATATCATTCTTACCGTCACCGTTGACATCGTAGCTGGCTTTATTACCAGGCAGCGCCGCACTGGGATTGGTGATAAAAGCCGTTTTAGAAATCACTTCCTCAACCGCCTGGTTGGCAGAATTCACCACTTCAGCCTTATGCTGCATGTTGCCGGCAATAATCGTATTCTGGCGTCCCATGTTAAAACTGACGATCGCGACCAGCAGCATCATCACCAGCATGATCAGTGCTATCGGCAGCACTACACCGCGCTGCCTGTCAGGTATGGAGAACTGTCTCATTGCCGTCTCCATGATGGATTAACAAACTGTGCAGTGGTACTGTAAACATGACGCTTGTATCCGTCATTCGGCGCGGATACTTCCTTATCGCCCAGGGTGTAGACACGGCTATCGGTATAGCCCTGGGTACTTGTTGTATTGCGTGCGAGCAGATGAACGCTCGCGGACATGGCATTGCGCCAGGCTGTGGTATCCGCCGGAGCCGATGTGTAACTGTTAGGCACGCCGTCGCCATCGGTATCAATTCCATATTGAATCTGCATATCCTCGATCCCATCCACCAGCGGCACGATATTGAACGCCCCGGCACCCAGTTCCGCCCGTTTCAGCGTAGGGATGCCGTCGCCGGACTCATTATTGTTGGCAATAAAATAGATATGCACGAAATAACGCTGGATGGCCGAAAAATCAGTCGCGACACAACTGGTTTTACGGCGGGTAAAGTCACCGGCCGAAGTGCTCAAGGCAAAATGGTATGCCGCATAATCGGCATCGGTGCTGATCGCGTGAGCAAGTTCGGCACCGCTGCCATCAGTCGGCGTACATAAAGAGGCCTGGAAATACGGCTCGCCATCGACAAACGCAGGGCAGCCCGCAACACCGGCAACACAAGTGGACGCGCGCCGCACCACCACGATATCCGTGCCATCCTTCACATCCGACAGACATGATGGAATGCCGGTTGCATCATTGACACCCTGCACATGGAGCGGCATTGCCGTCAGCAAATTGGCGATCGACGTGACACATGGGTCAGGAAGCGTAGCGGGGGTTGTCAGCGGGGTAGCATCAAACTCTGCCAGGTAGCCTGCCATTTTCAGATTATCGGCAAGCAATTCAGCAGCATAACGCCCGCTCTCCTGCTGCTGGGTCGATTTCTGCATTTCATTCCGGGAACGGCTACTGCTGATAAAGATCGCCGATAACGCTGTCAGCACCAGCAGGCTGATGGTCACGGCAACCATCAACTCAACCAGGGAAAGCCCGGCCTGCCTGCTGCGTAAACGGGATGCGTGCATCATATGCAATTCCCCGTACCGGATGACACGCGCAGTGAAATGGCGCGGCGCAGGTCATCGCCGCCGTACATGTTCAGATCCTGGGCGCAGGTATTATTAGGGGCAGCTGTCTTGAACATACCCTGCCAGGTCACCGTAATCTCGTAAACGCCAGGCACACATGTGCCGGCAGTCGGATCCGGCGCCTGTATCTGGGTAATGCAGCCTCTTGCCCCTATCATGGCGCCAACATTGGTGCCGCCCAGAGACTCACCGGCACCGCGCAGCGCATTGCCCCATTCGCATAAATCCAGCGCCGCTCCGGTCTTGCCGGTACACTGCTCAACGTCGCCCTCTCCGCTGACCTGGCCGCTGACATAACCCGCCGCATTTGCCCGGCTCATATGGAACCGGCTCACCATATCATTCAGGATGACCATGGCCTGGCTTCTCTGGTATGACTCAAGCTCAACGGTGCGGGTTTTCATCTGTAGCCCGGCAAGGCCAAGCAGGCCGAATGCCAGGATCACAATAGTGACCATCACCTCCAGCAAGGTGGTGCCCGCCTGATGTTTCCGATGTGGTGATTGCTGTTTTAACATGTGCTATTTTTCACTTTTGGCAGCCCGCTCAGGCTCACCGTTACACAGGCATTGGCCGTAGCAGCCCCTACCGTAGCTTCAATGGCGAAAGACACTGAGCCGCCGACACGGCCTGAACTGTTATACTTGACGCTTCCAGGCCCGCTCACACTGACATTGTCCCCACTGACGCTATGATCTTCCAGAAGATTATCCGCGCTATTTGATGGATAAACTTTCCAGCCTTTTTTCCAGCCGTCATCACTGGGTGACAAAGTCACTTCCATATTGCGCTTGACCGCTTCGCTGCGAGCCCTGGCTAAATCAAAATACAAATCTGCAGCCACCCCTCTTGCCTTGTTATTGGCAATCATCCCGGAAAATGAAGGCGTGGCTATCGCTGCCAGAATACCGACGACTGCAATCGTAATCACCAGTTCGACCAAGGTAAACCCTGCACTCGGACGGGCAGGAATGCCAGCCCTGGCATTCAACTTTTGCAATGCAGCAATCGCTACCATTTATCCGCGGGCGTTTTAGCGCCTGTATTGGTCAGTGTCAATGTAACGTCCGACGCCTGCGCCGACCCCGCAGCCGGGGTTGCGGTAACCGTAAACGCAGGCGGGGCGCCGTCACCGACCGTAATCGAAATCGTGTAATAACTGGAAACATCCGAAGGCGTCGTCAGGTTCAGTGTCGCAAGGTCTGCCGCATAAGTGCGGGTATCGAGCAGATACTGCTGCTGATGCTGTGCCACATCCATCAAATGCGACTGCGCCGCCGCACGCCGCCCCTTTTTTACGTATTCCAGGTAACTGGGAAAAGCAATAGAAGCCAATAAGCCGATGATCGCTACGGCTACAAGCAGTTCCACCATAGTAAAACCGCCATGCCTGGCCTGAAGACGACGTTTATATTTTAATAGGCTGGTCATATTATTTTTTTACCTTATTTACTACTGTGCATCATGCACCTTGCTATTTCCATTGTCTATTAACACCTGACAATCGGTAAATTTTACACAATAAGCGGTTACATCTCCGCGAATCAGGCGGTTGCAAACACCTTCAATCGCAATCCGGCATGGATACAGAAAGTAGATCGTTATAAAAAATGATAGAATAGCCGAGCTGCTTTCAGCATAGCTGACAGTTTATTAAAAAATTTTAAACAAAATTTACCGTATCGCTGATTATGCAAAAACTGACTAAAAAAATCATGCTTCTGCTGGCCGCCTGCCTTGCACTGAACGCCTGCGGCACCAAGGGCCCGCTCTACATTCCGGAACAGCAGTATCCGCAGCCGACCCAGTCCGGCAAATAATCCAGCCTAACCCTAATATATCGACAAACCACCACCGTGAACGCATTTAATTTCAAAGACAACACACTGCATGCCGAGCATGTAGCCCTTAACCAGATCGCGGAAAATCATGGCACGCCTTGCTACGTGTATTCCAGATCCGCGCTTACCCAGGCTTTTGAGCGCTTTGATGCAGGATTCAAAGGCACCAATCACCTGGTATGCTTTGCCGTTAAATCCAACCCCAGCCTGGCCATCCTGAACCTGTTCGCCAAGCTGGGTGCCGGGTTTGACATCGTATCGGGCGGCGAACTCGCCAGGGTGCTTGCTGCCGGCGGCGACCCATCCAAAGTGGTATTTTCCGGTGTGGGCAAAACCGCAGACGAAATGCGCGCTGCGCTTGAAGCCGGCATTTTCTGCTTTAACGTGGAATCTGCCAGCGAGCTGGTGCGCCTGAACGACATCGCAGGTTACATGGGTAAAGTGGCTCCGGTTTCGCTGCGCGTGAATCCGAACGTAGATGCAAAGACACACCCTTACATTTCTACCGGCCTGAAAAACAATAAATTCGGCGTCGCTTATGAAGATGCACTCGATATTTACCTGCAGGCAGCCGCCATGCCCAACATTGCAATCCACGGTGTAGATTGCCATATCGGCTCGCAAATTACAGAACTGTCACCATTCATGGATGCTTTCGACCGCGTGCTGGCACTGGTGGATGCGCTGGCCAAGAACAAGATCCATATCCAGCATATCGACCTCGGCGGTGGCATCGGCATCTGTTACAGCGATGAAACCCCGCCGGAATTCGGCGACTACGCACAAGCGATGCTGGCCAAGCTGGGCAAACGCGATATCAAGCTGGTGTTCGAGCCGGGGCGCGCACTGGTGGGTAATGCAGGCGTGCTGCTGACCAAGGTGGAATACCTGAAACATACCGAAACCAAGAACTTTGCTATCGTGGATGCCGCCATGAATGACCTGATGCGCCCGGCGCTTTATGATGCTTACCATGCGATTGAAGCCGTTAAACCGCGTGTGGCGAATACGCATAATTACGAAATCGTGGGCCCGGTGTGCGAGAGCGGCGACTTTCTTGGCCACGACCGGGAACTGGCATTAGCCGAGGGTGACTTGCTGGCGATCATGTCTGCCGGCGCTTACGGCATGAGCATGTCCAGCAATTACAACACGCGTCCGCGTGCCGCAGAAGTGATGGTGGATGGCGACCGGACGATCGTGATTCGCCAGCGGGAAAAAGTGCAGGATCTATTCGCACTGGAAACCGTCATTGAATAGCTGCTAAATTTAAGCAATAAAAAAGCGAAGATTAATCTTCGCTTTTTTATTGTTCACAATCGAACCAGGTAACGCCGTGTCAGCGATGAATCGAATTTGAAATCAATCAAAAATCACGGTTTTGTTCGCGTACAGCAAAATACGGTTTTCAATATGCCAGCGCACGGCTTTCGACAGCACCACACGCTCCAGGTCACGTCCCTTCTGGATCAGGTCTTCCACCTGGTCACGATGCGAGATACGCTCGATACCTTGCTCAATGATCGGGCCTTCATCCAGCACTTCCGTCACATAGTGACCGGTCGCACCAATCAGCTTCACGCCGCGTTCAAACGCACGGTGATAAGGGCGGGCGCCGATAAATGCCGGCAGGAATGAGTGATGGATATTAATGATGCGCTGCGGGTAGCGTGACACGAAATCGGGTGACAATATCTGCATGTAACGCGCCAGCACGATCAAATCAATGTTGTATTGATCGAACAGTTTAAACTGGGCAGCTTCGGCTTCCGCCTTGTTGTCTTTGGTCACGGCAATGTAATGGAAGTCTACGCCGTAGAACTGCACCAGTTTCTCGGTATCGCGGTGATTACTGATCACGAGCGGAATTTCACAGGCCAGTTCACCGCTTTTATGCCGATGCAACAAATCCGCCAGGCAATGGTCATACTGCGACACCATGATGGCAACACGCGCTTTGTGCTGCGATAACTTTAATTGCCACTGCATGCTGAATTTATCGGCGATAACTGCAAATGCCTGATTGAATTGGGCTTCATCCAGGTTGAATCCGGCAAGATCCCATTCCACGCGCATCAGGAATAAATTATTTTCTGCATCCTGATGCTGGTCTGCGTGTAAAATGTTGGCATTGTGCTGGAGTAAAAAATCAGCAATTGCCGCCACAATGCCTTTGGCATCCGGACAGGTAATCAGTAAGGTTGCGGTGTTTTTCATAGCGAGGCTTTATTAATCATTAATTAAAACTTGTGAATTAAAATTTGGAACAATTATACCCGATGCACCTGTCACCTGAAAAATCAGTTGGTTTGAATATGCGCGATTACACTTTCAAACCTTGCTTAATTGAACTAAAGATACAGAACAAATGAACAAAGAGACGAACATCCTGCTTGCCAACCCACGCGGCTTTTGTGCCGGGGTAGACCGCGCCATCATCATCGTGGAGCAGGCGCTGGAAAAGTTCGGCGCCCCGATTTATGTGCGTCATGAAGTCGTGCATAATAAATTCGTTGTAGACCAGCTACGTGCCAAAGGGGCGATTTTTATTGAAGAGCTCGATGAAATCCCGGCCGGCAGCACCGTCATATTCAGCGCACACGGCGTTTCAAAAGCAGTGCGCGCTGAAGCAGAACGGCGTGGCTTGTCGGCATTTGACGCCACTTGCCCACTGGTGACAAAAGTGCATATTGAAGTTGCCAAGATGCGCAAGGACGGCCTGGAAATCATCATGATCGGTCACAAGGGACACCCTGAAGTTGAAGGTACTATGGGCCAAATTGAACCGGGTCAGGTTGACGAACAGGAAGATACCACCGGCATGTATCTGGTGGAAACGCCGGAAGATGTGGCCAGCCTGCAAGTGCAGAACGCCGATAAACTGGCTTATGTCACACAAACCACGCTATCGCTGGATGATGCCGCCCGTGTGGTCGATGCATTGCAGAAACGCTTCCCCAAGATCAAGGCACCCAGAAGCGACAGTATTTGCTATGCGACGCAAAACCGTCAGGATGCCGTCAAAATCATGGCCAAGGACTGTGACCTGGTCATTATTGTCGGCTCACCTAACAGTTCCAACTCCAACCGCCTGCGTGAAGTTGCGCAGAACCAGGGGATCGAAGCCTACATGGTGGACAACGCGAGCTTTCTCAAACCAGAGTGGCTGCTCAATAAACAAAAGATCGGCGT
This sequence comes from Methylotenera sp. G11, assembly GCF_000799735.1. Classification (NCBI taxonomy): domain Bacteria; kingdom Pseudomonadati; phylum Pseudomonadota; class Betaproteobacteria; order Nitrosomonadales; family Methylophilaceae; genus Methylotenera; species Methylotenera sp. G11. Next base: position 2,040,600 of record NZ_JUHH01000001.1, on the reverse strand, counting down.
TTCAGCCGGTGCTTCCGCCCCTGAAATACTGGTGCAGGAAGTCATTGCTAAATTGCAGCAGCTTGGCGCTGACCAGGTAGAAGAATTACAGGGCGTCGTCGAGAACGTGGTTTTCCAGCTGCCCAGGAATTTAACGAACGCACCCGGTAAATCACCCTCTAAATAACTGAAGCACTGACGATACTTGAAAACGTATAAAACCCCGATTTCGGCGCTGGTATTGATTCACACGCCTGATCTGCAGGTGCTGATCATGGAACGCGCCGATAAAGCCGGTTTCTGGCAATCAGTGACCGGCAGCCTGGAAAACGACGAAACGCCATGGCAGGCCGCAGTCAGGGAAGTGCGTGAAGAAACAGGCCTGGATGCCGCGCAATATGAACTGCAGGACTGGCAGGTGTCGAATGTATATGAAATTTACCCGCACTGGCGTCATCGCTACGCGCCTGGCGTAACAGAAAACCGCGAGCACCTGTTTGCCCTGGCATTACCGGCTGCCTTGCCGGTTACACTGGCGCCTGGCGAACACGTCCGCTACGAATGGGTGGACTGGCGTGAGGCGGCAAAACGGGTTTTTTCATGGACCAATATTGATGCCCTGAAAAGATTAGGTGAACGCCATGGCCTTAAAATGTAAAATGCCGGCGACTGGTTCGCGCAAATTGCACAGCAGCATGTTTTGTTATTCAAGAATTAATTGTACAAAGGTTTTATATGCAAGTATCACCGATTAAATTTGAGAAATTCCAGTCCGTGGAAGATGCGGACTGTCAGCGCCGTATCATTGCGGCCAGGCAGAAGCTGGGTAAGCGCCTGGTAATCCTGGGCCACCACTATCAGCACGAAAGCGTCTATCGCCATTCTGACTATACCGGCGATTCACTCAAGCTGTCGCGCTACGCATCCGAGGTCGATGCGGAATACATCGTATTCCTGGGCGTTCACTTCATGGCAGAGGTCGCCGATATCCTGAGCCGCCCCGATCAGATCGCGATTCTTCCCGACCTCGCTGCCGGCTGCTCGATGGCTGACATGGCTAACCTGGCCAAGGTTGAACGCAGCTACCGCGAACTGAATAAAGTACTCAACTTTGATGAAACCATCACTCCGATCACCTACATCAACTCCGCTGCTGATTTGAAAGCCTTCTGCGGCGAGCATGGCGGTATTGTCTGCACCAGCACCAACGCGCCTAAAATCCTGGAATGGGGCTTCGCACGGCGTGAAAAGGTGCTGTTCTTCCCGGATCAGAACCTTGGCCGCTGGAGCGGTTATAAAATGGGGATTCCCCTGGAGCAGATGCCGGTGTGGGATCCTGACCTGCCGATGGGCGGCCTTACGGTTGAGCAAATCAAGAATGCCAGGATCCTGTTATGGAAAGGGCATTGTGCGGTACACCAGATGTTCCGTTTGCAGAACATCACCCAATTCCGCCAGCAGCATCCGGATGGCATCGTCATTTCCCACCCTGAATCACCATTCGAGGTATGCCAGCATTCCGACTATGTAGGTTCGACCGAGTTTATCCTGAAAACCGTCAGCGAGGCTGCGCCGGATACCAAATGGCTGGTCGGCACCGAACTGAACCTGGTTAGCCGCCTGGCTGAACAGATGAAACCGCAAGGGAAACTGGTGCAGTTCATGAGCCACGTGGTATGCGAATGCTCCACCATGGCGCGCATTGACCCGCAGCACCTGGCATGGGTATTGGAAAACCTGGCCGAAGGCAATGTGGTTAACCAGATCAAAGTGCCAGCACATGAAGCCAAACTGGCCAAGCTTACGCTTGACCGCATGCTGGAAGCGTCATAGCATGGCATGCGCGCTTTGCCAGCCATGCCCGCACCCGATACTGTGGCAGGATCAGTTCTGTCGTGTCGTACTATTAAATGATGCAGATTACCCGGCCTACTGCCGGGTGGAACTGCTGGCACACATCAAGGAAATGACTGACCTGGTGCCAACGGAACGCGCACGCATGATGAAAACTGTGTTTGCAGTTGAGCTCGCATTACGGGAAATGTTTAACCCGGATAAAATCAACCTGGCTAGCCTGGGCAACAAAACCCCGCACCTGCACTGGCATGTGATTCCGCGCTTCGAAAACGACAGGCATTTTCCTAATTCACATTGGGGTGAAACCGTGCGTGAGAGCCGGCCAACGGCGCTTGATACCGCAGCCATTGACCTGCTGAAACAAAAAATGAACGCGCATATCACATGCGCGCTCAACACTGACTGACCTTAAGCCTAAAACAGGAAGGTGCTAGGCAACCACCAGGCGCTCGACGATCTTGCCGTTTTTCAGATGGCTCTCGATGATTTCGTCTATATCTTCATTATCCACAAACGTATACCAGACTGCCTGCGGATAAACGACCAGCAGCGGCCCCTCCCCGCAGCGGTCAAAACAGCCGGCACGATTCACGCGTACCTTGCCTTTGCCGTTCAGGTTCAATTTTTTCACCTGTGCTTTCATATGGTCAAAAGCCGCGCCGGCACCTTTGTCCATGCAGCAGGCAGCGCCGTCTTCACGCTGGTTCAGGCAGAAAAACACGTGATGTTCATAATAGTTTGTCATTGGGTTCTCGCAATAATCTTTATTAACGTCATTTATTAAGTTTACCTGCTCACTCCGTCCGGCTCAGAAATTATTCAATCCATTAAGATTTGGCACTTATGCCATCGCCATTCTCTTAAATAATCCAGTGATGCAGCAACCACTCTTTACTACCACATTGCCTGGATTTCCGCCTACGCGGGAATGACGGATGATCATAGTACGGCGAACCGCAGCCAACGCAGGATATTTTGATTTTCAGAAAATCATTTAGCCATTAAGATTTTGTATTTCTACTAGGCATTCGAGCGCAGGCAGTACGAACAGTACGGCAAGCGAGAATAACAACGTAGAAATGCAAAAGATAATGGCTATTCGGTGGCAAGGCTGTCTTCTTTGGTGAATGTCCAAGTCCTGGTAATGCTCAGGATATCAACTTCTTTACGTATATCTTCCGGAAACTGCGCATAAGGCGCGCCCAGTTCCACGATATGTTTTGCTGCTGCATCGAGCACCTTATGTCCGGAGCTGCGGTTGATCTCTATCGAATCGACACTGCCATCCGGCTTGATTGATACGGTCATCTGCAGTTGACCGTATAACTTCAGGTCACGGGCAGCTTCGGGGTAATTCAGGTTACCGATTTTTTCAACTTTCTGGCGCCAGGATTCAACATAGAGCGCATATTTATACTCTTTGGTACGTCCGCCTACGAATTTACGTTTTGGACGTTTCTGGTATTCATCCTGCTGTTTGGAAATAATCGCTTCCAGTTTTTCCATCTCCAGCGCCGCGGCTGCGATAGCATCCATATCCAGTTTTTTATTCGGGGTTGCCTGATTTTCCGTTTGCGCTTCTTTAGCGGCCGCTTTCTGCACTGGTGGAGACTCTACGGCTTTTTTGGCATTAATCTGCGTCATTAATTCCTGAGCCTGCTTTTCCAGCTCGGCAACACGCTTCTGTTCACGCACCTCACTGGCAGCCTGCAGGGTTGCCTGCGCTGCCTGTTTACTGGTTGCAACCGGCTTGGGGGTCTGCTCAGACTTCTGCGCCTTTAATACCGGCAGGGCTGTCTTCAACTTGCGGTCTTGCTCGGTATTGCCGCCACGATCCAGATTAGCCTGTGCATAAACCTCGGTATTGTCGGGTTTGGATTGTGTTTTCGCATTGACCAGCACGACTTCCAGTATCGCGAGGTTGTCTTTGAATTTATTAAGCTGCGGCTCGAAGTGGATGCTCAGCAGAACCACATGAAACAAGCCGGAAAACCATAACGCAATGCTCATACCGCTCATGGATTTAAGCTTGGATATGAGTGGGTTCATGTTATTCAACCTGGGTTTGGTACGCACTGTCGTCAAACTTTCACACTCTACACAACAGTTTTTAATGCGTCGAGCAGCTTTTGATGTATTCCGCCAAAACCGCCATTGCTCATCACCAGCACGTGGTCGCCCGCTTGCGCTTGCTGTGTGATTGCGCTGACCAACTGGTTCAAATCATCGTATACCTGGGTTTTCGCACTGATCGGTGCCAGAGCCTCTTTCGCATCCCAACCCAGGTTTGCCTGATAGCAGAAAACCTGGTCAGCCTCTTTCAGGCTTGCAGGCAATGCGCTCTTCATGATCCCCAGCTTCATGGTGTTGGAACGTGGCTCCAGCACCGCCAGGATCCTTGCTGCGCCTACTTTGCCGCGTAAACCTGTCACTGTGGTTTCAATCGCGGTCGGGTGATGCGCGAAGTCATCATAGACACTGATCCCGTTCACCACGCCGCGCAGCTCCATGCGGCGCTTCACATTTTTGAACGCTGTCAGCGCGGCAATGCTCACATCCACCGCCACACCTGCGTGGCGTGCCGCGGCAATGCTGGCAAGCGCATTCATGCGGTTATGCTCGCCCAGCAAACCCCACGCCACACGACCTTGCGATTTACCCTGGTATACCACATCAAAACTACCGTCACCATGCGCATTGGCCGCTTGCCAGTCGGCATCGGTGCCGAATTTTTCCACCGGCGTCCAGCAGCCTTTATCGATCACGCGCTGCAGGCTGGCCTCTTTGCCATTAGCGACAACCAAACCCTGCTGCGGCACCGTGCGCACTAAATGATGAAACTGCTTTTCAATCGCGGCCAAATCTTCAAAGATATCGGCATGGTCAAACTCCAGATTATTCAGCACGGCTGTGCGTGGACGGTAGTGCACAAACTTGGAGCGTTTATCGAAGAACGCTGTGTCGTACTCATCCGCCTCTATAACGAAGAAAGGGGAAGTGCTGTTGGCATCCTGCACCGGCGTTTGCGGCAGACGTGCCGACACACTGAAATTCTCCGGCACGCCGCCAATCAGAAAGCCTGGAGCAAGGCCGGCGTATTCCAGTATCCATGCCAGCATGGAGCTGGTAGTGGTTTTGCCATGCGTGCCGGCGACCGCCAGTACCCATTTACCCTGCAACACGTTCTCGGCCAGCCATTGCGGGCCTGAAATATAAGGCAGGCCGCGGTTCAGGATTTCTTCCATGAGCGGATTGCCGCGCGAGACCACATTGCCGATCACATAAATATCGGGGTTGAGTTGAACCTGTTCGGGTGAAAAACCTTCAATCAGCGCGATGCCTTGCGCTTCGAGCTGTGTACTCATCGGTGGATACACATTGGCATCGCAGCCGGTCACTTTATGTCCGGCCTGCTTGGCCAGAACCGCAATGCCGCCCATGAATGTGCCGCAGATACCTAAGATATGGATATGCATTAATTTTCTACCAGTATGTTATAAAGCGCTGTATTAATGAAATAAATATCGCGCCCTTTTTTTGTTAATTGCAGAAGATTCTTTTCATCCGCAGATAATTCTTTGAGGTATTTGGTTGCAGTAATTCTGGAAACCCCAATATCACGCTCCAGAAAAGAAATCTTTGTATATGGGAACTTAAAGAGATGATTAATTAAGTCCTGGCTATAGAAGTTATAACGCTGCCTGATATGGTGTTTATACTGCATCATTGCATCCCTGATCGCCATGACCTTGCGTATGGTAATACTTGCAGTGTTTTCAACAGCATCCAATATATACAGAATCCAAGGTTCCCAATTCCCGTCATCCCGCACAGACTGCAGCAGGCGATAATATTCTTGTTTATTACGATTGATATATGCACTTAAATACAAGACAGGGATTGTCAGCAAATTCTGCTGTACCAAATAGAGCACATTGATAATTCTACCAGTACGCCCATTGCCATCATAGAAAGGGTGAATCGTTTCGAACCGATGATGAATAATCGCCATTTTTATCAGGGGATCCAGACTGCTGGTGACCGGATCATTGATAAACACCTCCAAATCCTGCATTAGCTGTTCAATTTCATGGATGCTTTGTGGTGGCGTGTAAACGACTTCTCCAAAGTTATTTTTTAAAGTGGTGCCGGATTGCGTACGAAAACCCGCATCATTTTCTTCCAGCTCAGCCTGGATTTGTTTAATGTTATTAGAAGTCAGCAAGCCTGTATCGACTAACAATTCATACCCTAAATGCAGGGCCGCCACATACCTTTTAACCTCTTTTGCCGCAGGATTTTGCCTATCCGGAAATATGTTCTGCTGAAAAAGCTCATCATGCGTAGTGACAATGCTTTCAATTTCCGAGCTATCCTTTGCCTCTTGAATTGAAAGCGTATCAATCAATATGCCTTGATTAGGAATGGTTGCAACCAAACCTTTTAATTCAGCAAGCGCTCGATTAGCACTTGCCAGTTTTTTCATCACAGCAAGAGTTTCAAAAAGCCCTTCGTTTAATCTGGACAATTCAAGCATAGAAGCAAATTGTTTGGCTTGTATATTCATCAAGCACATTCTATACATATATCACGTTATTTGTATAAAAAAGTTTATTTTCTATACATGTTATTTCTATATGTATAACTTTTATATTTTTTAGCCCAGATTCGGCGCCAGCCAGCGTTCTAAATATTCTTTAGGCAGGTTTCTGCGTTTTGCCATATCCAGCAGCTGGTCTTCGCCAATCTTGTCGACACTGAAATATTTCGCATCTTTATGCGCAAAATAAAAACCTGATACCGCTGCCGCCGGCTGCATGGCAAAAGAATCAGTCAGCGCCATGCCGACCTCCTCGCATTGCAGCAGCCTGAACATGTCCGTTTTCACGGTATGGTCCGGGCAGGCCGGGTAACCGGGTGCAGGACGTATGCCCTGGTATTGCTCTTTGATCAACGCATCGGCATCCAGGTGCTCATGAGCCGCATAACCCCAGAAATCAGTACGCACACGCTCATGCATGTATTCGGCAAACGCTTCTGCCAAGCGGTCAGCAAGGGATTTGAACATGATTGCGCTGTAGTCATCGTGCGCAGCTTCAAACTGGGCCAGGCGCTTTTCCATGCCCATGCCGGCGCTCACGGCAAACAGGCCAATGTAGTCATCTGTACCCTTAGGTGCGATAAAATCACTCAGACACTGATTAGGCCTTGCCACTCCGTCGATTACCGGTTTTACCGTCTGCTGGCGCATGCCGTAATAAATGAATGCCACTTCATTGCGGGTTTCATCGGTATAGATCTCAATATCATCGTCATGCACCGTATTGGCCGGCATCAGCGCAATGACACCGCTGGCGCTTAACCAGCGGCCATCGATGATTTTCTTGAGCATGGCCTGTGCTTCTGCAAATACTTTGCTTGCCGCCTCGCCCACGACTTTGTCAGTGAGGATGGCGGGATAAGGGCCGGCCAGATCCCAGGTCTGGAAAAACGGAGACCAGTCGATATACTGCGCGATCAGCGCCAGGTCGATATTCTTGAATACACGGCGCCCGATGAATTTAGGTTTAACCGGTGCCGCATCAGCGCTGAATGAAAGTTTAGCTTTATTGGCGCGCGCTTCTGCAATGGTGAGCAGCGGCGTGCCTTTTTTATTGGCATGCTGGGTACGGGCCTTCTCGTAATCGGCCTGCACTTCCTGGATATACTCATCACGGCTCTCCGGCGTGAGCAATGACTGCATCACGGCGACAGAGCGCGACGCGTCCGGCACATAAATCACCGGACCATCATAGTGCGGCGCGATTTTGACCGCGGTGTGCGCGCGTGAAGTCGTTGCGCCGCCAATCAGCAGCGGCGTTTTCAAACCGCTGAAATGCGGGTCACGCTGCATCTCTTTGGCAACATAAGCCATTTCTTCCAGCGATGGCGTAATCAGGCCGGATAGGCCGATGATGTCGGCATTCTCGGCCTTGGCCATGGCCAGGATCTCTGCCGCAGGCACCATCACGCCCATGTTCACCACTTCAAAGTTATTGCATTGCAGCACGACTGAAACGATGTTCTTGCCGATGTCATGCACATCGCCCTTCACGGTTGCAATCACGACTTTACCCTTGGGCTTGGCCACAATACCGGTGCGTTGTTCTTCTAGCGCTTTTTCTTCTTCGATGAACGGGATCAGGTGGGCTACGGCCTGCTTCATGACACGTGCCGATTTCACCACCTGCGGCAGGAACATCTTGCCCTGACCGAACAGGTCGCCCACCACGTTCATGCCATCCATGAGCGGGCCTTCAATCACATGAATCGGACGGCCGCCATTGTTCATGACTTCCAGCCTTGCTTCTTCGGTATCTTCCACGATAAATTCGGTAATGCCATGCACCATAGCATGCGCCAGCCGCTTCTGCACGCTGACAGGGCTTTCCGGCGTGCCGCGCCACTCCAGCGTCGCTTCTTCTTTTTTACCGCCCGCTTTCAGGGTACCGGCAATTTCGATCATACGTTCGGTGGCATCCGGCCTGCGGTTCAGCACCACATCCTCCACGCGTTCTTTCAACTCCGGCTCCAGGTCATCGTAAACACCCATCATGCCGGCATTGACGATGCCCATGGTCATGCCCGCCTTGATGGCATGGTACAGAAAGACGGTATGAATCGCCTCGCGGGCGGGGTCATTGCCACGGAAACTGAAACTCACGTTGGAAACACCGCCGGAAATTTTGGCGTGCGGCAGGTTCTGTTTGATCCAGCGCGTCGCGTTGATAAAATCAACGGCATAGTTGTTATGCTCATCAATACCGGTAGCAATCGCAAAAATGTTCGGGTCGAATATGATGTCCTCGGCCGGGAACCCTGTCGCCACCAGCAGATCATAAGCGCGTTTGCAGATCTCGATCTTGCGCTCATAAGTATCGGCCTGGCCTTTTTCATCGAACGCCATCACGATGACCGCAGCACCATAACGATGGCATAGTTTCGCCTGGCGCAGGAATTCTGCTTCGCCTTCTTTCATCGAAATGGAGTTGACGATGGACTTGCCCTGCACACACTTGAGGCCTGCCTCAATCACCGACCATTTGGATGAGTCGATCATGATCGGCACCCGTGCGATATCAGGCTCGGAAGCAATCAGGTTCAGGAAATGCGTCATGGCTTTCACCGCGTCCAGCATGCCTTCATCCATGTTGATGTCGATGACCTGTGCGCCATTCTCCACCTGCTGGCGCGCAACGCTCAGGGCTTCTTCGTACTGCTCGTTGATGATCATGCGTGCAAACGCTTTGCTGCCGGTGACATTGGTGCGCTCACCCACGTTCACGAACAGTGAATTGTCATCAATGATGAATGGCTCAAGGCCGGAAAGCCTGGTGTCAGGCGGGATATCCGGTACCTGCCTTGGCGGCAGGTCTTTAATCGCCTCATAGATCGCGTTGATATGCGCTGGCGTGGTGCCGCAGCAGCCGCCCGCAATATTCACAAAACCGCTATCGGCAAACTCTTTCACCAGGCTGGAGGTCACATCCGGCGTTTCATCAAAACCGGTGTCGCTCATCGGGTTGGGCAAGCCCGCATTCGGATAGATGCACACAAAAGTATCGGCGATCTTCGACAGTTCTTCCGCATAAGGCCGCATCAGCGTCGCCCCCAAGGCGCAGTTCAGGCCTATAGTCAGCGGCTTTGCGTGGCGTACGGAATGCCAGAATGCAGTGACGGTCTGGCCTGACAGAATACGTCCGGAAGCATCGGTCACCGTGCCGGAAATCATGATAGGCAGGGTGCTGCCATACTCCTCGAAAAAGCTGTCAATCGCAAACAAGGCGGCTTTACAGTTGAGCGTATCAAAAATGGTTTCCACCATCAGAATGTCGGCACCGCCCTCAACCAGTGCGCGCGTCTGCTCAAGGTAAGCAGCAACCAATTGGTCGAAACTCACATTGCGTGCCGCCGGGTTATTCACATCTGGTGAGATGGAAGCCGTTTTAGGCGTAGGGCCCAGGGCACCAGCCACGAAACGTGGTTTATCAGGCGTGCTGTATTTGAGGCAGGCAGCCTTGGCGAGCTTAGCCGATTCCACGTTCATCTCATACACGAGATGTGCCATGTGGTAATCATCCTGCGCGACGCTGGTTGCACCAAAGGTGTTAGTTTCAATAATATCGGCACCGCCAGCCAGGTATTTCTCGTGGATTTCCTGAATGATATGCGGCTGCGTCAATGTGAGCAGTTCGTTATTACCTTTGACAAACAGCTCACGCTCGCCAGCCGGCGCCTTGAAACCGGCAAAGCGACCATTTTCTCCATTTGGCTTCGCGCCGCGGTAATCCGCTTCGCTCAGCTTATATTGCTGAATCATGGTGCCCATTGCGCCATCCAGGATGAGGATGCGCTGCTTTAACAGCGCGCGTAATTTGGCTTCTGTAGGGGATAAGTTAGGCTGGCTCATTAAAAATGCATCTTTAAATATTGCGTGATTTTACCATGCAAGCGAATGTTTAATTAACGCACTTGCAAAAGTGTTGCCTGTGCAATAACCGTAAACCAGCAAAGTACAGCGACGCCCACAGGCCAGCCTGCACTTTGCGCTAAATATCGCCACGCCGGTATTGCACGGCTTCTGCAATGTGCACGGGCTTGATGTGCACATCACCTGCCAGATCAGCCACCGTACGCGCCACCTTCAGAATGCGATGATAAGCGCGCGCAGACAGGTTAAGCTTCGAGATAGCCGCTTTCAGCAAAGTAAGCCCGGCATCATCAGGCTGGCAGAACCGGTCGATTTCCGGTGTGCCGAGCATGAAATTTGGCTTACCTTGCCGCCGCAGCTGGATTTCGCGCGCATGTTCCACCCTGGCGCGAATCACATCACTGCTTTCTGCAGCGCTGACATTGGTCAGCTCGTCCTCTTTCAAGGCAGATACTTCAATATGCAGGTCAATGCGGTCAAGCAAGGGGCCTGAAATCCTGGCTTTATAACGTGCCACCTGATCCGGCGTGCAACGGCACTTATTGTTGTAATGCCCCAGGTAGCCGCATGGACAGGGATTCATTGCCGCAATCAGCTGAAACCGCGCCGGAAAATCCGCCTGGCGGGCAGCGCGTGAAATCGTGATCTGGCCGCTCTCAAGCGGCTCGCGTAAAACCTCCAGCACTTTACGGTCAAACTCAGGCAGCTCATCCAGAAATAAAACCCCATGATGTGCCAGCGAGATTTCACCGGGGCGCGGTATCCCGCCACCGCCTACCAGCGCAACGCCAGATGCAGTATGATGCGGCGCCCGGAATGGCCTGCGTTTCCAGTTTTCCGGCTTGTAATTGGCATTCAGCGATTGCAGCGCGGCCGATTCCAGAGCCTCCGCTTCAGTCATGCCGGGCAAAATACCGGCAAATCGATGGGCGAGCATGCTCTTGCCGGCGCCGGGCGGCCCGCTCATGATGACACTGTGGCCACCGGCGGCGGCGATTTCCAGCGCCCGCTTGGGCCCTGCCTGCCCCTTGACTTCATCAAAATCGGCATAAGGGATTTTCGCACAGTTACTGGCGGCGGCCAGTTGCACTAATGCAGTGCGCCCGCACAAATGTGAACAAACCTCCAGCAATGACTGCGCAGGAAAAACCACTGCGTCATTCACCAAGGCGGCTTCTGCCGCACTATCTGCCGGCAGCACAAAAGCACGGCCACTCCTGCAGGATTTATAAGTCATGGCCAAGGCGCCGCGAATCGGGCGTAACTCGCCTGTGAGCGCCAGCTCACCGGCAAATTCGTATCTTGATAAAGCATCTGATGGGATTTGGCCACTGGCTGCCAGAATGCCTAAGGCGATGGGTAAATCATAGCGCCCGCTTTCTTTCGGCAGGTCCGCCGGGGCAAGGTTAACCGTGATGCGCCGCGCCGGAAATTCAAACTTGGCGGTCTGCAGCGCAGCGCGCACCCGGTCTTTGCTTTCCTTAACCTCGGCTTCAGGCAGGCCAACGATCGTAAAGCTGGGAAGGCCATTGGCCAGATGCACTTCAACCACCACTTCCGGCGCATCCATGCCAGTTAATGCCCGGCTATAAAGAACCGCGAGGCTCATCTACATGGACTCATGATTCTTGCTGCGCCCCTGACCCGGCAGCCTCCAGCTCTGCCAGCCTGGCCTCCAGCAGCGCAAGTTTCTGCCGCGTATTCCGCAGCACCTCTGCCTGCACTTCAAACTCCTCGCGGGTCACAAGCTCCATTTTGGTGAACACGCCCCTTAATAGTGCATTTAAGTTTTTTTCGACATCACCCAAAGGGGAAGAACTTACTACATCCTTGATTTTATTAGATATTTCATTTATCTTCTGGGAGTCAAGCATATTAAATTCCTTAATGATTTGAGCCAGTTTATCAGATTATTAAAAAAATTTACATTCGAAATAGAATAATATATTTATCTATCTTACTGATTATTAACAAAAAAATTGTTGGCATACGCCTTGCTTAACATCCTGTGTGTGTTTTTATTAATCACCTTATTTTTATTCAGGAGTCAGCAATATGCGTAAATCATTATTATCACTTGCCGTATTAAGCGCACTTTCAGTGCCTGGCATCACCATGGCCGAAGAAGCTGCCCCGGCAGCCGCACCAGCTTCACCACATACAGTTGCTTACAATGTGGGCCTGTACAGCCAATACATTTTCCGTGGTTTGACACAAACCCGTGAAGACCCAGCATTGCAAGGCGGTGTGGATTACACACATGCCAGCGGTTTTTATGCCGGTGCATGGGGCTCAAACATCAGCTGGTTAAGCGATGGCGACTATTACAAAAGCTCAAGCCTGGAATTGGACGTATATGGCGGTTATGCCAATACCATCGGTGATACCGGCATTAGCTACAACGTCGGTTTGCTGCAATACATTTACCCAGGCAGGAAAAACCCAGGCGTGAAGAAAGCTGAAACAACCGAGGTTTACGGCAGCCTGACTTACGGCTGGCTAAGCGGTAAAGTTTCAGCAGTGGTTTCGGATGGCGCTTTTGGTTACGATAATGCCGACGGCACTACCTACTCAGAACTTAACCTGAATGTTCCATTCGGCACAGGTTATACTGCGATTGCACATTATGGCTACCAGGACTTTACAGGTAAAACTGGTTCAGTCAGCAACAGCAGGTACGATTATGCAGACTGGAAAATCGGCTTGACCAAGGCGTTTGCCAACGGCGTGAACGTAGGTGGTTATTACACTGACACGGATGCCAAGAAATCAGTGTTCACCGACGCCTCAGGCCAGCACCTGGGCAAAGACCAATTCACGGTATTTGTACAAAAGACATTCTAATAGCTTCATTTGTATAGCAAGAGCCAGCGGCAGCTGGATGACTGAATGAGCTGCCGCTTTCCTACAGAACCAGGAGGTACGTATGAAATTTGTATCCGCAATTATCAAGCCATTTAAATTGGACGAGGTCAGAGAAGCCTTGTCTATTATTGGCGTACAAGGCATCACCGTAACCGAAGTAAAAGGTTTCGGCCGCCAGAAAGGTCACACCGAGCTGTATCGCGGTGCTGAGTATGTTGTAGACTTTTTACCTAAAGTCAAAATCGAGATCGCCATTCATGACGACTTGCTGGACCAGGTAATCGAAGCGATTGAAAAATCAGCCGCTACCGGCAAAATCGGTGACGGCAAGATCTTCGTATTCAATCTTGAACAAGTTTATCGCATCCGCACCGGTGAAACCGGCGTTGAAGCTTTATAAGGAGATAAACATGAAAAAAATACTCTCGATGTTTGCCTTGGTCATGATGCTGGGCCTTGGCGCAACAAGCGCTACGTTTGCTGAAGATGCCGCACCTGCTGCCAACGCAGTTGCAGCAGAAGTAGCACCTGCGGCTGACGCGGCTCCGGTAGCAGATGCAGCACCTGTTGCCGCACCTGCAGAAGCCGCCCCGGCCGAAGCAGCTGCCGCACCTGCCCCGGTGCCTAACAAAGGCGACACCACATGGATGCTGGTAGCAACCGTGCTGGTCACCCTGATGGCGATTCCTGGCCTGGCGCTGTTCTACGGCGGCCTTGTGCGCCAAAAGAACATGCTGTCATTACTCATGCAAGTATTCATGATTTTCTCACTGATGTCAGTCTTGTGGGCGATCTATGGCTACAGCGTTGCGTTTACCGGCGGCAGTCCTTTCTTTGGCGGCTTGAGTAAAGCGTTCCTGGCTGGCGTTACTCCTGAATCACTGGGTGCGACTTTCAGCAAAGGCGTTTACATCCCGGAACTGACCTTTGTTGGCTTCCAACTGACTTTCGCAGCGATAACCCCGGCATTGATCGTAGGTGCTTTTGCTGAGCGCATGAAATTCTCTGCAATCCTGATATTCATGGTGATCTGGTTCACATTCGCATACTTGCCACTGGCACACATGGTTTGGTACTGGGATGGTCCTGATGCGATCACAACAGCTGCTTCACTGGAAACTGTCGTTGCCAATGCCGGCTGGTTATGGGCTAAAGGCGCACTCGACTTTGCAGGCGGTACAGTAGTTCACATCAACGCAGGTGTTGCCGGTTTGGTTGGTGCAATCATGGTCGGTAAACGTATCGGCTATGGCAAAGAAGCATTAACGCCACACAGCCTGACTTTAACTATGGTAGGTGCAGCTTTACTGTGGGTGGGCTGGTATGGTTTCAATGCCGGTTCTAACCTTGAAGCTAACGGTTATGCAGCACTGGCTTTCGTTAACACCACAATCGCAGCGGCAGCAGCAACTTTGGCCTGGTCATTCACAGAATGGTCATTAAGAGGCAAACCATCAATGTTGGGTGCAGCTTCCGGTGCGGTAGCAGGCCTGGTTGCAATTACCCCAGCTTGCGGTTTCGTAGGCCCAATGGGTGCAATCGTGATCGGCTTGCTGGTTTCACCGATCTGCTACTTCTTCGTAGCTAAAGTGAAATACTGGTTAGGTTACGACGATGCTTTAGACGTATTCGGCATCCACGCTGTCGGCGGTATCTTCGGTGCGCTGGCAACCGGTGTGTTCGTAAACCCGGCTCTGGGCGGCGCAGGTGTAGTTGATTATGTAACCAACGGCGTAGCTGCTTACGACTTTGGTGCACAAATGACTGCCCAGATCACTGCTGTAGTCACTGCAGTCGTACTGTCAGCTGTTGTTTCAGTAATCGCATTCAAAATCGTAGACATGCTGGTTGGCCTGCGTGTAAGCGAAGAATCCGAACGCGAAGGTTTAGATACCAGCGCACACGGCGAACGTGCTTACCACAGCTAAGCAACAGATCTAAATATATATCCAGCAGTAAATCAAAGGGACGCGCAAGCGTCCCTTTTTTATTGCAATTACTCCATCTTAAAATCACTTGACACAAATAACTAAATAACTAAATATTTAGTTATGAAATCCATTACCGACATACCGGCTGACTTTAAAAACACTGCCGCCATTTTTGTGGCGCTAGGGGATGAACACAGGCAGCGCATTCTGCTTGCATTTGAAAAAGGCGAGAAACTCAACATCCTGCAGATCGTGTCTACCACCATACTTAGCCGCACGGCGGTTACGCATCATTTAAAAGTCCTGCACCAGTCCGGCGTCTTAAGTTCAGAAAAAGTGGGTAAAGAAGTTTACTTCTGGATCAATAAAGAAGTGGTTACCGAAGCATTACAGCGCGTACTTGACTATATCAAGAACGAAACCTGAAGCATCCAAAAAGAGGGAAAACCCATGATTGCAAAATTTCTAAAACTGATTTGCCGAATTATTTTCAGAGTCAATGTCAATGGCATTGCCAATCTTCCCAAACAAGGGAAGCTGCTCGTGATTGCCAACCACGAATCATTCCTCGATGGCCTGCTGCTGGGTCTGTTCCTGCCCATACGTGCCACATTTGTTGTACATACCAGCGTACTCAACCACTGGTTCTTCAGGCAGATACTGCGTTTGACCCCTTACCTGGCGGTTGATCCATCTTCACCGCTGGCCATGAAAAAAGTCATTAAACTGCTGGAATCCGGACAGCCGGTCGTCATCTTCCCGGAAGGGCGCATCACGCTGACCGGGTCGCTGATGAAGGTATATGACGGCCCCGGCTTTGTGGCTGCCAAAACCGGCGCCATGATTTTGCCGGTGCGCATTGAAGGTGCTTCACATTCCTACTTTAGCCGCCTATCCCAACCGCACGCCAAAAAGCTGCTGCCCAAAGTCAACATCACCATCCTGCCCACACGCCACATTGCAATGCCGGAGGCGCCTACTGCAAAAGCCAGGCGCAAACTGGCCGGCGATGCCATGCGCCGCGAAATGCAGGACATGCTATTCAGCTCCACACAGATCAATACGCTGTTCCAGTCCTTTCTTGATGCAATCTCAACTTATGGCCGCAGCACCGTTCTGGTGGAAGATATGCGCCAGGTTGAAGAAACCTACGGCGAACTGCTGAAAAAAAGCCTGGCATTAGGCCGGCTGGCCGGCAAAGTCACTCAGCAGAATGAAAATGTGGGGGTCATGATGCCCAATGTGACCAACACGATCTGCCTGATCTTTGGCTTGAGCGCATTCGGGCGCATCCCCGCCATGCTCAACTACACGGCGGGTAGCGCCGGTATCCAGAATGCATGTACCGCAGCCTGCGTCAAAACAGTGATCAGCTCGCGCGAATTTATCAAAGCTGCCGCACTGGAAGAAACCATTGCCGGGCTGCAAGGCATCGATATTATTTACCTGGAAGACTTAAGGCCAAAATTCAGCTGGCTGGATAAACTGTGGCTGATGGGTTTTGCATTATGGTTCCCACGGCTGGTGGTGGCAAAGAGCAACCCCAATGACCCTGCCGTTGTCTTGTTTACATCGGGCTCTGAGGGTAAACCCAAGGGCGTGGTACATTCTCACCGCACCATCCTTGCCAATGTCGCACAGATCAAATCCATCATTGATTTCTCCATGCAGGACAAATTCATGATGGTGCTGCCGCTGTTCCATGCGTTTGGGTTTACCTGCGGCGCCATCCTGCCGCTGGTGGCCGGCAGCCGCATGTTCGTCTATCCATCACCATTGCACTACCGCGTGATTCCGGAAGTGATTTATGACCGCGGCTGCACTGTATTATTCGGTACCAGTACATTTTTGGGCAACTATGCCAAGTTTGCCAACCCTTACGACTTTTATAAATTACGCTACGTCGTCGCCGGGGCCGAAAAACTCAATGAAGAAGTGCGCAAGACCTGGGTGGATAAATTCGGCATCCGCATCCTCGAAGGTTACGGCGCGACTGAATGCGCGCCGGTACTGGCCGTGAATACACCGATGGCCAGCAAACCGGGCTCCGTAGGCACACTGATACCGGGGCTGGAATCAAAGCTTGAGTCGGTTCCCGGCATAGAAGATGGCGCCCTGCTATCGGTACGTGGCCCCAATGTGATGCTGGGGTATTACCTGTATGACAACCCGGGCGTGATCCAGGCAAGCGATGAAGGCTGGCACAGCACCGGCGATATTGTAAAGATCGATGAAGATGGCTTTTTATTTATCAAAGGCCGCGTTAAACGCTTTGCCAAAGTCGCCGGTGAAATGGTGTCGCTGGAAACCGTGGAAACCATCGCCAGCCATGCCTCGCCGCAGCACCAGCACGCGGCCACCACCCAGATGGATGCGCAGCGCGGCGAAAGCATCCTGCTGTTCACCACCGACAGCAATCTAACCCGCGATCAACTGAGCAGCAGCGCTAAGGAGTTAGGCAACCCGGAACTTGCTGTCGCGAGAAAGTTGATTGTGGTAGAAGAACTGCCGCTGCTGGGTACCGGAAAAACGGATTATGTCACGCTGAAGAACATGGCGGAGCAGGCGTAATCCATGAGGCCGCTAAAATCACCTGATTACTGTTGGCCGCGCTATATAATCTATAAACAATCAGTCGCATTACACAAGCCACAGGCACTCATGCCTACTCAATAAGCACCGAAAGAACCACATGAGCAACCAATTTAAACTGATGACAGAAAAGCGTTTCAGGCCATTCTTCATGACGCAATTCTGGGGCGCGTTTAATGACAACATGTTCAAGACCGCACTCATCACGCTGGTTGCATTTCATGCTGCCAGCCTGACCAGCCTTGATTCAGCCATGCTGGTCACCATTCTGCCTGGCATATTCATCCTGCCGTATTTCCTGTTTTCGGCCACCGCAGGCCAGCTGGCAGACAAGTTTGAAAAATCGAGAATCATCCGCCTCGTAAAGAAATTTGAAATCGGTATCATGCTGTTTGCCAGCGCAGGTTTTTTTCTGCATAACATCTGGCTGCTGGCAATCGCTTTGTTCATGATGGGCATGCACTCCACGCTGTTTGGCCCGGTCAAGTACGCTTATCTGCCCCAGCACCTTGGTGAACATGAGCTGATGGGCGGCAATGGCATGGTAGAAATGGGCACTTTTGTCGCCATCCTGCTCGGGCAGGTGCTGGGTGCCTGGCTTGCAATCCAGCACCCGCACGAACTCATCACCAGCGTCGCCATTTTAATCATCGCGGTACTCGGTTACTGGCATAGCCGCGGCGTTCCTGATTCGCCTGCACAGGAGCCGCAACTGGAGATCAACTGGAACCCGCTCACCGAAACCTGCCGCAGCATCCGCTTCATCTGGCGGCACCAGGCGGTATGGCTCGCCATCATTGCAATTTCCTGGTTCTGGTTTTACGGCGCAACCCTGCTGGCGCAATTTCCGAGTTTTGCCAAAAACATCCTGCATGGCGACGAGAGCGTGTTTATCCTGCTGCTGACCACTTTCTCGCTAGGTATCGGTGTCGGCTCCCTGCTATGCGAGCGGCTATCCAGAGGCAGGGTGGAGCTTGGCCTGGTGTTATTCGGCGCAATCGGCCTCACCTTGTTCAGCATCGATCTGTACTATTCCAGCACACACATCCACGGGCACTGGAATAATCAAACACTTTCTGATTACATGACATTCATCGGCAAACAGCTTGATATGCATGGCAATGTCATTTTCAGCCATTGGCGCCTGATACTGGACATCATGCTGGTCGGGCTGTTTGGCGGCTTCTATATCGTGCCGTTGTATGCGTTCATACAAACGCGCGCCGAAAAAAGCCACCAGTCACGCGTCATTGCCGCCACCAATATCCTCAATGCGCTATTCATGGTGGTTTCAGCCGGCTTTTCGCTATGGATTTTCCATCAGGGCCTGAATATACCGGAACTGTTTTTAACCACGGCACTGCTCAATATCATCGTCATGATCTACCTGTGCGCACGCCAGCCGCTGTACTATAAATCGTTTATGAACTGGATCCGGTTAAAACATTGACACCACTAAACTGCATACGAACCCTTGCTTTAACCTTATAATGACGATCTATTTCAATACGCTATCCACATATGTCTTTGATTAAAAAACTGCATCAATCCATCTGGCAGCTGTCATCCAGGCTGGGCCCGTTCGCTCCATTTCTTGCCATGTTCGTCATTGGCGTGATTTTGCTTTCAGCCTCACGCTTCGGCCTCGTCATCTGGAAATTTGACCGTGTGGCTAATACCGGCAAGTTAGCCGAAATCCTGTTGCAGGGTGTGCGTGTCGACATTATCCAGCTCTGCCTGCTGGCCCTGATTCCGCTATTGCTGGCACCGGTTCTCGCAACTCAGCGCTTATTCAAGGTCTGGCAGAAGTTCACTTATGGCTGGGTAGTCGCGGCGATTGTGCTGCTGGTGTTTCTGGAAGTAGCAACGCCTGGATTCATCAACGAATATGATGTACGTCCCAACCGCATCTTTGTTGAATACCTCAAATATCCGAATGAAGTTTTCAGCATGCTCTGGCGCGGCTTCAAGGTGGATATTTTTGCAGTGCTTATATCGGCAAGCCTGACAGCATGGCTTGCGCATCGCTACATGAAGCCATGGCTTGGCATGCAGCCAAGCTGGTCGAATAAAAGAACCTGGGTAGTCTGGCCGCTGGTTTTCATCCTGGCCGCGTTCGGCATCCGTTCATCGCTGGGTCACCGCCCGGCCAATCCTGCCCTGTTTGCGATCACGGCAGACAGCATGGTGAATAGCCTGGTGCTGAACTCCGGTTACTCGGTGGTATATGCAAGCTACAACCTGCTTAAGGAAACAAAATCCAGTGATATTTACGGCAAGATGCCGCGCGAAGAAATAATGAGGCTAACCGGTGCAAAAGATACCGATATCCCGACGCTGACCACACTGCACCCCAGCCACAAACGCGAAAAACCGCTCAACCTTGTCATCATCCTGCAAGAAAGCCTGGGCGCAACTTTTGTGGAATCCTTAGGCGGCACGCCGGTTACGCCCAACCTGGAGAAACTCAAGGAGCAGGGCATCTGGTTCGAGCAGCTGTATGCGACCGGCACACGCTCCGTGCGCGGCATTGAAGCCGTGACTGCGGGTTTTGCGCCTACACCGGCCGATAGCACGGTGAAGCTCTCGAAATCACAGAAAAACTTTTTCACACTGGCGGCATTGCTGGAAAAACGCGGTTACAACACCGAATTCATCTACGGTGGCGAATCGCATTTTGACAACATGCGCAGCTTTTTTACCGGCAATGGCTTCAACAACATCGTGGAGCAGAAAGATTATAAGAACCCGGTATTCATCAGCAGCTGGGGCGTGTCTGATGAAGACCTGCTGAACAAAACCCATGAGCAGCTGCTGGCTCACCACAAGACAGGCAAGCCATTCTTCACGCTGGCATTCTCGTCATCCAACCATGCGCCGTTTGAGTTTCCCGATGGCCGTATCGAGCTCTACGAACAGCCGAAAAACACCGATAACAATGCAGTGAAATATGCAGATTACGCGATCGGCGAGTTCTTTAAGAAAGCCCAGCAAAGTGAGTACTGGAAGGATACGGTATTTCTGATCGTCGCTGACCATGACATCCGCGTGCGCGGCGTATCACTGGTGCCGGTCGAACGTTTCCATATCCCCGGCCTGATCCTGGGCGCCGACATCAAACCCCTGCGCTACACGGGCATGGCCAGCCAGATTGATCTGCCGGTGACACTGCTGTCACTGATGGGCATTGAAGCGCAGCACCCGATGATAGGGCGCGATTTATCCAGCGTTGCACCCGACAGCCCTGGCCGTGCAATGATGCAATATAACGCCAACTTCGGCTGGATGGAGCAAACGCAGATCGGCAACCAGGTCGTTGTATTGCGCTCAGACAAAGCACCGGCTTATGCTGTTTATGACACAAAAACAAAGCAGCTGAATGAAACCAGCCCGCCTGCCAACGCAAAAGAGCTGGAGCAGCGCGCGCTCGCCAATGTGCTGCTGCCTGATCTGCTTTACAACGAACAGCGTTTCCGCCTGCCGCAATAATTGATGCACATGAATAAAAAGCAACCAAGCATGCTGAGCTGGCCCATCATACGCAAAGGTCTTGCGTATATCATGTGCGGCAGGCTTTATGTCAGGCGCGGCCACCTGCCGCCGCCTGAACATCCGGTACCTGCCGATTTCATAGGCATATGCATAGCCTCTGCCGAAGATGCCGCCATGGATGACTACGTGATCAGCCAATTGCAGCAGCTAGGCATTCATCAGGTGCGCCTGGACTTCAGCTATGGCGACCTGCAGAGCTTTAATGCGCGCTTTCTGCAGCGCCTGCTGGATGACAGATTCCAGGTCACGCTGCATCTGGTGCAGCCTTTCAGCAATGCCAGAAACATGGGGGATGCCGCTGAACAGGCACTCTGGCGCACATTCGTGCATGCAGTGCTTGAGCGTTTCGGCAGCCGGATCCTGCGTGTTGAGATCGGCGCGACCATCAACAGAAAGCGCTGGGCGGGTTACAGCGTAGATGGCTTTATGCAGGCTTGGGATATTGCCTATCAGGAAATCAGGCAACGCGGCATCACGCTGGCCGGCCCCAACGTGACAGACTTCGAACCGATCTACAATATCGGCATACTGAGCATGCTCAAAGCCAGAAACCAATTACCGGATATCCATACCAATAATTTGTTCAGCGAGCGCGTTTCTGAGCCTGAGCGTTTTGATCATCGTATTTTCAAATACCGCTGGGCAACCAGACTGAAATTCAACCTGGTTAAAAAAGCACGGCTGCTTAGAAAGATCAGTACTGATTTTGGCATTGCACGCTTTATATCTCCAGTAGCATTCTGGGCAATTTACCGCATAGAGCGCCTGCTGCCAGATGGTGAACAGAAACAGGCCGACTACCTTGCACGCTACATGGTGCTGAACGCTGCTTCCGGCGCACTTGACCAGGTGTTCTGGGGGGCGATGATCTGCCACCGCGAAGGTCTGATCAATGATGGCTTAAGCGATGCAGAATACCCGGCGCTGGAACGCGTCACGCATTATGCAAGTGTAGATGGCGATAGAAGCCAGTTCAGGCGCCATCCCAGTTTTTATGCCATGCAGACCGTTGCAGGCATCGTGCAGGGTGCAAATTACAAAGCCGCCATCGCGACTGCCTGTGGCCTTGAGATTCACCACTTCCAGACGGCACAGCATCATATTCACGCCGCATGGACCATCAATGGCAAAGTCGCTTTACTGGACGACATCTACCATGCAAGCGACCTGCGGCAGGCCGAAATCATCAGTCGTGACGGCGAGCTGCTTGCCGACGCCCCGCACATTATCAATGAAAGCCCGATCTACCTGCGCTGGCCAATCAGCCACACCATGACCGCCAAACCAGGCAGCCGCCTTGCCGGAAACCTGGCAATCCACGCTTACATTCCCGGCTTGCGTTACTACCCGTATCACCAGGACGGCTGGTTCGGCATGATACTGGCAAAAGATGCAGAAGAAGCGGCGTTGCTGGCTAAGGAGCTCAACCCGCAACACTTGAGCAGCCCGCACAAGAACGATGCCTTGCGCCATGCGCGCAATGCCATCTGGGCATTGCCGGACCCGCGTACCGCAACGGAAAACCCGGCACAGGAAACCACGCGGAAAATCACGGTCAAGCAACCGGTAAAAATGTACCCGCACAAGCAGTTTTTCGACCGCTTCAAACCCAGCAAAGCAAAACGCAGCTGGAACGGCGCTGTAGAACTGTTAAGACGCGGCATAGATTCGGCACAGCCGGTCGCTTTCTTTGAAAAAGAGCAGGACGCCACACTCAAGCAGAACTTCTACATCTGTGATTACGTGACCGCAGACTGCTCCGTGGGCGAAATGTTCATACATTTTGCCAAAGGCAATAAAGACTTCCATATCGCGGCCAAAAACATCACTGTGAGCGCAGAGGAAACATATGCCCAGCTTGCGCAATATCTATTCAAGATGCATCATCGCGGCACGTTTTTCAGGGATCTATCCGGCGGCAACATCCTGGTTCGGGCAGACGCAGGCAAACAGCTGCATTTCTCACTGATAGACACGGCACGTGCACGCTTCTACTCATACTCGACCCCGCTCAGCCAGCGCGTCTCCGACCTGACCCGCATCTGCAACAAACTGCATTGGGCTGGCCGCGAACGCTTCCTGGGTCTGTACCTGGCGAATATGAGCAGGAAAATCAGCTTTAGGATCAGGCTGGCTTTTTATCTATACGATTTCAAAGTGGCATTCAAACGCAAATACGGCCGCAAAGGCATCAAAAAACTGATCAAACGCATCAGGAATGCTGACTGATCCAGACCCATTCAACCAAGCAATGCCGCTTTTGTCCGATCATGCCGGGAATGCAAGCCCCGACAGGAAACCGCGGGTAAAGTAAAGGCTGGAAATCAAGCACAGGCGGTTCTCATGATTATCATTAGGGCGTTTTAATGACTCATGTCATGTTGCATTTTATGGCAAGGCTTATGATGTGTCTCACGTAAGGCAAATGCTGTTAAGCGCTAGCGCTACGAATTTATCAAAAAGGAGAAATTACTATGTGGACAAAACCAGCTGCTACTGAAATGCGTTTCGGTTTCGAAGTTACAATGTACGTAATGAACAAGTAATTTGTTCCTGCGTGTCATGTAAAAGGGTGCCCAGGCACCCTTTTTTATTGCCTGTATTGAAGGCGTTGCTGAATCTAACCGGGTTTACTTCCTAACCTGGTTTTGCAGGCCATTAGCTCCGTTAATGATGAAGTCCTTAGGCAACAATACCCAGATCTTGCCCGACTGCTTCATGGCACCGGCTTTGGCGCCGGCATCGGGCCCGGCTCCCCAGAAGAAATCCGCACGAACGCCGCCCTTGATTGCACCGCCGGTATCCTGCGCCATCATCATGCGTTTAAGCGGTTTGCTGCTATTGGGTTCAGTGGTAGATAAGAACACCGGCGCACCCAGCGGTACGAATTTAGGGTCTACGGCAACGCTGCGCTCACCCATAATCGGCACGCCCAGTGCGCCCAGCGGCCCAGGCAGCCCGGCAGGCAACTCCCTGAAAAATACATAGCTAGGATTATTATTGAGCAGTTCCCTCAGTTTTGCCAGGTTATTGCGCGCCCAGTTCTTGATGCCCTGCATCGAAGCCTGCGCCAGGGTCATCTCACCACGCTCAACCAGCAGACGGCCTATCGAATTATACTGATGCCCATTCTGGTCCGCATAGCCGACATGCACCTGTTCGCCATTATCCAGCTGCACCAGGCCTGAGCCTTGTATCTGCAGAAAGAACACATCTATGATGTCATCAATATAGAGAAACTCGCGCCCTTTCAACGGCGAAGCATCGGTCTCGATTTCTGCACGGTTGTAATAAGGCACCAGCTTATTGCCAACCAGCCTGCCGCGCACGCGCTTGAATTTCAACTCCGGGAACAAGCTATCAAGCTCGACCGTGATCAGGTCACCAGGTGCCGCATACAACGGGTTGGGATATTGCGCGGACTTGGTACGGCTGCCTTTCAGTATGGGCTGGTAATAACCGGTAATCATCCCGCTATCGCTGCCATCCACATTAGTCGTTTTATAAACGGAAAAATACTCTTTGAAATAAGCCTGTATTGCATCGGATGACGGCTTTCTGCCCGTCTGCTCATTAAGCTGATTCGCTGCGGTACACACATTCTTCCAGGCAGGTTTATTGATCAGCGTAGAGCAGCTTTGCATCCAGGCTGGCCACGCCTGGCTCAGGTTATCAAGCTGCAAACCATCAATGTCATCCCATTGCGCCGTCTTCAGCAGGCTATATTCAGCTACTTTGGCTTCAGGCGGTTTGATTTCGACGGGTTTGCTGGCTTCCGGGATCTGCACCGGCGGTTTTTCGACCGGACATTCACACTGCGCTTTTGGTGGGGCAGGCGGCGTTACCGGCTTTACCACCTTGCCGGCGCAGCCTGCGGCCAGCAGGCTTAATAATATCAATATGGCGCCATGCGTAATTTTTTTCATATTTTTATTCGCTTTTCCAGCAACTGAACCTAATGCAGCACCCTGGGCATATTCAATTGAAAAGTCGGGATAACGGCATCGAACTTGGTGCCATCTTCAGCCACCATCTGGTAGGTACCGTACATTTCACCCATCGGTGTCTTGATCACAGTGCCGCTGGAGTACGCATAGCTCTCGCCCGGGTTAAGCAGCGGCTGTGCGCCTACGACACCCAACCCCCTGACCTCCTGCTGTTCACCGCTTGCCTCGGCGATGATCCAGTGCCGGCTGATCAACTGTGCAGCGACATTACCCGTGTTGGTAATCGTCACATGGTATGCGAACGCGTAGCGGTTATGCTCAATATCGGACTGCTCCGGCAAAAAGGAAACCTCGACTTTGACCATACACTCGTAATTGTTCATGTGACTCATCCCTGAACCGCCACTAGCCGATCATGCCTGTTGTCGGCGAGCTTGGGCTCGCAGAATACAGTTTTTTAGGCATGCGTCCGGCCAGGTAGGCCTCACGACCAGCCTCAACCGCTTTCTTCATCGCACCGGCCATCAGCACAGGGTTGCCTGCCGCTGCAATTGCCGTATTCATCAGTATGCCCTGGCAGCCCAGCTCCATCGCGATCGCCGCATCTGATGCCGTACCGACACCGGCATCTACCAGCACCGGCACTTTGGCATTCTCGATGATGATCTGTAAATTCCATGGATTCAGGATACCCATGCCGGAGCCGATCAGGGAAGCCAAAGGCATGACGGCAACACAGCCGATTTCTTCCAGCTGCTTGGCAATGATCGGGTCATCGGAACAATACACCATGACATCAAAACCATCTTTCACCAATGTTCTGGCGGCAGCAAGCGTTTCGGTCATATTCGGGTACAAGGTGTTCGGATCACCCAGCACTTCCAGTTTAACCAGTTTATGCCCATCCAGCAGCTCACGTGCCAGGCGCAAAGTGCGCACTGCATCATCGGCTGAGTAACAGCCCGCAGTATTAGGCAGGTAGGTGAATTCCTCCGGCGGCAAAAAGTCCAGCAGGGACGGTTCACCGGCGTTCTGGCCGATATTCGTGCGGCGGATAGCTACCGTGATGATTTCCGCGCCACTGGCATCGATGGCCGCGCGCGTTTCGTTAAAGTCCTTATATTTACCGGTACCCACCAGCAAACGTGACTTGTAGGTTTTATCTGCGATTTTTAATAAATCTGACAATTGTGATTCCTTTGCTTTGCAACTGTAATGAATACTGGGATCTATTTAGCCGCCGCCGACCGCGCCAACGATTTCCAATTTATCGCCCTCCGCCAGCTGTGTGGCTTCAAACTGGCTGCGTGGCACGATTTCGCCGTTGCGCTCTATCGCCAGGCGTTTGCCGACCAGCTCCAGCTGCTGAACGAGCCCGGCTACAGAGAGACTGGCAGCATCAAAACTGCGGGGTTTACCATTGATCGTGATTAGCATGATGTATGTACTGAATTAAGCCAAGAGTATATGCAATGCGACTTCAAACCATAATGCAGCGATGTGAAAGCGCAATGACATAGAAACAGATTTCAAAACAACATTTTACGAAATTAACATGGGTCTTAGCAAACCTTATATAGATTATTTGAGCGCACCGCCGCATATCAGCCAAAAAGCACGTACCTCGTTGTACAATATCGAAAATTTTGTTTAGGAAACACGGAATAAGTCGCCGAACGAGATAAAGTGCAAGGTGCACGGCACGCAGTAACCGAGGTAGTATGTGGTATACAGCGAGGTTGCGAGTACCGCGCAACGCAGCAATTTGCTCGCGTAGGCACTTATTCCGTATTTCCTTTATTTGAAACACAATCCGGAAACCTGATCATGAACATTCAAAGCCACATTGCAGACCTCAACACCCCTACCGGTGTGATGCGCACCTTTATCCACCGCCCGGTTGGTAACGGCAAATACCCGACCATTCTGTTTTACTCTGAGATTTTCCAGCAAACCGGCCCGATTGAACGTGCAGCCAAAATCATGGCAAGCCACGGTTACGCAGTGCTGGTACCTGAAGTATTCCACGAACTGAACCCGATCGGCACGGTTTTAGGCTACGACGATGCAGGCCGCGACAAAGGCAATGCCGACAAAGCCGCCAAAGACGTACAAGGTTACGACACAGACAATGCCGCCATGATCGCATTTGCAAAAACACAGCCATGGTATAACGGCAACATCGGCGCCATGGGCTTCTGTATCGGCGGCCACCTGGCTTTCCGCGCCGCACTGCAACCGGAAATCAAAGGCACCGCCTGCTTCTATGCAACCGACCTGCACACACAAGTCATCCCGAACAAACCAGGCCAGCACAGCATGGAACGCCTGCAAGACATTTCAGGCGAACTGCTCATGATCTGGGGCAAACAGGATCCGCACATCCCGGCACCAGGCCGCGCAGAAGTGTACAAAAAACTCAGCGATGCCAACATGGTATTCACATGGCATGAATTCAACGCACAACACGCATTCATGCGCGACGAAGGCGAACGCTACGACCCGCAGACCGCCATGATCGGTTACCAACTGGCGCTAAACCTGTTCAGCAGAACGCTGCACCAGTAATTAAGTTAGTGAATTAAACACAAACCCGGATAAAGATTAAATTCTTATCCGGGTTTTTTATATAGTAAGCTACACCTATCTTGCAGGGCAACGGAGACTTACCCACTTGCCCCTTCAGCCGCGCCGAGTAGCGCAAGCTTTATGGGAGTATTCGGCAATCGGCTGTTTGAGCTCCGCAACAAGCCACGTTTTATGTGGCTTGTCAGGGCGAGTTTCGATTGCCGCCCATGAAGGTGAGCAACGCAGGAATTAAGCGGGCGCGGGGTAGCCTTTTCTTTGGTTTCTTTTGGCGCCAAGATCGCGATGAAAGAGCGGGCCCTTGGCGGACATGCCCTTTACGGGTACGGCTAAGCAAAAGAAAGAAACTCGCCATTCAGGCGAAACCGATAATCTACTTAAAGTTAATCAACTGCTGAATATGAAACAGCGAAGGGTTGCTCCCCGGCAACACCATCTCCAGCAGCATTCCAATCACTGCAATAATCAAAGCGGCAAGCAGTGCCGCCCATACCCCCGAGAGATTAAACCCCTTAACCAGCGATGCAATCAGCATGACCAGCAAGGCATTAATCACCAGCAGCACAATGCCCAGCACCCAGGATGCGGTAGATAGCGGTATCAGCGCCAGCGCAGGACGCACGATAATGTTGGCGGCACATAACAGCAATGCTGATGCCAGCAGCGGCAATATGCCGGAAAACGACATGCCCTTGAGCGCGCGGCTTGTGAGCCACAAAGCGAGCACCATGACAGCCCAGTGAGTCAGTAATGTTTGTATATGAAACGTCATGCTGTTGCCCTAAGAAAATAAGCCGGCTGAATTTTACACTGCCACTACAAAACTCACATCAACAGTAGTGATTTAAAGTGCACGACATAATCTGGCAACGCAGGTAATTATAGCTAATCTACTAAATAACCCGTCATTCCCGCGCAGGCGGGAATCTAGTCAAAATGGCAGTCACGAATGGCGTTTTATCAAGACAAAGCTAGTATTAACGCGGTCTGGATACCAGCCTTCGCTGGTATGACAAGGTGAATTGCCACCTTGTGGCAAGAGAAGGTGCCCTGGGGTGCGAATAAGCGGAATTGCTACATCATCGGATTACTTGAGAAAATAACTATAAAAAGCAAAAAGGGCAGAAATTCTGCCCTTTTTACTTACCACTTGTTATTCAAGCTGCTGCTTAAACTTCAAGTTGCGGACGGCCTGCTTCTGGCCAATCCAGGTGGAAGAACTGACCACGTGGCTGGTCAACACGCTCGTAAGTGTGCGCACCGAAGTAGTCACGTTGGCCTTGCAGCAGGTTTGCAGGCAAACGCTCACTGCGGTAACCATCGTAGTAAGCCAATGCAGCAGCAAAGCCTTGCGCAGGAATACCGTTAGTCACCGCCAAAGCGATCACTTTACGCCAGCCGGCTTGGCCATCATTCATCGCGTTAGTGAAGTATGGATCCAACATCAGGTTTTTCAGGCGTGAGTTCAATGCATAAGCGTCAGTGATTTTTTGCAGGAAGCGTGCACGGATGATACAACCACCGCGCCAGATCTGAGCGATCTCACCGAAGTTCAGTTTCCAGTTGTAAGCCACTTGTGCTTTGTCGATCAACTGGAAGCCTTGTGCGTATGCACAGATTTTTGAACAGTACAGTGCGTTCTTGATCGCTTCGATCACTGCTTTTTTATCTGTTTCCTGTTTGATGACCGGGCCTTTCAGGATTTTGCTGGCTTCTACGCGTTCTTCTTTCAGGCTTGAAAGTGCACGTGCATAAACGGCAGCAGCAATCGCGTTAGCCGGCGCGCCCAATTCAAGCGCGTTGGCAGCTGTCCATTGACCAGTACCTTTTTGGCCGGCTGTATCCAGGATTTTGTCCACGAGGAAGCCAGGGCCCATTGGGTCTTTCTGTTGCAGGATATCTGCAGTGATTTCGATCAGGAAGCTTGATAACTCACCCTTGTTCCACTCGGCGAATACTTTACCGATTTCATCTGCTTCCATGCCCAGCAGGTTTCTCATCAGCCAGTAAGCTTCACAGATCAATTGCATATCGATGTATTCGATACCGTTGTGTACCATTTTAACGTAATGGCCGGCACCGTCAGGACCAATGTACTCAGCACATGCGAAACCGCCTTGTACTGGCTTGCCAGGTGCGCCGCCTTCTAAAGGCGCGCCGGTAACTGGATCTACTTTAGCTGCGATATCGCGCCAGATCGGCTCCAGGCTTGCCCATGCTTTACGTGTGCCTGAAGGCATCAGGCTTGGGCCGAAACGGGCACCGGTTTCACCGCCAGATACGCCTGAGCCGATGAATTCGATCCCTTTAGCCGATAATTCTTTTTCACGACGGATTGTGTCTGTCCACAATGCGTTGCCGCCGTCGATAATGATGTCGCCTTGCTCCAGGAATGGCAGCAATGCATTGATAGTGACGTCTGTTGCGCTGCCTGCTTTAACCAGCAGGATGATTTTACGTGGACGTTTGATACTCAGTACAAATGAAGCCAAGTCCGCATGACCAACCACATTGGCATGTGATGGCTCATTCTTTTGACATTCTTCAATGAAATTCACCATTTTTTTCGGGTCACGGTTATAAACCGCAATGGTGTAGCCATGATCGGCAATATTCAGGGCCAGGTTCTGACCCATAACAGCTAGCCCAACCAGGCCAATGTCAGCATTTTTCGTAGTCATTTATCTTCTCTTTTGGAGTTGTTTAATGGAAAGGGATTTTTTGTACGCAAGATTATAGTGCTTTTTGGCGTACTAATCCGCTAAATTTTGAGTAGAAAGTGAATTATTTTAGTTTTGCACCAAATATTTACAGAATTTCACAACTTTTGGCCAAAAGCCGTTTAATTTGCAAATATCGGCATACAGAAACCCCTTTTTAACCAGGGGATTGAGCGTTTAAATCCTATGCAGAAAATCAGTAATCGCTGCTGCGTCCGCTGGAATATCCTTGCGGCACATCATTCTGCCATTCACCGCAATCGGCGCATGAGTGATCATGCATGCTTGGGCTTAAAACCAGATGCGGACTGCCACAGAATTTACAGTGTACCGGATAGGTCGTATGCACTGTTTTATGATGTTGCGCATGATGTTCCGTAGCGACTTTGGCACTGCCTAACCCGTATTTGTTATCCATGGCTCACTCCATATCAATACCAGTCTTGCAGCGTTTAAGTTACGCTCTTTTTACAAGTCGGGCAAGTATTTTACAAACTTAAAACCATAACCGCACACGCAGGAAATCAACTGGCCTGCGCCCATTTCTCATTAGGGCGATAAGACCTGACCCAATCGCTTACCTGATCCGCCGGCATCGGCATGGCGATGCCAAAACCCTGCGCGATCGTGCAGCCCATCCGCAGCAGCTGCAAGCCATGTTCAGCGGTTTCAACCCCTTCTGCCACGATCTTGCACCTGAAGTCACGGCCCAGGCTGATAATGCCGGCGACCATGGCCAGGTCATTGCTATCCTGCAGCATATCGTGGACGAACGAACGGTCAACCTTGATCACGGCAACCGGCAGGCGGCGCAGGTAAGTGAGTGACGAATATCCCACGCCAAAGTCATCCAGCGCAAAACTCACGCCCAGCAACTTGCAGCCGTTCATCGTGCGCACCACGCCCGACACATCTTCAATCGCTGCCGTTTCCGTGATCTCGAATTCCAGCTTAGCGGGGTTAACCTGGGGAAATTCACCCAATATCTGCTCCAGCCTGGCAGTAAAGTCTTCATGCACCATATGCCTGGCCGCAATATTGACGCTGACCTGCAAGTCAAGGCCTTCTGCCTGCCATATTTCCAGCTGGATGATCGCCTTGCGAATCACCCACTCGCCCAAGGTGATCGAGAAATCAGTGTTTTCAATGAGCGGCAGGAACGATACCGGCACCTGCAAACCAAGATCCGGGTGCTGCCAGCGGATAAGCGCCTCCATGCCGATGACCTTTCCAATCTGCATATCGACTTTGGGCTGGTAATACAGGCACAGCTCATCATTTGCCAGTGCGGATTCGATTCTTTCCATGTCCTGTCGCAGATCCCGGAACTCACGGTCATACTCGGCATCGAACTGCTGCACACAGCTACCGCCGTTCAGCTTGGCCTGATACATGGCCTGGTCTGCATGGCGCAGCAGGGTATCCGGCTCGCTGCCGTCCAGCGGGAATATGGTATACCCGATGCTTGAGGATACAGTGACAGATTCGCCGGCAACCATATAGGGCGCCCTGATGTCACTCAGCAAGCGCTCCAGTGCCAGCCTGCATTCATCCACATTCACCATGCCGTTCAGCAGCAAGGCAAACTCATCGCCGCCGGTGCGCGCCACGGTATCACTCTCACGCAGGCATTTATTCATGCGTTCGGCCAGCTGCACCAGCAGCTGGTCTCCCGCCTCGTGACCTAAAGAATCATTCACCGGTTTAAAGCCATCCAGGTCAAGGCAGCACACCGCCAGCAGCTCGCCGGTGCGCTCGGCGCGTGAAAAAGCCTGATGCAGGCGGTCTGACAATAGCGTACGGTTAGGCAGCTGGGTTAATGGATCATGGTAAGCCATGCGCTCCAGGTTCTGCTGATGCTGTTTGGCTTCAGTGATGTCTGAGAACAAGCCCACATAATTGATCAGTTGCTGTGCATCATTGCGTACCGTAAAGATATCAAGCCATACCGGGTAAATATCATCCGTGGCGCGCCTGTTCCAGGCCTCACCACGCCACTCGCCGGCATCCTCATCCTGCGACAGCCGTATGCGCGCATCGAAGAAATCCGGCTCATAAATCGCAAAGCCCAATTGCTGCGGGGTATGGCCTAATGCCGCCTCGCGGGAATAACCGGTAATCTCCGTGAATGCGATATTGACTTCCAGGATACGCATCTCGGCATCGGTGATAAAAATACCATCGTGTGCATGATCAAAAACACTGGCGGATAAACGCATACGCTCGGCATTATCGCGCAGCGTGCCCATGCTTTCGCGCAGCTTTTTGCGCATTTCCAGCACATTGGCCATCAACGTGCCTGGTTTGGCAACCATGTTGTCAGCCTGCAGATTGCCGGCTGCAATACGTTTCACCACCTCGATCGCCACGGCAGGGTCAGCCCCCAGCGGCATAAAGATAAGCCTGCGCAATTGCCAGAAGATAATGCCGATCAGCAAAGCGCCCAAGGTTGTACCCAGCAGAATAAAAGCCCACGACTTGGATAACCCGGCGATCCGGGCCTCATGAACAGAATACGCAATCACCAGCTTGAAACCCCAGTTCGGGATCTGCTCCTGTATGAACATCCAGCTTTCCGGCTGCGATTTCAACAGTATTGCGGCTTTCTGCGGGCTGATATGGGAAGATAGGAAACGTATCTTATTGCTGCCATCCACGATGGCTGCAAAGCCGGTTTCCAATAGCCTGATATTCCGCACGCTCTCGCGCACCACTTTCATATCAACCTTGAACCCGACATAGTAGGCGCCAATAATCACGCCAGCCTGATTCAACATAGGTTCATAGCGTGTCAGGTAAGGCTCTCCAAGAATCTCGACCACCCCGCTGAATGCACGCCCCTGGCGCAAAGCCTCAATCACCTTGCCATTCGGGTCCAGCACAGTGCCGATAGCACGCAGGCCACTCTCACGCTTGACATTGGTAGCGATGCGAACGAAATTGTTGCCGGATTTCACGAATATGGTTGCAGTACCGCCGCTGATGGCGGTCACACCGTCCACTAGCTCATAATTATTCGTAACGGGAATCGAGCCCATCAGCAGGTTGGGCACCGTATTCCCTGCCATCCTCACATATCCGGAAACGGCGGGGGAGCCCAGGCCGGCAGCATGTGCCTTGAGCAAGTGCATGGCATTATCGGCCTGATTGCCAACCAGCTCATCCGTGACCTTCAGCAGGCCGATCAAGGCCTGTGACTGCTCCTTGGCTACCGCGTGCGTGTTCGCCAGCTGCTGCGCAGTCTGCTGGCTGGTCAGCACAAAAGGTGCGGCCGCCATTAGCAGCAATAACGGCAGCAGAAAACGCTTGATTGTAGAAATGTTAGTTTGCATATGGCGGCGGCCATTTATGTTTGACTATACCCTGATATGACACGACACCCACCGGACATGATTCTTGCTCCCTAGCCTATAAACAGCAGCAGGAGCATTTAAAGACGGGTTACTGCTTGATTTTCTCTTGCGGCTTGCAGTTGCTATACGCGATTTTTTCACCGTCATTCAGCGTAGTTTCGGCACCATTGATCACGAGCGTGATTGCACCGCTGCCATAACGGTTATCACCGCCGGATCTAGGCAGGTTGACTTCGTGGTCAGGATAGATCAGCCAGGCATCATTGCCATTATTCAGCATGCGTACGTAAAAACGGCCTTTGCCCTCACAGACATACTCAGTCGCATTGTAGGGACCTTTCGACTGGTCGGCAGCGTCAGACCCAAATGGATTCAAACTGATGGAACTGCATGCCGGCAGCAAAGCTAACAGGCCTGACAAGAGTATAAATGGATGCTGTTTGGTGAACATAGGTATAAAAGGCCTGATATGTTTGAATGATATGGTTAACGGTTATGGCTGCATTTTGCCATGTATATTAAAAACATGGCAGTTTTTCAATCTCACTTACTGATGCCCCGCCCTGGTCAGGCGATCCAGCACGGCTATCCACGCAGCATCGGCAGGCGGCAGCTCAACCAGCAGCCGGTCCACTTTTAGCGCATCCAGCGCATGAAGCGCGCTATATAAGCGCTCCGCGACCTTATCCGGCTGGCCGGGCAATGCAACCACCGTGCAGGCAGGCGCATCACCTTCGCCGATCAGCAATGCCGCACAGCTCTTACCTGCGTTCTGCAAAGCATGGCAAGCGGCGAACAAGTCCGCTCTGTCCTGATATAACGTAAGCGGCGTACGCGGCGAATAATGCAGCGCATGCTGCCCAGGCACTTTAGGGCTTGCCTGTATTTCCTCGTGTTCATGTAAAGCGTGTTTTACGCGCTGCGGCATACCGGCCACTGCTGCGATGTCCGCCTCGCTTATCATGCCAGGGCGCAGCAGCTGCCATTGGCCGTCAGGTGCCACGCTTACGATCGTGGATTCAATCCCAACCGTGCAGGCTCCGCCGTCCAGCACCGGAATAGCCTCACCCAGGCCGGCTTCTACATGCGCCGCAGTGGTCGGGCTAAGCTGCGTGAACAAATTGGCAGAAGGCGCAGCCACGCTTAGCCCGCTTTGCTTGAGCAGTGCCAGCGCGACCGGATGGTCAGGCACACGCAATGCCACCGTAGGCTCATCGCCACGCACCACACGCGAAACATGCGCCCTGGCCGGCAGCACCAATGTCAGCGCACCCGGCCAGAATGCCTCGGCCAGCCTGACAGCCACCTCGGGGAAGTCCGTCACCCATGCATCGACCTGGTGAATATCGCTGATATGCACGATCAGCGGATGGTCCGCCGGGCGCCGCTTGGTAGCAAATATCTTCCTAAGCGCGGCGTCGTTGGTCGCATCAGCGGCCAAACCGTAAACCGTTTCGGTCGGGATCGCGACAACTTCACCTTTTTTGAGTTCGGCTATTGCTTGCTCTAAACTTACACGCATGATTTTTTGCTAATGACTGAAAACATCATTTTACTACTTTACGCAAACTGAAAATAGCGATCATATTTCAGCTTTGCAATGCCATGAGATAGAATGCACTTTTCAAAAAGGAACATACATGTCGCAGATCACCGTAGAAAAAAACCCAGCCCAGCAGCGCTTAGACGCACTGAACGTCAGTAAATGGCCAACCTGGCAAAAAGAAGTTTCCGTATTCCCGTGGACATTCCCAGAGCAGGAAATCGCCTATATCCTGGAAGGTGAATGCGTGATCACCCCAACCGGCGGCACACCGGTAAGCTTCGGCAAAGGCGACCTCGTGACATTCCCCGCCGGCATGACCGCAAGCTGGGAAGTAAAAAAACCGCTGCACAAACACTATCACCTGGAAGGCTCCAAACTCTGCCAGATCTGGCGCCGCATCAAACTGGCTTTAAAACTGAAATAACCGCCCATTCACCCGGCTTTACACCTCACCTCGCAAAGCCGGGCTGCCCTCAGCCACAACACCAATCCCTAACGAATTTATTTCCATTTGAAATAAATTCCTCTTGCACATCGCAGCCTTTATCTCTATAGTTAATTTATGGGAATATTTCCCATAAATTATGCAAAAACCTGCTCACCCGCCTGATCTCGGCATATTGCAGCATGCAGCAGATAGCGCGTAATAAAACCCGGATTACGGAATCAATCACACAACCGGATGATTGAAAAATGAGAAGACTTCTGTTGTTGATCCTCATCTTGCTTTGGTTTTTTTTCGCTGTTACGGCGGGGCAAAAACTCACGTCAAGAGTTCATGAAATCCTGCCCAAAACAGCAGAAATTTCCTCTGCAGCAGCAATCAAATAACTGGCTTGCCGAGCCTCATCCTGGCGCATTTCCAAACTTGGCTGCCTGATATTCACGCTTGAAATCTAATCCGCACCCGCCAGCCAGCCGTACTGATAAAAAGATTAATGAATACAGAAAATAGAAAAGCGAGCGCAACCCAGCTGATTTTACCCCCGCAAAAAATTCCCTTGCCAGCATCAGGGCTTATCAATTAGACTCTTTTTATATGGGTTTTTTTCCCACATAAACTCGCATTAACCGTTTCATTTACGCTGCAAAATTACTTATTAAACAACACAAAACAAAACTGTTCAGGCAGCCACTTTGAATTTTTTCGGTTTGAGCGCCTGCACTACAAGAGAATCTCTCATGATTGAATACCACCTAAGTTTCAACACCATCAGCGACAGTGCAGATGGAAAACACCCGGATGTAGAAGTCATTGATTACCGATATGGCGCCAGCGGCCATTCCGGAACCATTGCCAACAGAGAAATGGCGAGCCTGGGCGAAACGTTCAAGCAAGATAACGTCACCATCACAATTCCTCAGATGGAATTTCTCTACTTCAAATGGCGCATCCTGGCTAGCGGTGAAATATGCGAAGAACGCGTAGATTTAAGTACCAGCCTACCCAAAGAATTGAAAGAACTATATCTGCATTTCATCATGCGCGGTTCACAGCTGCATGTATTCCTGATTGATCGCCGCTGAGATAGCAAACCATGCGAATGGGAACCAAGAGAAAGCCCTTACAGACCCGTTCTCGGCAAAATAAGAATCTACGAAGCGCATCGCTATACCCAGCTTCACCCCGCCCCGCCACCATCACCACAGCCTGTGCAATCAATGAGGTCAGACCTCATTGATCATTCTTTTTAAATTTCAAAAGGAAATAATAATGAAAACTAAACATTGGTACGTTTCTTTCGTAGTTCTCACAGGGATGTTAAGTGGGTGTGCCTCTATCACAAAAGACGCAAATCAGCCTGTTCAAATTGAAACATATTCAAAAAACAACCAGCTTGTAACTGGAGCTAAATGTGTCGCAAAAAATGAGCGTGGGGAATGGTTCACAACGTCAACGGGTATAGTGAATGTTCATAGATCGGGGCAGAACTTGTTGGTAACTTGCGACAAAGCAGGTGAGGAGACCGGAAATGCAACGGTGATTTCTCGTGCTAATGGAGGCATGTTTGGGAATATCTTACTAGGCGGTGGGATTGGGGCAATTATTGACCACAATAAAGGCACTGCATACAGTTATCCCGATTGGATTCGAATTATATTGGGTGAAAGCCTGGTATTTGATAGAAAAAATAATAAGGATAATGAAGTAATGTTAGGGCAAAAGGCGTCCCCTGAAGATTTAAAAAAGATTGAGACTGCAAAATTAGCAGAAGAAAAGGCCGCACAAGAGAAAGCCCTTGCTGAGGCAGGTAAGGTAACTCCTTAAATGGAATCGTTGAACCCCATGTTTGGCCCTAAGCAATCAATGGAGTCTGACCCTATTGATTGTCCTAACTGCTAAAAGGAAGAATCATGCTCCACCCATTATTGCTCAAAGTAATATGTAAATCCAGCTACACGCTCCAGCTTACAGTCAGGAAAGGAGATAGCGCATGAGGCTAATTCTTACATTTTTGTTAGCGGTTGAGTTATGGATGCCAAAACCAAGCATTGCGCAAGACGTGGTAAATGCGGAAGAACGAAAAGCATCGGTAGAGCATTGCCAAGATTCAGCCCCGGAACTTACAGGTTCTATAGGATGGAGAATCTGTACTAATCGATATCTTGAGAATTTGAAGCGCCAACAATTACTACTCCTAAAAAATTTAAAATCCGAATTAAGAGGTAAATCAGACGAGGGCGTAGATACCAACTTGGTAGAAAAATACGTTCTGGACTCACAACGCCATTGGGAACGTTATGTGCGGAGCCACTGTGACGCAGCCCAAGCTGCCTTTGGCAAGGGCAACTCATCTGGTGATGTCATGCCATCTTGCCTTGTTGCTCAATACGAAATAAGGAATTATCAATTGAAACAGATTCTTATTGGCAACTACGAGCACTAACGGCTTTATATGAGTGGTGGGAGAACAAGTCTTCTCTCAATACAAATCACTGATTCTTCATTTGTCGATATCTAAATATTAGGAGTAAAAATGTCTTTCACTGCTGATCAAATACGCGCCTTAGCCTTACTAAATGTAGGTTATTCATCCGAAGTTAGGTATATGTCGAGCTATACACTCTCACTGGCATGGCAAAAAGATAGCAATGATATATTGCAACCTATCGGTAATAGCGGATATTCGCTCGGTTCATTACAAAGCGATCTTGGGCAACGTCCAGAATTAGTTCCGGGGCTCGTTACTGCGTTTAACACATGGGCAGGAAATGACCCCAATCGCCTAATGAGCAGTGGTGTTAATCTGCTCGAAACATTTAAATCCAATGGAATAACATTAGATGCAACTCGCTCCCTGCTACTGTCTGATGTGGACATCGGGAAATTCAACACATTTCTTCAAAGTATGGATGGTCGAAATGCAGTCTGGGAAATGGATCTGAAACAGATTGATGAGAAATTAGTTCCTTTTGCCGAAAGGATTATGCAATCGCAAACTTTCCAGTCATTTGATGGTGCTGACCAACAGTATGTCTTGAGTGCCGCAATGAAGTTATTCAACCAAGCCGAATCATATGCCAACAATCTATTAACGCATATGAATAATAGCATTATGTCTTGGGCGCAAATAAAGGCAGAAATAAACAGTCGTCCTGACTATATAGATAGCGGCTTTGACCATGTTATGGAAGGAGCCAATCTGTTCGACAAAATAAAGAATTCTGATACACCGATTTCGGGATGGCTGCATGATTTAGAAACATTGGATATGTCTACGATGACAGAATCTGATTATAAACTTGATGCGCGATTTCAGGTGTTAGAACGAGTTTTCCGTGATCCGAGTAGCGGGGTTAAATTTTTAGACAACTTGGAACAAGGCAAACCAATGCTATTAGGTTTGCCTAATCGATTACAAGATGGAACAGAATCCATCATAGGAATTGATAAAGACGGGACAATTTTTACTGTTAATCAAGATGGCACCAATTTCAGACAATTTTCAAATGGAGAATGGCATTTTGGCTCTGGTAATTATGAAGGAACAAATTTACCTATAATTAAACAGAATTCAAGCGGAAAATGGGTGCTCGCAGCAGGTGGTAATGAAGTAGATTTTGGCACAAATGGGATCGCCCAAGGCGACGGCACCTACATCACCTTTGACCAGGGCGACATCATCCCGGTAGGATTGAATAGCGCTGGGGCAGTCAGCGGCTTTGATATTTTTGGCACCAACGGGCACAACTACACGGTACGTGTCGAAGGCAGCAACACCCTTCTGCAAAAAGTCAGCTGGGGTATACAAGACGGTGTATCCATTGCCAGAAGTGAATATTACGACCTTAACACCGGTCACCCTTACAGCACCATTACCGGCTTTGCCAAACCAAGCACCGGCGAAGCTTTCTACAATGTTAGCGGTGAATTCGGCAATAAAACCCTCAACATCACTCTGCAAGCAGACAACATGGGGGGCTATAGTGTTGTTGACATCACCGCACTGAACGGACACGTCCTTGCCAACACGCAGTCGCTCATAGACAACCTGAACCAGTTTGGCGGACTCACTCCGGAATTCTTTGCAGCCGCTGATGACTACGGCGCCAGCTTTGACCCAAACCGCCATTACGCTTTCAGTGTTGTGGATGAATTGTTTGACCAGGCTCTGGATGGTAAAACCCCTGAAATAGCGACATTTGATGACACGACTATCCTCCAAAGCGGACAGGACATTACCCTCATCAACCAAAGCGGTCATATCGAAACGCTCACACTAGCCTCTGCCCCTGCAACAGCCACTCAAGAATCCCTCAACACCCTCACCAACATCGCCTACGGCCAGGCGGCCTCGTTGATCAACGCCATTCACTATGGCGACAAGTTCGACCAGATCCTGAACGGTATCAAGCTCGCCAACACCATTGCCGTCATGAACGGGCAAGGCTTTGACCTCAGCCCGAATAGCGACTTTGTGCAAGTCACCGGCGGCCTGGGTGCCGCTGCCGGCATTCTGCACAGCATTGATTCGCTCGGCTCAAGCAATGCGCTGACGCAGATCAATGGCCTGTATGGCCTGGTATACAACAGCAATAGCCTGTATGCCGCTACCCAAGGCACTGCCAATGGCTTTGTGACAGACAAGCTCAGCATCGAAATCCTGAGCAAGGTGGGTGCCGTCATCAGCCTGGTGAACTTTGTGAGCAACCTGGATAACTTTGATGACATGCTGGCCAATGGGCAGGTGGGTTCGGTGCTGTCTTCTTTGACAGGGGCGTATCAGGCCGCGGCATTGCTTGAAGGTGGATTGGGCAGCGCCGCTTTGCTCCAGCCGCAAACCCTGCTCATCGTGGCCGTGGCTTCCATCGTGCTGGATGAGATCTTTGGCGAGGACGAGAAAGAACAACCCTTGCCGCCACCGGTGGGTGAAGTGGTGTTTACACCGGGCATGGATGCTGCCGGCCATATCACGGTCAATTACAGTATCAATAACCCCTACCCCGGCAATGAAGGGGTGGATTTCTATCTGGGCAAACAGATGCTCACCAGCCTGCTCAATGGCGTGAACGGGCAGCCCGGCCTGCTGGCAACTATCAAGCAGCAGATTACGGATGCCAACGTACAGCACCTGGATCCGCAAGGCAAGGCAGACCATGCACGGGATCTGGTGCTGGTGGCGAGCCGCATGCCCAAGATCACCATACAGAGCTGGCCGGTGTTTGAAGGCATGGGCAATGGCGAGACCAATTACTTTTATGTGCTCACGCAACTTGACCCGCGCACCGGGGAATCGAACGTACTGGGCATGGCCAATGAAGACATGCTCAGGCATTACGTCACCACCCTGGTCTACCCGGAAGCGGTGATCCAGCAGTGGGAGGCCGACCACCTCCAGCATAAGTTCGGCAATGACCAGGCCCACTGGCAGACCGAAGGCCAGTGGCTCAATGACAAGAGCGGCATTGAGGCCACGCGTGAACAGCTGCAACAGGCCAAGGATGCAGCACAGGCTGCGCTTGACCATGCCAGGGAGAGCCGGCTTGGTACGGACTTCACCAGCACCGGCCTCATCACACAGAAGATAGATACCCAGACCTTTGGCACGGTGACAGACAGCACCGACACCAGTGGTAAATCCGGTGCACTCAAAGCCGCGGCAGAAGCACTGGCCGCCGCCAAAGCCGCTGCGATTGCAGCGGCACAGACCAAACTGGATGCAGCCGAGCATGCACTGGCAGTTTATGAGCAGCAGCACCCGTTCGATGCGCAGCTGGCAGCCCATATCATAGACAGTGCAACCCTGGCGCAGATAGCTCAGCTGGATCCGGTGAAAGACAGTGATGCGATCCATGACCTGATGAGCAATACCGCCTACCAGCATGTGAAACTCATCACCGTGGATATGGGTGACAAAGGCGTTGCCGTGCAATCCCTGCCGCAGGGCATGACCCAGCATGACCTTTACAGTTTGCAGCATGATGGCGTTGCCCGCTTTGATGTGGATAACGATGGCTACCGCGAGGCCACGCAATGGATAGGGCCAACAGATGCCATTCTGGGCATAGACCGCGATGGCAATGGCGTGCTGGATTCAGCCAATGAGTTGCTGAATGGCATCAACACCCCTTATGACCAGAGAGGGCTGGCCAGCCTGGCTTATTACGATAGCAACAATGACCACAAAATTGATGCCAACGATGCCGTATATAACCAGCTGCGGATATGGCACGACTTTAACGGTGACGGCAGTGCCGGTGACCTGGAAACCTTTAATCTCAAGATGCAGCACCCGAGGATGGATGCTGCTGTGATGGCGGCGGCGCTTGCTGGGAATGTGAGCAGAGTAAGTTTCCGCTGATTTCAATCAAGGAATACCAGTAATACTGAGCTTCTCATATTGGTTAAATTATGGGAATATATTCCATTCAAGTAAATTGATTATAGTAATTACAATGACTATTTCTATTAACTGCTTGCACTGGCAATCCTGTTTCAGCCAACTGCCCAGATAATATTGGTACTTGCAAATAAATAACAACATTAAACACACCACTGGATGCATAAAATTTACAGGGAGAAACCGATGTTCAAAGCAATGATTAACCGCTGGGAGGCATGGCGAATTGAGCAAGCAAGGCGAGGTACGCAAATGAGAATGAGAAAACCATTGCTGTTCTCTATTGTTTTGAGTGTGGTTTCTTTTACACCAAATCTTTTGCTAGCTGAACC
The DNA here is from genome assembly GCF_000799735.1 of Methylotenera sp. G11. Lineage (NCBI taxonomy): Bacteria > Pseudomonadati > Pseudomonadota > Betaproteobacteria > Nitrosomonadales > Methylophilaceae > Methylotenera > Methylotenera sp. G11. Next base: position 1,998,028 of record NZ_JUHH01000001.1, on the reverse strand, counting down.
TGTGCTAAACCTATCAGAAGTGAATGATGAACCTAATCCGATTCTGATTCCAGAAATCAATGCGGAAATTCTACATGGTGAAAAAGCAGGTAGTTATTGGTGGGGGGGTGACAAAAAATCTGGACATGGTTTTGAACTTAAACACAGTCTGGAAATAAAACTTCAAGGGGGAACATATGTAATTCGTCCTATATTTACTAATGATTATGAGAGGGTGTCTCAAAACCTTGCTGAATCCGAGGTTGAGTTGAATGACCATTTAACCGGCTTTAATTATGGCTACTATAAAAGCCTACTTGTATTACAAGGTGTAGCACAAGCAGCCAGTAGTCCTTATATCCAATGGATGGTAATTAGACTAACTCCCAACGGCAAAAAAATTCTAGCATCAGACATTAAAGTTTCATCCTGCATGGACACAAACATTCCTGCTTTATGGGAACCTGGGGAAGTTGAAAATTGGCATTACGACCTAGGTTATCCGCAACATAAAACAATAAAAATCAAAAACCTGGATTCTGATTCTTTATACGAGGTTAAAACCTATTACAAACCAGGTGCTTTACTTAACGAAAATAATCAAGAAATGCAAATCACTGCTTACCCATTTGAATTTTTTGAAATTAGTGCAAATGGTACCGTTCGTGTTGATAACAATCCCATTTTATACAAAAGCTATTACGAGCAAGAAAAAGCTAAGGGAAATACATGGAAAGCTTTTTATTATGGGGTAAGAGCCGGATTGGTAAGAATAAATGAGTATGGGAAGTATGGAGTAAGTCGGGAACAGGCCAGAAAATTTGATCAAAACACTCGCCGTGATTGTGGAAATACTCACAATTTGAATTTACAACAAATATGGAACAATAGGGGACAGACCACGTTTTTCTAAAATCAACATGTTGAATATCCATAATTAATCGTGGTCTGTCCCCTATTATTTGGTGCCCCGCCACCATCACCGCAACACGCAATGAATTACGAGCAAATCAGCAATGAAAAATAACCAAAAATTAAACTAGAGATACTCGCCATGACCGTACAAATTAAAACCAATTTTCGACACAAACTTAAGTCTGTTATCAATTTTTCTTTGGTAATTGCAGCCAGACCAACCTCAAATACCTATCAAATGTAATGGGTATTTAGATATTAGATATACGAGGGCGCCTGCAAAATCACAGAAATGATTCGAAGGCATGTTTTATATTTATGTTATAGATAACAACGATATGTGATAAGCGAAACAATCAGTTCAACAACGCACGAACTGCAATCCTAAACAAATCGGTACAGTCATCATTAATTCCAATATCGTCAGAATGGAGTTTTTATGTTCAAAAATTTATCCGGGACAGCAGCAAAACTGCCGCTACTGTCTTTAATCGTCATTTCATTATTAGGTTCAATGTTTACTGGTAGCGTGCAAGCTGAAGACTATTTGCGTGAAGAGCCGGCATTTGATCAGAAATTTACCATCGTAGATAGCGCAGAGCGCCTTAACAAGCGCGTGTTTCTTAAAAACTACCGTTTGGTAATAGGGCATTGGATAGACAACGAGCATCTGCTGGTTGGTGTGCGTTCCGGCGATGGTTATGACGATAGCAAAACCGACATTCAAAAATGGATCAAGGTCAACATTGGAACCGGCGCAATCGAAGACACCGGCATTCGCGGCAATATTTCCTGTTATGCCGATGGGCAGGCGGTGGTGCACCCTAAGATTGAGGGCGCATTCAATGATCGCACGATGATGGTCGGGACGCTGGGCGGTGACATGCAAACCTTTCCGGAAGGGATGCCTAGAGGTAAACGACTCAATATAGATTGCCAGCTAGTGGATTCAGAGAAGGTGAAGGGTTCCACGACTTATCTGAAAGAAGCGCATGGCAGAATTACGGAAGATGATACTTTTTATAGACAAGATAATATATATAAAGACAACATTCCCAATAGACTTTATCTCCGCAAGCCCGATGGTCAGGAAATCGACATTCCTACCAATCCGGGTGAACGCAACTTCAGTTACGAGATAAAGTATATCCCCTTTGAAAACGCTTACTTACTAACCCCGGAATTTGGTTCGAGCGATTCAACAAAAAGATGGCAGCCTAGATACCCGCTGTTTGTGCGCCTGTTGTATCCGGATGGCAGTGTTAAACGCTTTTCCATGCCGAATGTGCACTTGTTTTCTAAACTCAGAGGGCACAGCGCGACATTCAAGGGCGTACTCTATACCAAGCGCGGGTTGGTATGGCGCTTCAAACGCAAACCCAAACCGCCGACGCTAGGCTTGGTGCATTACAGTGAGGTGCGCTATGACGATTTTTTACAAACCGAACATGAACTGATTCAGGGTAATTTCATCACGCAATCTCCCGATGGCTGCAAGCTGGTGGGGGAAATCCAATCCCGTTTTTCAGACAAATTTTCTTCCGACTACTACGTCACCAATCTCTGTGAGGACAAATTAACCAGTAATAGGGGACAGACCACGATTTTCATATGGCACGATCTTCATTTTTAGGTCTACCCGCCTTTCCTCGTAATACTCGTCTTCCTAAAGCTTCCGCTATCTGTTCTGCAAACCTTGTGTCACCAAGCACGTAGTTTCCATTTGTTGATTGCCTTATCTCATCTACCAGATTTGGGTCTAACTGATATCGAAACAATTCACGATAAGTCGCCTGCCTGGCTTCTTGATTTAATCCTAGCTGTTCATAAATAATATGTGGCTTTATCAGGTCACTAGATTCACCTTGTGCATTGCTGCGATAACTGCTCCATTGATACTCGGCCGGATGCTCTACCATGCCAGCCCTTACCGGGTTGAGTTCAATATAGCGCTGACAGCTCAGAAGATAGCTCTCAGCTTGCGTGGGGCAAGATTTGTATCGACCTTCCCACAAAGTAGGGAACAATAGGGGACAGACCACGTTTTTCTAAAATCAACATGTTGAATATCCATAATTAATCGTGGTCTGTCCCCTATTATTTGTTGATCACCCACTTTGACCACAACATAGTTTTGAAGCATATCGCGGTTAATGACGCTACTGATTAATGACTACAACTCTCATAGAAGCATCTAAACGAACAAGCATTGAGCAATATAAAAGTTAAAAGCATCAACAAAATAACTCTAAATTTATTCATAATTTTCCTATTTAGTTTTAATAAAAGTAAATATAGCGCTCCAAACCTCCGGCTCTGTTATTACCTCTTTGGATAATGTGCTGCGGCACATTGGGTATGCTTATTCTTGCGCGTCTTGGCATTTGCTATATTTATGGCTGCTGGTCTTGTTGAAAATCATGGTTAATCGTGGTCTGTCCCCTATTATTGGTCCCCTATTATTGTCTGTTGGGGGCTAATTGCATATTGGCCGCGGATAAATATACCCTGGGGATTAATGCTTGCACTTTGCTGCCATCCGGCAAGATGGCTTCTTGTTCAACCAGCCAGACGATGTCTGTGGTGAGTTGGGCGATCTGGGCATCCGTCAATGCAACACCGGGAATAAGCTGGTATTCCTCAGCAACGGTGATGCCGTTGGTCATGAGGGCTTGGTATTCGGTTTCGTCGCTGCTGTAGCCAGTGAGAAATCTCCTGCCGGTGAGCTGGTTGATCTGTTCGCGGATGAGACGCTGTTCATAAAAGCCGTCGCCCAGGCGTTTGGTGGTACCGGCAGGGTCGTAGTGCAGGGCATTAAGCATGTATTTAACGTCCTACTTTAGGGGCGGTATTGCGCAGTAGGTTTTTAATATCCCGATTACTATCCTTTTGCATATTTTGCTGGAGCTGCTGGGTTTTGTCAGGATACTCTCGCATGAGGGTGCTTGTGTTGCCGTTGTTCAGCGATGAGGGCTGACTTTTTGGTTCAGAGTTGTTTTGATTTGTCGGTGAAACAGGTTGAACAGTTTCAGCTGGCACTGGTGATGTATTAGTTGAAGTTGCTGGAATGGGTTCTATTTTAACGGACTCTACTAAATGCTTGAACATGGCTTGCATTCTTACATGGGCATCCGGATATTGCAGGGATTCTTTGCTGGCCCCCAACTTTATAGCCATGCTGTAGCCAGTGTCGGCAAGCGGTAGCGCCCATAATTGGAAAGGACCTGCAACTCCATTGAGCGGTCTAGTGCGAAATTTATCTTCCGGTACTTCCTGTACATACCAAGTGAGGTTGTTGACAGTTTTGGTAGTCCATGTGCCCTCTGGATACCATTGGGTAAATCCTGCTTTCATGTCGTCCAGTGGCTGTTTGCGCAAAAATAAGGCGATTGAATGACTGGTCGTCCACCATGATTGATAGCAAAGGGTGTTATAGCCTTTTTCTGTTTTAAGACCGTTCTTCGTTTTTACGGTGTATTCTGGGCGGACGTATCGATCAAAATTAAAATTGCCTGTTTTCGCATCAAATCGTTGCCAGGTGCTACCGCCTTCTTCAAAAATATCCCTGACATTAAAGAATCTGTCCTTAGTTAATCGGTCTTTACTTTCGTATTTTCCTAACTCAACATCCCTATATCCACAGCTTGATTCCCTAATCCATTGGTGTGTAATTTGATACCTATCAAGCAATTTATACTGATAATGAGAGTAAAAGCCCGTTAAAGGCAAATCCAGTGCGCCAGGCTTTAGGAGCCGATCCTCGTTTGCCTTATCTTGTAATTGTCCGGCAACAAATCCACAGGCACTCAATAACACCATGGAAAACACTAATACCATATTCCGCATGATTATCTCCCTACCGTATTGTTATCGATACGCTCACCACCTTGATATTGAATCAGTTTGGCATTTCCATCTAGCGTACCTTGTGGGCCGCCTGGCACAGGTATTTCCACCTGCGTACAACCTGCCGCACCCGTACCATAACAACTGTGCATGCTGTTACTGGTTGAGAACACCTGCCATAAGTCTTTCAATGTCCAAGTGCCGATATTTCCACCGGATAAGCTAGATGTAGAAACCGGATCATTACTGAAGTAGTTATAAGTAATTTCTTTTTTATTGCCTGACGATCCTTGAACAGCTGCTGCCTTATCGGTATATTCCACCGCATCTGCTGCACCACCCACACCACGAACAATCAGGTTAGGATTGGTGTAAGTATTACCGTTTTCATCTGGGCGGTTGGCAAGAATCGTAAATGCACCTTCTTGCACTAATGTACCACGGCTGTGTCCTAACGATTCGGTAGCTTGCTGTTCTCGACTTCTTAATAAATCGGCATACAACTCTTGGCCATTGGTATAACCCAGGAAGTTAGCCAGGCCATAGTCGGAAGATGTTACTATTTTTTCGTAGGCGACACCGAGTAGTTCAGAAACCTTATTGGTTGCCGGTGCAATGTGCATCAGGTAAACAACAGTGGGCTTATCCTCCTTACCTGTTATCTCATTTATGATTGGTTTCGTATTCTGATACGCCAATTCCGCCCCTCGTTCTTCGTCATTCAGGATACCATTGACTGCAACAATCGAACCGGCAGGCACGTTGGCAACCTCTTTCGGGTCAATTTCAGTGCGTACCAGTAATTTAGGGTTGGCCTGGCAATCAGCACCTTGCGGACATTCCACCTTGAATACCTTAGGTGTGGCTTGCAAGCGTGAGCGGTAAGCTTCATCGGTAAATGCAGTAATAGCGGTTACCGCCAGCATCCTATCCGCCTGCTCCTGCTGCACCTTCTCTTGCAATTCCTGCACATCCGGTTTTGCCAATACACGGTTGGTATTGGTCGTATCTCGGTTTAGTACGGCAACGGTTTCTTCCGCGGTTCTGCCGGTGAGTTGCTGTTGTTTAGCTTCATCTGTAATCGTGATAGTGGCAGGAGCAATTGCACTCAGCGTTGTACTGCTGTCACTGATATCTGCTTCCCCATGATTTTGCAGGTTGCCAGCGATGCCTTTGATTGCGCCATATTTACTATTGAGCATATTGGTGCTGATTGTGGTGCCACTGCTGCTGGCTTCTGCGTCCATGTGGTTTTGAATATTGCTTACAGCGAGGGTGCCGGTGGTGAATTGGTTCTTTTCTGTGGGGGCAGCGCTTTCTATCACTGCGCCTTTTAGGTCTGTATTGCCTTGGGTGGTAATGTTAAAGCCTTGCTCTCCGGCTTTGATGCCGGATTGCTCATAAACACTGGCGTAGTTGCTGTTGCTATTTTGTTTGCTCTGGCTCACAGCGCCAAAGGTGTTGCCCAGTGTAGGCGATGCTACAGGTACGCTGATGCTAATGCCGGTATTGCTTTGTTTGGCTTTACTGATTGACGTATCTTGCAGGCTTTCTATATTCAAGTCACTTGCATTGGCGGTCACTTGCTTACCTTCTGCATTTGCACCTATTAGATTGGTATCATTACCTGAGTTAAGTGTGAGCGTTTCTCCTGCCGTAACATGGGTGTTATTGTAAGTGGCGCTGTCACTGTTGGCACTGCCTTTACCACGGCTGGCTGCCAAATCTACACTTAACCCGGCTCCGCTTGCTCCTACGCCTACAGAAACACCAATGCTGGTGCTGCTGGATTTGTTTTTGCTTTGGTTGGATTCTGTATCAGTACTGGCAATTAGGTTGATGTTTTTTGCAGCTTCCAGTGTGATGTTTTGATCAGCTGCAATGGTACTGCCTTGTACGGTAAGATTATCCTGCGTGGCTTTAATATTTACGTCGCCGCCAGCTTTAATCAGGCTACCCTGCTGAGTAGCTACATTGGTAGTACTGCTGCTTTTGGCACTGGATGTCCCAATGCTAACGCTGAGTTTGACACCAGCCGTACTGGCTGCATCTTGAACGTTGCCAGCTTGAACGGCACTGGTTATTGCCTTGCCTTGTTCTTGTAATGTAGATACATTTGCATAAGTTTGCAGTGCATTGAGTACTTTATTACGATTGCTGTCACTGATAACTGTTGCCTCAGTTGTACCTGCAACATTCTGGGCTAGATTAAGTGCACTGCTACTGACACCTACAGTAATCCCGCTTTGCTTGTACTTCATGCTCTGCTGGTTAGCGTAGGTGTCAGTAGCGGCATTGATGTCAACTTTTTGTGCGCTGATGTTGATGTCGCCCTGTGGTGTGAGTACGTCACTTGCCGTCTGCGTGTATTGGTTGCCGCTGGTGATGTTCACATCCCCTTCTACACTGCCTACGATGCTGCCGACGTTAATGACCTGCTGGGTGTCGTTGGTGGTGGTGAGTTTACTGCTGCCGTAACCGATGCTGGTGGATGATGCGCTGAAGCCGGTTTTCTTTTCTTTGTAGTAGTGCGTTTCATCATGCGTGGCTTGGGCTGATTCAATCGTGACATTGTTGCCTGCATTGAGGTCAACGTTGTTGGTGCCGACTACATTGCTACCTTTAATAGTTAGATTATTCCCTGCATTCATGTCTACGCTGTCGCCGCTGAAGGTGCTGCTGATGACTTCGCTGTCGTTGAAGCTGTCGCGACGTTCGGTTTTTTTGCTGCTGAAGGTGCCGCTCTTTTTGGTGGTGCGGGCGGCGGCCAGGTTGCTGGTGGCAACGCCTGATTCTATGGTGAGGTTGTTGCCGGCGTTGGCGTTAAGGCTGCCGTTGTCGCTGCTGACGGTGGCGGCACGGGCAGTGAGGTCGTTGCCGGCGTTGAGGAGGATGTCGCCTTCGGTCTGGATCACGGTGCCGATCTCTTGCGTGTTGCCGTGTTTGATGTAGTTCTTGCTGTTCTTAATGGTGTTGTTCTGTTCGGCGGTGGTGAGGGTGGTCAGGTTCAGGTTGTTGCCGGCGTTGAGTACTGTCATGCCATTCTGACCGGAATTACTGATCATTGCACCTTGCAGGTTGAGATTGTGATCAGCACTGGCAATCAGGATGCCGTTGGGGTTGGTTATGTAAAGGCCGGCGATACGGTCCAGGTTGGTGCGCGTAAAACTGCTGGCACCGGCTGTGTTTTGGCTGCTTTGGGTGGTGCTGGCAATGTTGATGTCGCGTCCAGCTTGCAGGATCAGTGTGTCTTCGGCTTCAATGCGTCCGCCCAGGTTGTTGATGTCCTGGGTGGCGTCAAGGCTGGTGATGTTGCCGCTGATACGGCCACCGAGGTTGTGGAGGTTGTCGGCACTGATGCTGGTGAGGGTGCGGCCGGCAATACTGCCGCTGTTGACTAATGTTCCGCCTGCGCCCGTCGCAGGGTCTCCGTTTAATTTTAGATTGATGCTGTTACCTGTCAGCAGGGTGCCTTGACCGTCGATATCTCCCGGTTGCAGTCTGACGTATACCTGCGGTACCAGGGCTTGCACGGTGGTGCCATCGGCAAGGGTGATGGTCTTCTCGACCAGCCAGACGATGTCACTGGTGAGTTGGGCGATCTGCGCTTCACTTAAGGCCACACCAGGGATGAGCTGGTATTGCTGGGCGAAGGTGATGCCATTGGTCATGAGCGCTTGATATTCGGTTTCGTCGTTGCTGTAGCCGGTGAGGAAACGTCTGCCGGTGAGTTGGTTGATCTGCTCACGGATCAGGCGCTGTTCGTAAAAGCCGTCACCCAGGCGTTTGGTGAGGGTGGCAGGGTCGTAGCGCAGGGCGGTGAGCATGTAGTCTGAGCTGAGCCAGGTTTTATAGTTGGCGAATCTGGGGTCGGTTTCTACATAGTAAGCTGCGGTTGAATCTGGCTTGGTGTGGAACAGGCTGTTGTTAGGCAGCACGGTATTCGGGCTGACGGTACGTACCAGGGTGTCTGGTCCGGTTTGGGTGGGTGTGGTCACAGCCCCTGCTTGCGTTGCATCGGTAACATGCGCGCTATCCACATTGCCGGTGCCGGTGTTTTGCGGGGGGGCGCTGATGCCCTGCACCGTGCCGTGACTGATGGCGGCAACTTTATCCGTTTGCCTGGCATCCGTCACATTGGCTGCGCCAATGCGACCTGCATGGATGTTGTTGGGTGTGGTGCTGACGGTTTGTGCGGTGTTGCCTGCAACGCTAGCCACGGTGCCAACCTGGGGGCCGCTGCCTTGGGTGCTGCCTGTGTTCACGCCGGCATTGGCGGCATTGGCGCCTTCTGCTTGGGGTGTGGCATTGCCGGTGGTGAGCGTGCCTATGCCGGTTCCGGTGCCGGGCACCGCGGTGAGTTGCTCGATACGTCCGACATTCAGGCTGAAGCTGGTCACTTCAGTCGCAGGATTGTATGGGCCGAAATAAGAGATGTCATAACAGCCGTCACCGGGGTCGCTACAGCTTTCATTGCCATCATAGTCATAGAAATAAGTGCGGCCGCTGTAACTTTTTACGGTTTGTCCGGTGCTGTTGAGGTTTTGCAGGCTGGCACCCGTGACATCCAGTGTGCCGCCGGCGATCATCTGGCTGTCGCTGTTGGTGAGGTTGCCGCTGACCGTCATGTTGCCGCCGGACAGGATTCGTCCGGGATGGGAGGTTACGACCTGTGTTGCGGTGGTTGCCGTCGTGCCGGTAAAGCGGTAATACTCCCTGAAGGTGTAAATATCCGCTGTGCGCCAGGATATATTAAAGTTGCCGATCTGTGCGCCGGGATAGTGCTCGGCATCCAGCACAACACTGGTGCCTTTGGGCGTAAACCAGTGGAAGCTGCCGGTCGCGATCTGTACTTCTTGCGTGACGAGGGCTGGATTCAGGTTTTGCAGGTCGGCAGCAGAGAGTTGCAGGTTGCCGAGCGCTTCGATGGTGGCGCCGCTATTGATCAGTGTATTCGCTTGCGCTTGCCCAGGCATAACGGTCGCTTCATGATTGGCATCCAGGCTGCCGCCGATGGCCATGTCGCCGACACTGAACAGCAGGGCGTCATTGCGGTTGGTGATAGTTTGTGCGCCAATGTCGAGACGGTCACGTGCGGCAATCACGGCTGATTTGGTAACGCCACTCACGGTTTCTTCCGCGTTGTTGAGGGTGGCTGCGGCGATGGCAACATGGTCTCCGTAGAGGCGGCCGGTGCCGGTGTTGTTGAGGGTGCCCGTGTCGATCAAGGTATCGCTGCCATCGATCAGGCCACGGTTGGTCGTTGTGTTGCTTACATGCAGGGCGGTATTGGCCGCACTGATTTCAGCACCTGCCTGGTTATCAATATTCGCTGCGCTTAGGTCAAGGTTGCCGCCTGCCAATAGCTGCGCCTGGTTGGTGAGGGTGCCCGTAGTGACCAAGGTCGCATTGCCGTCCGCCTGCCATTGGCCGGTGTGCGTATAGTCAGTGGTGAGCTTGGTGATCAGATCGCCTTGACTCAGCACTTTGCCGTCGCCGGTCAGGCTTTTGCTGTCGATGTTGAGGCCAGCCCCAGCAATCATAGTGCCATTGGTGTTGGTGACGGCCAGTGTTTTACCGGCTGCATTGCTGTTGGCATTTGCCAGCCTGTCGGCAATACTCAGGGTGTCGGCAGAGGAGAGTCTGCCTTGGCTGTTGTTGAGCGCACCGCTGCCGATGATGGCAAGGGTGTTGTCGGCACGCATCGCGCCGGTATTGTTGTTGATCTGGTCAGCGCTGACCAGAACGGACTGGCCTTCAATCCCCTTGGCTATGTCTTGGGTATTGCGATTATCGACACTGGCCGAGGTCAGTGTCAGGGTTTGGCCTGACCTTAGCAATCCACTTTGGTTGTTGATGCTGTTTGCCGCGCTGTTGCCGACATTGACGTTAACATTACCCAATGCCTCCAGGCGACCCGTCTGGTTATCCAGGCTGGTGCCATTGAGTGCGATGGTCGCCTCGCTGGTCATGGTGCCGTCATGGTTGCTGATGGCTGCACTATTGGCAATGATCGCACCTTCAGCACCGATATAGCCGGCCTGGTTATTAAGTGCGCCAGTGGTGAACGTGGCGCTGCCTTGCGACAGGATGCCCTGGGCGCTGCCGCTGTTGCGGTTGGTCAGCGCCTGGCCATGGGTGTTGATGACCAGATTGCCACCGGACTGGATCAGGCCGGCGTCATTGCTGAGGGTGCCGGTTTGCAGATCAAGGCCAGCGGTCGTGATGATGGTGCCAGCAGTGTTGTCCAGCCATTGAGATTGCGTGTCAATATTGGCGCTGTTGGCAAACAAATTGCCGTCTGTGTTATTGAGGCCTTGGCTATTGGTATGCAGTTGCTGTGCAGCGCTGATTTGACCTGCTGCATTATTGATACTGCCTGCTGTCGCTGCCACATCGGCACCGGCATGTACCGAGGCAATCGTGCCGCTGCTGTTATCAAGGCTGGACGTACTGAGCGTAAGCGCCTGATTGGCGGCGATAAGACCCTGGCCGTTACTGATACCGCTGCCGGTATTGCTTGTCTTGACGTCCAGCTTATTACTCGCCGTGACCTGGCCTTGCGTGTTGTTTAGTCTGTCTGCATTGAGTGTCAGCGTACCGCCCGCTTTTATGTTGCCGGCAATGTTGTTGAATGAAGTATTATCAATGGTGCCTGTGGCATTGATGATGAGATTCGAAGTGCCTGCTGCTTGCCCTGAGACTTGGCCGGAAGTTTGAATGGTACCGCCCTGGTTGATCAGATCACCCACGGCAAGGGTGGCGGCCCCGTTACCGGCGATCATGCCATCGGTGTTGTCGAGCTTGATGCTGGCGTGAATACTGGCGGCATCCGACCCTGTCTGAATCATCTCTCCGCTCCGGTTAGAGAGTGTTGCGGTATCTGCGTTGATGTGTTTGGCAATGGTGCTGGCATTGTCCAGTGTTGCCGTGGTTGCGGTGAAATCCAGATCGCCATTGCTCAGGATCTGCCCGGCACTGCCCTTGAACGTGGTGCTGGTGATCTTGAGCTTACCTGACCCGGCGTGTTCTATGCTGGCTTGTTTACCGGTGCTGCTGGTGTTGGTAATGGTCTGCGCTGCCAGCGTCAGGTTGTTGCTGTTAGTGGCAATGCGTCCCTGTTCATTGCTCAGGTCGCCGGCAAGGCTGATCGTGGTATCACCCGTCCCTGTCTGTACCAGTGCGCCGCCAATGTTAGATAGATCGTGTGCTGCCAGGTTGAGCTGGTCGGCAGAAACTGTAGCCGCATCGGTGGTCAATGTCTTGGTGGCACTTGCAGCCAGTGTTTCACTGGCTGCGATGCTGGCATTGGCAGCATTCAGGCTGCCGCTACCCGCTGTGAGGCTGAGGTTACGGGCAACGGTTTGGCTGCCGGATATATCCATGGATTGTGCAATGATGGTTTGATCACCTGCGGCCAGGTTCTGACCCAGGGCTGTGACTGATTGTGTTGCGGATATCGCCAGATTGCCGGTCGCATGATCAAGGCTGGCAGCGACCTTGTCCAGGCTGCCATCGGCGTTAAGCCCTGCGGCAATCACCCCAGTTGCGGTGCTATTGAGTTTGCTGTTTGCGCCGTTGGCATGGATACCGGTGTTGCCATGCGCTGCGATCAGGCCGCTATTAGTAAGGTCACCTTGGGCTACAAGGCTTGCATCACCCTGGGCATACAAAGTGCCACTGTTCGCGACATTATCGCTCGCATCCAGCGCCAGGTCATGCGTGGCTTGTATATCACTTTGGTTGTTAATATTTTTTGTTGTCAAGTGAAGGTCGCGCTGGGCAATGATAAGCCCGGTACCGGTGTTATCAAGCGTGCCGGAAGTGGTGATACTGGTATCCAGACCGCCGATCTGACCATTGATGTTATTCAGTGAAGCGGCACTGACGGTAGTGTTCTTGCTGGCGGCAATGAGACCGGACGTGTTGTTGAATGCACCTGCAGCAGTCACATTGACAGCACCTGCGACAGATTGAATGGCTGCTTGCGTGTTGTTGATATTAGCAGCCGAAGCAAGCGACACGCCGTTATCTGCGACGATATTGCCCTGGCTGTTATCAATACCATTCACGGTGCCAGTAGCGCTGATCCGGAGCATATCTCCCGCCAGAATCTGACCTTGATGGTTGTCTACGCTAGCGGCATTGACAACAGTCGTACCCCCGGCTTGCAAGTGACCCGCAACGCCATTGAATAGCCGATTATCCACTGTACCTGTGGCATTCAAAGTCAGGTTCGATGACCCTGCCCCTTGTATCCGGCCACCCCGGTTAATTAAGTCACCTACCGTAAAAACGGTATTGCCATTACTGGCGATGTCACCGCCGGTATTGTCCAGTTGGGTCGTGGCTTTAATACTGGCCGCTCCGCTACCGGTCTGGATGATCTCGCCGTTTTGATTGCTGAGTGTCGTGGTGTCTATACTGACTTTCTCAGCAATGGTGCTGCCATCGTTCAAACTGGCGGTTTTCGCAGTCAATTCAAGATTTCCGTTGCTTTGCACCGCCCCGGCATTGCCGTTGTAAGCAATGGCGGTCATGGTGAGCGTGCCGGTACCGGCGTGTTCTATGCTGGCTTGTTTACCGGTGCTGCTGGTATTCGTGATCGTATTAGCTGCCAGCTTCAGGTTGCTGCTGTTAGTGGCAATGCGTCCTTGAGTATTGTTCAGGTCACCTGCCAGGTTGATTACGGTATCACCGGCACCGGTCTGTACCAGTTCACCGCCAATGTTAGATAGATCGTGTGCTGCCAGGTAGAGTTGGTCGGCAGAAACTGTAGCTGCATCGGTGGTCAGTGTCTTGGTGGCACTTACAGCCAGTGTTTCACTGGCTGCGACGCTGGCATTGGCAACATTCAGGTTGCCGTTGTCGGCGCTCAGGGTGAGATTCTTACCGTAAATTGTGCTGTCTGCCAAATCAAGAGATTGTGCCATAACCGCCTGATTACCTGCAGACAGGTATTGGCCAGTGCTGGTGATCGATTGCGTGGCGGTCAGCTTGAGGTTGCCTGCCGCACTGAATGTGCCATCTACCTTGAGACCGGCAGCCATCACGCCAGTCGCTATGTTGCTGATATTACTGCCGGTGCCATCCGCGGTGACCGTCATGTTACCCTGTGCCGCAATCAGGCCGCGATTGCCCAGGTTGCTATTGGTCGTAATCGTGTTGTTGGACTGGGCGTAAATGGTACCGCTATTGGTAATGGTATCGCTGGCATTCAATGTGAGATGGCGTATGGCCTGAATGTCGCCTTGGTTGTTAAGTTTACCGGTGCTGAGGGTTAAATCACGTTGCGCAACAATCAGCGCGTTACCGGTGTTATCAAGATTACCGGTCGTAGTAATGGCAGTATCAAGACCGCTGACCTGGCCATCGGTATTGTTCAGTGAAGCGGCACTGACGTTGGTGTTATGGCTGGCGGCAATCAGTCCGCTTGTGTTGTTGATAGCCCCCGCTGCCGTGAGGCTGATTATGCCTGCGGCAGACTCAATGCCGGCTTGCGTGTTGTTGATGCCAGCACCTGAATTGAGGTTGACGCCATCATCTGCCACGATGTGCCCTTGATGGTTATCAATGCCGTTTACAGTGCTGCTGGTCGTGACCTCCAGCATATCGCCGGCTAAGATCCAACCTTGTATGTTATTGAGGCTGGCGGCATTGAGTGTCACTGCACCGCCCGCTTGCAGGCTGCCGTCAACGCCGTTCAATGCACTGTTGTCTACAGCACCTGTGGCATTGACGGTGAGGCGCGCCAAGCTGGCCACTTGTATTGTCCCGCCCTGGTTGATCAGACTACCGGTGGTCAGCGTGGTGTTGCCATTGCTGGCGATGACACCGCCGGCATTGTCCAGCTGGGTCGTGGCTTTAATGCTGGTGGCACTTGCTCCGGTCTGGATGATTTCGCCGTTTCTGTTGCTGAGCGTGGTAGTGTCAATGGCAATCTGTTTGGCCACAGTGCTACCGTTATCCAGCGTTGCAGCCGTCGCTTTGAAATCAAGCGCACCGTTGCTTTGAACCGCACCATCGGCCCCATTGAATGTAGCGCTGGTCACTTTAAGCACACCGCTCCCGGCATGTGTCATATTGCCACCGGTATTGGTGAGGGTTTGTGCGGCCAATGTTAAATTATTGGCATTGGTCTCAATCCGGCCTTGCGTGTTGTCCAGATCACCAGCCAGGGTAATCGTCAGATCAGCAGTGCCGAGCTGTTGCAGAGTGCCTTGCGTGTTGATGACATCATGCGCATTCAGGGTCAGCGTATTGCCGATATTGAACAGGCCTCTGCTGTTATCCAGTGTTGTCGTATGGATGTCAGCATCCGATACATGGATCTCACCCTGTACGTTGCTGAAGGTATTGCCTGTGACCGCGAACCTGTTTAGGTTCAGGGCAGCACTGTTTTGCAGGCCGTTGCTTGCGGTGACTTCCATATCGCCATTGGCGGTGATCTGGCCGCCATCATTGTGAACATCACCGCTGATATTGATAACGCCGGCAGCAAGGACTACCGGCGCGACAGGGACTACCGTCGAGGCATCATTACCTGCCGTGGTCGGCGGTGGCGTAGTTGTACCGGCACCTGTGGTACCGCCTGTACCTGTACCGCCTGAATTGCCGCCGGTGAGCGGAAGATTGCCGATCACACCATCATTGCTATTGTTCAGTGCAGCCGCGGTCAGGCTGATGGCCTGCGATCCGGTTTGCTGGATCGTGCCTTGCATATTGCTGAGACTTGCCGCGGCAATATCCAGTCGTTGGCCGCTGAACGTCCCTTGCTGATTGCGCAATGCGCCAGAACTATCAAGTTTGAGTTCCTGTCCTGTAACAATGAGCCCACTGTTGGCCACATCTCCCTGATTGCTGATTTGCAGGTTGGATTGTGAAGAGATTGTGCCGCTATTATTGAACCCTTTGCTGCTAAATAGCAGGTCATTACCGACGCCTGCGGTGCTAATGGTACCGCTATTGATGAGTTGTCCGTCAGCGGTGATGCCGACCTGTCCGGCACCGGCACCAATGTTGCCGGCATTACGTACACCCAACCCAGCCTCGGTGCCGATCAGGGTAATCTTGCCGGCATACATGCCGCCCAGCGCGGCAACATCCAGCGCAAACCCGGATGCCGGGGCGGCGCCGCTGGCTGTGATTTTGTTGGTTTGTGTGTTGACCGCATTGACTTGATTGGCACCGGTGGTGATTTTTAAATCATTGGCCCAGATGCCGGCATTCACTTCCACGGCACGGGCGATGATGTCAGTGTAATTGCTGCGGCTCGCATCGAGGCCATTGCCCCAGATGTTAACGCTGCCGCCGGTGACGCGGTAACCGGTGAGGTCACCACCGCTTAAAGTTGGCGTGCCGGTCGTGAGTACTCCGCGGCTGGCGTTGATGAAGCCGCAGCCGTTACACGAAATGCCATTGGGGTTGGCAATAATAAGCTCGGCACGGCTACCGGCAATTTCCATATAGCCGTTCAAATAACTGGGGTTGCTGCTGTTGATTTCATTCAGGATAACACGGGCAGTGCCGGTAGCCAGCCATGGGTTGCCTTGTATCCAGCCGCCGAGTTCGGTTTGTACATTGCTGCGGCTGTTGTTGAAGATCATGCCTTGCTCCGGCACATTGAGGGTTCCGTAAACATTGCGTGAAACACCGGCAGCGCTCGGGGTCTGTATGTTGACGACTTCTACACCATTTGGGGCGCTCAATATGGTAGCCCGCTGGTTGCCGGGCACATTGGTAGCGGCCTTGGCTTCGGCATGCGCCGGGTTGATGTTGACCGGGTTAGGTACGACTGCTACCAAGCCTAAGGCACACATAAGGGAGAATGCCAGCGGGCGCAGGGTAACGCTTATGTCGTTCTGGTTTTTTATTAGCAGATTATCAGTCTGTGAACTGTTAGTCGATTCCGCACCGGACATATGCGATTTAACAAACTCAGCGACAACCATCATCATGCCACGAGCAACATTGAAGATGATGCGGAAGCGGTTTTTATTCATAATGGCTGCCTTTTATGATCTTTGTAAGTTCTGATGAAGTAAATAAGTAATTTGGTGTGGTCTTAATAGGTGTAATTCAGACTGAAACCGGCAACTGACTCATGCGTTGCAAAGCCCTGAGGTTTGTTAATAGGCTTGCCCACAAAGACGTCGTAATTCAGGCTGCCGAGACGCTCGGAGCCGATACTGCCCCGCAAGCCCAGCACGGTACCAGCTAGATATTTACCAATCAGATATTTTGAAGACTGGCCGCCGACTTCACCGTAATCCAGCCCCCAGTAAACAGACTGTCCGCTGGATGCAATCGGTGCGATCAGTTCATTGCGCATGAGCCAGCCGTGGTCGGCGACCAAGGTTTGTTGTCCATCGAAGCCACGCACGGTAAAACGGTTGCCAATGCTGAAGCGGTCTTGCGGGGTGAGTGGTGTGTAGTTGGTTTGGCCACGCAGGGTGCCAGAGTATTGCAGGGCTTGGCTGCCCCATGGCGCGTTGACGCTGAATGGAACGCTCAAGTTAATGTCACCAAGGAGCATTTTCATGCGCGAGGTGCCTTCGTCGGAACCTTGTTCCGGTGCTGCCATGGCATCTTCAGCGCCGGTGCCTCGCCTGTAGGCCAGGTTATAATCCAGAATCGCAGCGCCTATATACCAGTTCTGGTTGAAGCCCAGCTCCCAGCCTGCGGTGCGGCGGCGCTGGACTTCAATTTCGGTATCATCAATGTAATTGAAAGATTTACGCAAAAAACCACGCAATGACAGATTAGTTTTATTGATGCTATTTCGATAAATCAACCGACTCAGTTTCACTTCGGCGTTTTGTGAAGTACCGCTATAAATATAATTCTGCGAGGCACCGGCGACTTCCTGGTGATAATCGTTGCTGGATGTGGTGGCACTTAACAGCCAGTAGTCCCATGGAATAGAGTAATGTGCGGTATAGCCTTTGGTGCCCCGTTTACCGGTATCGCCGCCACCCAGGTCATGATTGTAGTTCACGTAAAACATGTCACTGAGTGATAGCAAATTGTCGCCGGACAGTGTAGTACTGCCTAGATATTTACCAGTAGAATTGAGGCCGCTGTCATCCACACCTAGAGACACACGCAGCGGTAAACGCTGCTGATAGCGTACGACCACATCGCTCAACCCTGGCTTGTTTTCGCTGGAAGGTTCAATCTGTATATTGGCATCTGCCGTAGGAACACGTTTTAGGTTTTCCAGTGTTTGTTCAATGTCGCGCAGGTTGAGTAAGTCGCCTGCGTTGATCGGGGCAGCGTTCCACATGCTGACGCGCTTACTGGAATCCGGTGTAAAACGTATTGCACCGATGTGCCCAGGAATAACGGTAAGTTGCAATAATCCGGTTTTTAAATCCTGTGGTGAGGCCAGTACTCGCGTCGTGACATAGCCTTTGGCAATGATGGCATTCTGTACGCGATTCATCACGGCATTAATACCCTGTACACCTAAGCATCTGCCTAATATAGGCTTGGCTTCTATTTCATTAACTAATGGTATATTTTTAGATAAAACTTCATCCAAGGCCAATTGAAACCTGGCAGCATCGTCGTCAACCAGCTCTATCTTATTGATGGTAAAACAAGGGGTTTCATTGTCGGGAATCTCTATGGAGGCTTTTAACGTAGTTTGTTTTAAAGCATCAATGTCATCGCGTACACCCGGCTTGATTTCCTGCTGCTGACGCAGGGATTTCAGGATTTCTTGCTGGCGCTGTTGCTCTTGTGATTCAAGTTGCCGTTGTCGCGCTTGTTCAGTCGGTGTTGTTAAAGCGGGGTCGATGCCAGCTGCATGACACAATGGCGCCAGCAAGGTTAAAACCAGCCATGCTCTTATGTTGATTTTCATATTTTTATTTTGCAAATGGGTTAAATCTAAACATCAATAAAAGGGAATAAATCCCAAATTTTTATTATATAGAATTAATCCATAAAGTAAACATGGTCTAATTTTGCTTTAGCTATGTTGCTTGAATTAAAAATAGAAAATATGCGCCGGATTATTTATAGCCAAAAAATCCAGTAAATTTGAGGAGGAAACTCAATGACTTTTAAATTAAAAAATAGCGGTGATGCTACGAGGAGCCATATTTAAAACAAGGCGTAGGGTTAAGCTAGCGTTGAAACTGAAATAAGGTGATTTTTCACCCGCCTTTGCGGAATGTCAGGTTAATCCTGCATTCGCCAAGGGCTGGGTGATTCGCTGGTTTTAACGGCATTACGCCATGAAACCGCAGCCGGGATTCACCGCCCCAAACCAGCACATCACCATGATATAGCGGCAGTTTGAGCGTTTTATCGCCACGTGCGAACCCGCCCATTTGAAACATGGCTGGAATACCCAGCGAGACTGATACGATGGGCTGGGTAAAATCCTGCTCATCCTTATCCTGATGCAGACCCATTTTTGCACCTGGGCGGTAGCAATTAATCAGGCAGGCATCCGAGTTAAAGTAACCGAAACCTGCCGTATTTGCGGCCTGTTCCGCCAGTTGCCTGAAACTGGACGGCATTGCAGGCCAGGGGGTTCCGGTCTTAGGGTCACGTGCTGCATAGCGGTATCCATTTTTATCAGACACCCAGCCCAAAGCGCCGCAGTTGCTGGTTGTAACAGACATCGGCAATCCACCCGGCGTGATCATCTGCCGCAGCGGGGCCGCCATCATCACCGCAGATAAATCAGCAAGGATATGGTTTTGATCAGGCAGGGCAAAACCGCGCAGCAGATGCACATCTTTTAGTATTTCCTCTTGCCGTGATTGTTCGAATAAGTCCATCGTGTATTTTAAGTGACTTGAAGACGATCATATTGAATTGACAGTCAGGTTTGTAATTCAATCTATAATTCAACTTATAATTCAACCATGAATAATGCAGATTTTTATACACAGGCTCGGCAATTCCTGATGCAAATCGATGCTGACTGGCAGCGTTTGATTACTGGCGTCGGCCCTTGCGAATTCAGCCCTAAAGCCGAACGCGAGCCATATGAGGCATTGGTGCGTGCAGTGGCTTACCAGCAGTTGAGCACGAAAGCCGGCGATGCGATCCTGAAGAAATTTCTACTGCATTTCGGCGCGTTCCCAAGACCGGAGCAATTAATCCGTGCCAGTTTTGACGATTTACGTGCCGTTGGTTTCTCCGGCAGGAAAATTGAAACCATTCAAGGCATTGCACAGGCAGCGATCAGTGGGTTGGTACCCGACCGTAATGCCGCAGATGGCATGAGTGATGAAGACCTGATCGCAAGACTAGTGACACTTAAAGGCATAGGCCAGTGGACCGTAGAAATGATGCTGATATTTACGCTGGAACGCATGGATATATTGCCTGCCGATGACTTTGGCATTGCTGAAGGCTACAGACGGCTTAAAAAACTGGAAACCGCACCCAAAAAGAAAGTTCTGGCTGAAATCGGCAAAGCCTGGAGCCCTTACCGCACCGTTGCCAGCTGGTACCTGTGGCGGGTACCCAAATAAACAGCGCCGGAATTCAGGTTTTATAAAAGGCAGGTTTTATAAAAGGTTAGTGCGCCTAATCTATATCGGCAGAGTCACACTAGGTCAATGACGACTCATCGGCAAAACCTGGGCAGGCCATCATTCTGCTTACTGCCTTATTCACTGCACTAACGACTACATTCTACAGCCAATCGCTTCTTGCAGCACACGCTATTATTGACGCCGCGCTTAATGGGCGAGGCCGTTTGCACCTATAATACAGGCTATGGAAATTTTCAAATATCACAATTACGCTTTTGCCAAGCTCCTTGCGTTTCGAATTCAGATCTCTTTAGCTTACCAGATCATGGCCGTTGTTGTCGGCTGGCACATCTATGAAATTACACGCGACCCATTATCACTTGGCCTGATCGGCCTTGCGGAAGTGATTCCTTACTTTGCTTCTGCGCTAATAGCGGGGCATGCCGTTGACCATTATTACTCACGCCGCCTGTTTGGTGCCCTGGCTGCAGTGCTGCTGCTGGTCAATGCGTTTACGCTCACCGCGCTGGCAATCGGCTGGCTGAACGGTGCGGCTACGTTATGGATTTATGCATCAATTGCTTTTACCGGCTTTGCGCGCGCTTTCATCGCACCCAGCTACAACACCCTGTTTGCCATCATCGTGCCCAGAAAGCAGTTTGTCAAAGCGGCCAGCCTGGGTACAACGGCGTTTCAGGCCGGCCTGGTCATCGGGCCGGCTATTGGCGGTTTCCTGGTGGGGTTCACCAGCAAGGCTGTTGCTTATGGCGTTGCCACAGCGCTGTGCCTGGGCGCGATGAGCGCGATGCTTTCAATCAAGATTGACGAGCCGAAGAACCCCACCGGCGCACCTTTATTGACCAGCATAAAAGAAGGGTTGAGCTTTGTCTTCAGCAACCAGATCGTGCTCGGTGCAATGTCCCTGGATATGTTCGCGATCCTGTTCGGTGGCGCAGTTGCCATGCTGCCGGCGTTTATTCATGATATTTACCAACTTGGCCCGGAAAGCCTGGGCATATTGCGTGCCGCACCGGCAGTGGGCGCAATTGCAGCCGGCCTGTGGATCACACGCCACCCGATCAACCTGCATGCCGGGCGCTGGCTGTTGAGCGCAGTCGCCGGGTTTGGCTTGTGCATCATCAGCTTTGGCTTAACCAGAAACTATTGGATGGCCGCAACCATGCTGCTGCTCTCAGGCATCTGCGACGGCGTTTCTGTCGTATTGCGCCAGACCATCATGCAGCTGGCCACCCCGGATAATATGCGCGGCAGGGTATCCGCCATCAACGGTATTTTCATTGGTTCGTCAAATGAGCTGGGGGCTTTTGAATCAGGCACCACTGCACGCCTGATGGGGCTGGTGCCATCGGTTATTTTTGGCGGACTCATGACATTATCCGTAGTGGGCATCACCAGTAAACTGGCGCCAAAACTGCGCAAGCTGGAGCTGCATCAGCTGCATTGAGGTAGATAATAAGCCATGCGTGATATCGACGAACTGTTCGCAGCCTTAGCCCGCTCTACATTCCGGGCCGGGTTCAAGCTGAACAGTAAAGATATGGCTTATCTACAGCAAAAGGGGTTATCTACCGTGCTTGACCATGCGGAAGATTTTATACAAAGTCGCCTGGCACCGGCGGTGATTGAGAACGACGGCAAACAGACCCCCATGCGCGGCCACCCGGTTTTTGTGGCACAGCATGCCACTGCCTGCTGCTGCCGCGGCTGTTTGCGGAAATGGCACCAGATTCCGCAAGGGCGCGCACTGACAGTGGCGGAGCAGGCCTATATCGTGGTGGTGGTGGAAAAATGGCTGCGTGAAAAAACCAAAACCGCCTGAGCAGCAGCTCATGGCCGCCTGACAGTGATCCGGCAATTATCCATAAGTCCCATCAACTCTGGGTTTGCATAAAATCGGTGCATAGATCACCAGGAATACCGTAAACCCGATAATCCAGAATACAGCGGAAGTCACTACCCAGGCAGTGTAATTCTGCATGGAGAACAAAGGCATAACGATACGGAATACCGCACTGGCGCCAATCGCTGCAAAAACCAGATTCAGCCATGATGAGGTATCCCTAATATTGCGACCGGTATGCCCCAGGGCCACGCGCGACATCATGCCAACCGTCATCAGTCCTACGCCGCCTATGGTAAACAAATGCAAAGTCAGAATTGATGGAATGCCAAGCTGGTTCTGCAAGCCATAGAACAGGAAGCCGAAATTGATCAGCCAGGATGACAGGTACAGGCTCCACAGCAGGGGAACGCGCCAGAGCGCCGGGATATGCCAGTTATATAAACGAAAGCCATTCAGCACAAACAGAGCCATCGCCAGCATGGACGACAGCCCAGCCACCTGCATGAAAATCTCGTTCAGAAACAAGCCGATAAACAGTACCATAATGCTGAGATCCAGCCATTTATATTGCTTAAGCTGAAATACACCGGCAACCAGGTGTGAAACGCCGCGCTCGATAAAAAATGGAATCACACGGCGGCCTATCATTAAAATCAAGCCTATAAACAGGAATACCGCCCCGTTAATGGCATACAGCATGCCGTTATTGATCAGGTTGTAACATCCGAGATAAAACACCAGGTTACCAACCCACAGCAGCAGTAACTTAGACACCACCGCAAGCTGCTGCCACTGCCTGGCTTTAACGATGGGCTGGGCAACGGCGGCCGTCAGCAGCAGGCCGAACAGCAAATCGGCCAGCGCCGCCCAGGCCAGGAAAGCGGTACCGAACAGGAGCAGCACCCGTGCCGCACACCAGAGTGCGAATAAGGCCAGCAGGGGTTTGCCGTGCGGGGTTTGTATGCCGGTCCAGTTTTTTACCGCAGTGAGCAGAAAGCCTGCAACCACTGCCATGCCGTAACCGTACAGCATCTCGTGTGCATGCCACTGGCTAGGGATGATATTGCTGATCTCGACAACACTATGTGAGGTATAGACCGCTATCCAGCTGACTATCGACAATACCGCAAAAATCGCGGCGCCCAGAAAAAACGGGCGAAAGCCTAAATTAAACAAGGCCAGGCCTTTTACCTGCCTGGATTTATTCATCTCAATCTGCACTACCGCCATCATCAACCCGCCTCTAATTTAAGCCATCACCCTAGCCGGGGGTGAATCCTATGATCTTTAAAAACCAAATCCGGATACGCGTTTTAAAATACAAGTATCAGGCTTTTTTCAGAAACTCCGCCTTGAGCAGAAAATTGCCTGAATCCGTTTTGCAGTCTACGCCATGGTCACCGCCTACCAAGCGGATACTTTTCACTTTGGTACCCATTTTCAGCACTGTAGAAGACCCCTTGACCTTGAGATCCTTGATCAGCACCACGGCATCACCATCAGCCAGCACATTGCCGTTGGCATCCCTGACGACCGCGGCGACATCATCATCTTCAGCGGCAGCGGCAATCGGCCACTCAAAACCGCAATCGGCACAAACATAATTACCGCCATCCGGATAGGTATTTTCCAGCGTACATTGCGGGCATGCAGGGTTATCAGACATATTGACTCCATTTAAAATTGATGACTTTGCGAGTAGCTATGATGTTGTTCGCCGGCAATCACTGCCTGAGCGATGCACGCTTATGCATTTTATTGGCACCACCCACGATTAACCAAGGCCCGATTATAATCCCTGCACCGAAATCGCATCACCCCTTTTGGTCAAGAAATCCGTTAAACTTTGATACTCTTTTCATGAAGGCAGCCATCATGTTATCCACCTATGCAGCAACCATTCCCCCATTGAAACGCGCTCTCGGCAATCTGGCATCCATCCTTGAAAAAGGACAGCAATACGCAGATACGAAGAAAATAGAACATCAAGTTCTGCTCAATGCACGCCTGTTTGCAGATATGTACCCGCTTACACGGCAGGTGCAGATCGCCACCGACATGAGCAAAGGTGCCGGCGCCAGGCTGGCGGCCATTGAGATTCCGAAATATGAAGACAACGAAGCCAGTTTTTCCGAACTGCAGGCACGCATCAATAAAACCATCGCATTTCTGGACTCGATAAAACCGGAACAGCTGGAAGGCGCAGAGACACGCGAGATTACCATCAGCATACGCAAAACCGAGCTTAAATTCAGCGGACAGGACTACCTGCTGAAATGGGTGATGCCGAATGTATATTTCCATGTCACTACAGCATACAACATTTTGCGCCATAACGGTGTCGAACTGGGGAAACAGGATTTCCTGGGGCATCTAAGCCGGGGTGTATAAAGCTGGAATCTATCAAGCCAAGGCCTGTAAATTCAAGCGCTTTAAATTCAGGAATTTGAATTAAAGCGCAGTCAACCAAGCGCGTAGTTCGTTAACACATGAACCGTGGCTATTCACCCTTGATTGAATTCACACTTCCACCTGTTCGGTCAGCGGCAGGTCCTGTTCTGGGCTTTCCTGCCCGATCTGTAACAGCTGCCCGAACTCCGCTGCTGAAACCGGTCGACTGAAATAGTAGCCCTGTGCACGCTCACAGCCACATTCCATCAGGAATTTTGCCTGCTCCAGGGTCTCCACACCTTCAGCAACCACGTGCAGATGCAGGCTTTTTGCCATCAGTATAATGGTGCGTACCATCGTTGCGTCACTGGCATCGCTGATGACGTCACGCACAAACGACTGATCGATCTTGAGCTGCCGGATAGGAAAGCGCTTGAGATAAGATAATGATGAATAACCGGTACCAAAATCATCTAAAGACAGGATCACACCCATCGCAGAAAGTTCATGCAAGGTAGCCAGTGTGCGCTCCACACCCTGCATCAGTATGCCCTCGGTCAATTCCAGATCCAGCACTCCGGGCGGCAGATCGTATTTATCCAGCAAGCTCCGTATCTGCTGCAGTAAATTATTCTGCCTGAATTGCAGAGCCGACAGGTTAACCGACATCGTCAGTGCCGTAAAACCTGCATCGCGCCATGCGCGGCATTGCTTGATCGCCTGTTCCAGCACCCAGTGGTTGATTGATATAATCAAACCGGT
Organism: Methylotenera sp. G11; assembly: GCF_000799735.1. Classification (NCBI taxonomy): domain Bacteria; kingdom Pseudomonadati; phylum Pseudomonadota; class Betaproteobacteria; order Nitrosomonadales; family Methylophilaceae; genus Methylotenera; species Methylotenera sp. G11. The sequence continues at coordinate 1,972,771 of NZ_JUHH01000001.1, read as the reverse complement.
TTCCTCCGCAAGCGAAATGAATTTTTCAGGGTAGATCATGCCCATTTTAGGGTGCTGCCAGCGTACCAAAGCCTCACAGCCGATAATACGTCCGTTTTCCAGGTTCACCTGCGGTTGATAGTACACTTGCAGTTCATTACGCTCCAGCGTGCAACGCAGCGCAGTCTCCAGCTTGAGCCGCTCATAAGAGCTTTCATTCATTCCCGGATGAAAAGTCTGGTAACAGTTACGCCCGCTTTCTTTAGCCTGGTACATCGCAACATCGGCATATTTAATCAGGCTTTCCGAATCCTTTGCATGATCCGGATAGACCGCAATGCCGATACTCGCCGTGATCCGCAAGTCGTGTTCTTCTATGAAATAAGGCTGGATGATGGATTGCAATATCTTCTCCGCAACCAGCTCGGCACCGGCAGTACCCGCATCGCTTAACACCACGATAAACTCATCCCCACCCTGCCGCGATACGGTATCCTGCTCGCGTATGCAACCCAGCAGGCGCTGTCCCACATTCTGAAGCAGCTGGTCTCCCACCCCATGCCCGAGGGTATCGTTAATCTGCTTGAAGCGGTCAATATCCAGAAACAGCAGCGAGAGCTTGGTATCATGCCGCTGAGCCGAAATAATCGCCTGTTCAAGGCGGTCACTGAACAGTACGCGGTTCGGCAAGCCGGTCAGCACATCATAATGCGCCAGCTGCTGAATACGTTCCTGCGCCATTTTGCGTTCCGAAATATCACTGAAAATCGCCAGGTGATTGATAATGGCACCATGTGCATTCCTGACCTGAATGATCGTCAATGCTTCGGGATAAACTTCACCGTTCTTACGGCGATCCCAGATCTCGCCTTGCCAGCTTCCTGTTTCCAGGATAGCTGCCCACATCTGCTCATAAAACTCATGGGACTGTAATCCGGAAGAAAGGATTTTTGGATCCTTTCCGACGACATCCTCTGCCGTATAGCCGGTAATTTCAACAAAACTGCGATTCACTGAAATGATTTTATTACTGGCATCGGTAACGATAATACCTTCTTTACTGTACTCAAACACAGTCGCCGCCTGCTCCAGTTTGATGGCAGCCGCCCGCTGTTGCTGCTCACGGTCAAGATTATCCAGCGCAAAAGTAATATCGTTTGCAAGGCCATTCATCAGGTCAATATGCGCTGACGAAAAATAGTCAGGCTCACTGGAATATACCGCAATACAACCATAGACTTTACCATTGCGCGAGATCGGGAATGCACCCACGGAATTGAAATTGAACTTCATCGCAGCGGCATGCCAATGCGCATTCACATCCTCAAGAAACTGGTTCAGTACCTTATGCGCACCTGCCTGGATAGCAGCAGAAACCGGGCCTTTGCCATGAAAGTTATCGGTACTGATGGATACCCTGATCAATTTCAGGTAATCCGAAGACACGCCGCTAAATGCAACCGGCCTGACCCAGCCCTCGTCGCCGGGTACACCGATCCATACCAGGTCGAACGGAACACGCTCAGCCAGTATCTGGCAGATGCCATTCAGCAGCAGCGTTTCATCTTTCTGTCTTACGATAATCTCGCTGCTTTCAGTCCAGGCTGCATAAAGCCTGTTAACCCGCCCCAATTCACGCTCTGAATGATTCAGCGTATCCAGCATGCCATTGAAACTCTGCGCAAGTTCGCCGACTTCATCTTTCGTAGTCTCGTCAGAACGCTGTTCCCGGTTACCGCCCTCAACCAGCTTCATGACATGAATCAAATGATACAGCCTGCCGGTCAGGCGCCAGGCCAGCACTGCCGCGATCACAAAAGACGCGATCACCGCCAGCAATGAAAACCCGACACCGGTTAACGCCAGCAACTCCAGGTTGGCATTTGATGAGCGCCGTGTCATTTCCACACGCGCCCAGCCTACATGCCGCTTATTTACCATAATGGGCATGGCGACATCGACCATGGCATCATTTTCCAGCAAGGTCGTAAACTCGGCAGGTGCATGCAGCAAACCCCTGCTGACCGCATCATTCACATAGCGCCCGACCAGATCCGGGCTGGTCGCCCCCATTACCTCGCCATGCGCCGACAGCACTAACGCGAACTTGAGGTCTGGCGCATCCGTAAATCCATTCAAAACTTCCTGCAGGCCTGCAATATCGTTTGCCAGCACAGAGGACGTGCTGCCGGCAGCCAATGCCACAGCCAGCCCTCTCGCCCTGTCTGCATCGGTGCCATATAAAAAATCCCGCTGCTGGATATACATCAGGTAGCTGAAACTTGCCATGACCAGCAAGGTTGCCAGCCCGAATGACAATATCAGCTGCTTGCGAATAGAATACACCCAGAGCACCATGATGCGTCCTTGCAGCACTCTGAAAAAATGTAACAGCCTTACCATTCGATCTCCCGCACCGCACTTGAATATACTTGGAGGAAATTGATCACAGGCAGATAGTTTTGGTCAGTGGCTGATTCAGCAGGGCAGTAGAATATCCTTGGCATATCCGGACCTGCCGTATGTAGGGAAACATGATTGACCGGAGGCCTTGCCGGCAGCGGTACCGCCTGTAAATGATGTGCGGCCATAGAAATGCCGGCAAAAGAAATACATGAGGGTGCGCAAGGCACCGGGATAAGCACCGCTAGATTGCTTGGCCACACCAAGCCTGCTATAGGCCGATTACGCAAATTGTTCCCCGTTCTCATGCTATTGCTTTTACATTTACAATACCGGGCAACAGCAACAACTATGCAGCACCATAACGAAGCGCTAGCGATTTGATTAAAGCAATTAGTATGCTGCTTGTCAAACAATCTGGCAGCAAAAACAAGGCTTGTAACCCGTATGGGTAGTACGTTCAGGTTAAATATTCAAGTAATTGCTTTTTAACGGTTTTTACAATGCCGACATCAGGAGTCACGGGGGAGTTTAATGATAGGGATTTTACTGGCTGCCGGGTTTTCCCGCAGATTCGGCAGCACCGACAAACTACTGCATCCATTAGAAGATGGCCGCCCGATCGCACTGGTTGCCGCCGAAAACCTGGTCACGGCCATTCCGCTGACCATTGCAGTGCTCAGACCTGATAATCAAGCGCTGGCAGGGTTATTGGAACGTGCGGGATTAAAAATCGTTTTCTGCGACCCGCAGCAGACTGGAATGGCAGACAGTTTATCCTATGTGGTGCGCTATTCGTCCCGGTTCGATGAATCCGGCACAGGCTTTGTAGTGGCGCTGGCCGACATGCCGTATATCAGCCAGCAAACCATCCGTGCAGTGGCGCAGGAACTGACTGCGGGAGCGGGTATCGTGGCACCCATCTGCAAGGGGCAGCGCGGACATCCGGTAGGGTTTTCGGCAAAGTTTCGCAGCGAGCTTGAACAGTTGACGGGAGATGAAGGCGCCCGCGCTATACTTAAACGGCACGCAGATCAGGTTAAGCTATTGGAATGCGGCGACGCAGGCATCCTGGCGGATATCGACACCCTGGCAGACCTGGCCGTTAAGCCGCACACTTAGCCGGAGCCTGGTTCCGTTTTGACTGCTGTGCCCGTACCTGAATCAGCTCGGCTAGTATCGCGATCGCGATTTCTGCAGGCGTGCGGCTGCCGATAGGCAAGCCAACCGGGCCATGCAGGGTTGCGATCTCAGCTTCACTCAGGTCAAACATGCGCATGCGTTCGCGCCGTTTTTCCTGATTTTTCTGTGAGCCTAACGCACCCACATAAAACGCATCGGATTTGAGCGCTTCCAGCAATGCCATGTCATCAAGCTTGGGGTCGTGTGTCACGGCGACAATCGCAGTGTAAGCATCAGGATCGATTTCGAGCACTGCATCATCAGGCATGGCATAAACCCAGCCGGCGCCTTCCACATGCCACTCCTCGCGCATCTCTACCCGCGGATCACAGATCAGCACGTCAAAGTCCAGCACCTGCGCCATGCTCGCCAGTACGGAACCCAACTGATTAGCGCCGATAATCAGCAAACGCCATTGCGGTCCGAAATAGCTGTGGAACCAGTCATCTTCGATACGCGGCGGCCCTTCCGGGTCAACTTCAGCCAACCTTGCCCGACCGCTGCCGAGATGAACGGAACGCCTGATTAGTTTGCGCTGCTCGATACCCTGCAATAAGGACTTGATCTGTGCAGCATCGTGCAAAGGCTCTACCGCTATCTGCAGGCGGCCGCCACACGGAATGCCGAAGCGCTGTGCATCATGGCTGCTGATACCGTACTCGATCACGGACGGCAGCTGCGGCAACTGCCGATGACGCGCTTTGTCCGCCAGGTCATCCTCTACGCAGCCACCGGATACCGAGCCTATCAGATGGCCATCCTCACGCACCGCCAGCAAGGCGCCAGGCAGACGCGGAGCAGAGCCCCAAGTCTGCACCACGGTGAACAGATGCACTTTGTAGCCGTTATCAAGCCATTCGACGACGCGCGTCAATACTTCCCAGTCCAGCGACTTCAAGATATTACGCCAGCTGGTTGCCAATCGGCAGGCTACGGATACGCTTACCGGTAGCCGCAAAAATGGCATTGGCGACTGCCGGTGCCACAGGCGGCACCGCAGGCTCGCCTACACCGCCCATTTTTTCGGTACTTTGCACGATATGCGCTTCCACCTTAGGCATATCCGCCATACGCATCACTTTGTAATCGTGGAAATTTGACTGCTGCACCATGCCATCCTTGAACGTGATCTCGCTCTGCAGCGCAGCACCCAACCCGTATGAAACCGATGATTCCAGCTGTGCTTTCAGTGAATCCGGATTCACGGACAAGCCGCAGTCAATCGCGCACACTACCCGGTGCACCTTCACCGCACCCTTGCTGACCGAAACCTCAGCCACTTGCGCTACATAACTGCCAAATGACTCATGCACGGCAATGCCGCGGAAAACGCCTTTTGGCAATGGTTTGCCCCAATCCGCTTTTTCAGCGGCAAGATTAAGCGCCGCGAGGTGGCGCGGATGCGCTTTCAACAACGCACGGCGATACTCCAGCGGGTCTTTACCTGCTGCATGCGCCAGTTCATCAACCAGGCTTTCCATCGCAAAAGCGGAATGGCTATGTCCGACCGAGCGCCACCACAGCACCGGGATACCGGCTTTTACCGTATGCAGGCTCACATGATGATCCGCAATCGCTTTCACATAAGGCGAATCCGCCACGCCTTCAACCGAGGTTGCATCAACGCCATCCTTGATCTGAAATGCCTCAAACGGCGTGCCCAGCATGATGGACTGGCCAACCTCTACATGCTCCCATGCGGCAGGCATGCCATCGGCATCCACGCCGATCCTGGCTTTATGCAGGAACATAGGGCGGTAATAGCCACCTTTGACATCGTCTTCGCGGCTCCATACCGTTTTAACCGGCACGCCGGCAGCTTTTGCCACCTGCACGGCTTCGGACACAAAATCCGCAGCCGGGTTAGCGCGGCGGCCAAAGCCACCGCCCAGGAATACGGTATTGATCTTCACCTGCTCGGGCTTCAAGCCTAATATCTTTGCAGCGGCCTGCTGGTCTGTGGTTTGCATCTGGGTACCAGTCCAGATTTCACAGCCATCACCAGAAATCCTGACGGCGCAATTGAGCGGCTCCATGGGCGAGTGCGCCAGGTAAGGCAGGACATATTCGGCTTCAATGACTTTCGCTGCCTTGGAGATCGCAGCTTTGGCATCACCTGCTTTCGCTGCCGGCAATCCTTCCTTGGCGGCTAAACCGCGATACTCTTCGAGCATCTTCTGTGAATCAAGGCCGGCATTAGGCCCCAGATCCCACTCCACTTTGAGCGCATCGCGACCCTGTTTTGCAGCCCAGTAATTGTCTGCAATCACTGCCACACCGGTAGGCACCTGCACTACATTCTGTACGCCTTTAATCTGCCTGGCGGCAGTCGCATCAAACGACTTCACTGACCCGCCGAACACAGGGGAGCGCGCGACCATCGCTGTTTTCAAGCCCTCGAAATGAATGTCCTGGCCGAATATTGCCGTGCCGTTGATTTTCTCGGGACCATCCAGGCGTTTAGTCGCCTTGCCGATGATTTTCCAGTCTGCCGGCGTTTTCAGCGTCACTGCTTTTGGTGTTTCCAGCTTCGCGGCTGCTTCAGCCAGGTCGCCGTAGCTGATTTTCCTGTCACCGCTGATGACAAAGCCATTTTCTGTTTTCAAACCAGCCGCTGCGACACCAAGCTCTTCAGCGGCGGCAGCAACCAGCAGCGCACGGGTCAGGGCGCCCGCCTGGCGATAGCGGTCGAACTCCGACCACGTGGTCGAAGAACCGCCCGTGATCTGGATACCATAAGCGGTATGGACGTATTCCGGGGCGGCTTTGGCATGTTCTACCTTGATTTTGCTCCAGTCGGCATCCAGTTCTTCAGCGATGAGCATCGGCAAAGTCGTCCAGATACTTTGACCCATTTCACTATGTGCAAGCATCACGGTAATCGTATTATCGGTACCGATACGCAGAAAAGCATTCGGTGCCGGCAGCTTGCCGGCATCTGCCCCCGCAATTTCAGGCGCAGCGCCAGGCAGCAGGAAGCGCTTGGCGTTAGGAATGTTAAAGGCGATCACCAGCCCGCCGACAACCAGTGCGGTAGCTTTGATAAAAGTACGTCTTGAAATATTTAAAGGGGCAGTCATGGTTGGGCTCCTTAAGCTAATTTGCTTGCTGCTTCATGAATGGCAGCACGAATACGCGGGTAGGTACCGCAACGGCAGATATTACCGCTCATGGCGGCATCAATGTCTGCATCTGTCGGATTCTTGTTGGCAGTCAGCAACGCGGTCGCAGCCATGATCTGGCCTGACTGGCAATAGCCGCATTGCACTACGTCGACCTCGCCCCACGCCTCCTGCACGGCCTGGCCGACTTTGTCATTGTGGATATCCTCTATCGTGGTGATTTTTTTACCCGCTGCCGCAGCAACCGGCGTAATGCATGAGCGTATGGGCTGACCATCCAGATGCACGGTACACGCGCCGCACTGCGCCATTCCGCAGCCAAATTTGGTACCTGTCAGATGGACGATGTCGCGCAGTGCCCATAAAATAGGCATGTCTTCCGGTGCATCGAGTTGTTCTTCTTTACCATTGATATTTAAGGTAATCATGATGAGTGGCCTCGCAATCCAAAAATTAATTTCGATTCTTTAAAATAGAAAACAGTATATCTTATCGAGAAAATTACCGTATCAGATATTCTATTTCAACGATAAAAAAGTTTGATGACACTCAGGTGACAGTTCTGGCGCGCAAGGGTTCAAGCAGATGCGATAACCCGTTATGATCGATTTCCTGCATCAGCGCCAGCAGCCTGCCAAGCTCACCCGCAGGAAAACCTTCGCGCGCGAACCAGTTCAGGTACTGCCCGGGGAGGTCGGCAAGCAGCCTGCCTTTATATTTACCATAAGGCATTGCATAGCTGACTAAAAGCTGTAGGTCTTCAGGTTTCATGCAGGGTCTGTTAATGATTCAGCGGTTTCCCGGCGGGAAACGGCATAGGTGCTATCAGTGATTCTACAGGCATATGGCTTGCAGAATTGGTTCGCGCGTAAATTAAACCTGTTGCCGGGTTGCCCGCAGACACCCCGGCATAGAGTCATTGACCGCTAACGGTCTTGCCAACGCCCGCCATCACCCCTGTCACGACCCTTGCCCGGCTGCCTGAAGCGCTCCTGCGTAATGGGCTCGCGTGGCTGGTAACGATAGTTCTCATCACGGATCGAGTGCTGACGTTCATCCTCTCGCGGATAGCGGTCGCCGGAGTATTGCCGCTGATAACCAGGAATAGGCGCCGGTTCCGGCGCATTACGCTGGTTCCATTGGTCAGGGGCAATATGCCTGCGCTCCCAGTCACGTCCCCAGCGCTCATCCCAGCGAGGCGAAGCATCTGCACGCCAGCCGCGGAAATAAGGTGGCGGTTGACGGTAGTAACGCACCGGGACACGCAGCACATACAAAGGCACGCGATAATGCTCTACATACCCCCATGGCCCGTTGTACCAGCTGCTTGCATACCAGCGGTCACCGGAAAACACCCAGTACAAACCGTCATAAAAGAAATAATTCAGGCTAATCCCCGGGTCATAGTAAACAGGGTAGCCCGGTACCAGAACAAGATGCGGAAACACCGGTACATTGATACCTACACTGACTGAGACACGATCCGGGGGGTAGGTACTGACGCACGACGAGGTCGCCACACCGAAAAATAAAGATAATACAATCAATAAATAGCGCATTTTTTGCTCCTATTTAACATCGGCTTTTGCCGTCTTGGCGCAGATGCTGAAACCCGCGTTAGCGCCGACCGATCAAGAGCCCGATCAGTAAACCCACGCCGGCAACGATGCCCAGATTCCGCCACGGGCTTTCCCGCACGTAATCATCCGCCATTCTCGATACTTGCCTGCCTTTATTGAAAAACGCAGTTTCTGCATCAGCCATCCTGGCTTTAATCGTATCTACGGTATCCGACGCCTTAGTCCGCACTTTCACTATCTCGGCTCCGCGCTGGTGAGCGGTAGCCCTGATCAAGGCATCCACATCCGACAGTACCACATTGAGATCGGCCACCAGTTGCTGCCCGGCGCTAGCGGGGCTATTCCCTTTATCATGTAAGTCGACATTATTCATAGCGATTTACTCCATATCAGAATGTGTAAACACACATAAGTATGGATTAAAGGCAGTCGCAAGTATGTACGGTCTGACACGTAGTAAAATCCTGGCGGAATAATAAAACTACTGCCAAGAATCAATCGCTTGCAAACGCCTGGCAGGCACTCTGCATACCAGGCTGCAGCTGCGGGCCTAAAACAGGTCCGCCTGCGCGGCTGGCGGTGCGGCCAATAAGGCAGGCAGGTCAATCTCGAAAATTCCCAGCTTTCCCGGACATGGCATCAGCGGCAGCGGCCTGGCCTTCTCAAACAGGAAACCGAAATACTCCTGATGCACACCGCCGAAGTGCACGCGCTGCTCACGGCTGATGCCTTGCGGCAGCTCGCCGGGGCGGCAGCAAAGCACCAGGTTGGCGATGCCGACCACGCCACCGAGGCCGAGCTTATCCCGGTCAGGGATAGGAACATCCGTATGGGTTTTGATGTAGCGGTAATACTCTTCATAGAGGCCTTTGCTGGCATGGATCAGAATCGGCCCGCGATACTGGGTGCCCCAGCTGCGGTCATCCACCAGCTGATAGCCATTGGCAATCAGCCATGCATAAGGCTGTTTGAGCGAAAGCGCTTTTGTCATGCCTGAGGGTAGCGATAAAGACATGGCGAATGCTTACCAGTGTGCCGCAACCTGGCCGAAGTCAATGTCTGCGGCTTGTATCCGGTACTTTAGACTGCTATCCAGAAACTGCATATCCAGAACGATATTCAAGGGAGGTAAAAAAGATGGTGCCGGATGTCGGAATCGAACTGACGACCTTCGCATTACAAGTGCGCTGCTCTACCAACTGAGCTAATCCGGCAGGGTACTGATTAAGTACTGGACTGATGTACTTAACTGGGTGCGCATTATACCTAAATTATTCATAAAGTGTGCTATTTAAGACTTTAAGCGATCATTTGTTTGCTGTCCATGATGATTGCATCTGCATATAAACTTCCGGCAAAGCAGAACCGGAACAAATCAAAGCCAAACTAAATTCTGCAACAAGCGCCGCGTAAAGCTGTCCTATTTCAGTCAGGCAGCTTTATAATTTGAACTGTATCCGTGCTACAGGAGAAGCCAAAATGAACACGCTACCCGCTGTCAAAGGCATTCTATTCGACCTGGATGGTGTACTCTTTGTTAGCTCTACCCCGATTGAAGGAGCCATCCAGGCGATTGCAGATATACGGGCCAGCGGCATTCCATGCCGCTTTGTTACCAATACCAGCACCTTATCACTTTCATCCCTGCATCAGAAAATCAGCCGGCTCGGTTTCGCCATTCCCGAACATGAGATCATCAGCGCCCCTCAGGCCACCCAGCTTTACCTCAAGGGGCTTAAAGACCCGGTCTGCCGTTTTTTACTGGCAGATGACGTAAAAAAAGATTTTGGCGGATTCCGCCAATCTGACACGGAAGCAGACCACATCATCGTAGGCGATATTGGCGATGCCTGGTCTTACCAGCTGCTCAATGAAGTTTTCAGCTGCCTGGTGCGCGGCGCAAAACTGATTGCCATCCATAAAAACCGCTTCTGGCAGACCGAGCATGGCCTGCAAATGGATATCGGCGGATTTATCGATGGCCTGGAATACGCCAGCGGCACGAAAGCCATGATTATCGGAAAACCTTCTATCGATTTTTTCCAGATCGCTTTGAACCATATGGGGCTGAATGCGCACGAGGTTGCCATGGTAGGCGACGATATCGATGTGGACATCGGAGGTGCGCAGAATGCCGGCCTGAAAGGGATCCTGGTCAGAACCGGCAAGTACCGCCAAAGCTACGCTGAGCAATCTGCCGTAATTCCGGACCTCACGATTGATTCAGTTGCAGAACTGCCTGGCCAGTTAAATAAGCAGTCCTGAAGATAGCAAGCGCTTACTTAGAGCGCATCTGGGAATAAGAGGCTTTCAAAACCCTGAAAGATGAGCCAAGCAGCATCACTGACAACACCAATCCCACTGCGATGTCAGCCCACCCCAGGTTCGTGATCCATACCAGGATTGAAGCAACCATGATGGCAACATTATTCAATATATCGTTTCTGGAGCATTCCCAGACAGAACGCATATTGATGTCCTGTTCCCGGTATTTTGTAAGCAAAAAATAACAGCTGAAGTTCAGCAGCAACGCGACGAATGCAACAGCACCCATCGTTTCAAAAACAGGTACCGTGTTATCAATCAGGTGCAGCACAACCTGGCTTAACACGAAAAGCGCACCCAGCAGTATCAGGCAGCCTTTAACAAAGGCAACCTTTGCTTTCACCTGATTGCTTTTATATACGACATATAAACTTAATGCATATGTGACAGCATCACCAAAATCATCAATGCTCTCGGACATCAGGCCGGTTGAGTTTGCAGCCCAGCCGTAAAAAGCCGTCAGGCAGAACAGAAAGATATTGATCAGCAATACAATCTTTAGAATTTTAGACTGTTTCACTTTCATGGCTTCCAGTGCGCAGGCTTTATTCTCACAGCAATCGGCCATTTCAACATTCCCCACATTTAAACCAGACCATTCATCATACACCGCAATCAGACGGATGCCATGGCTTAAAGCCCAATGCAGGAACCAGCAGTATACCCATCCGCTGTTTAATGATTTTACTTAGCCTGCATTCATGATCGGCAATAGTGCCGCTGAGAACATGAAGTTCATAATGCAGTCATACATACACGACAACCTGTCGTTGTAACAGGTCAACAGCAAGGAGAATATTATGTGGACAAAACCAGCAGCGACTGAAATGCGCTTCGGTTTCGAAGTGACCATGTACGTAATGAACAAATAATTATTGTTCACGTACTATCAAAAGCCTGGCACTTGCCGGGCTTTTTTGTTTGATGCCGCGCCAGCTTTGCTTAAAGTTTCCCCCATCCGGACTTTCTTAAACGTACCAGTAGCTTAGCGCCTGTTTCCCCATGCACCCCACAGCGTTATCCACAGAAACTGTGGAAGGCAGGCCCTGGCCGGATACTGACTGGCTCCGCGATGCTTTCGCTATATGCCGAAACAGCCGCTGCGCTAACCCTCAAGCCTTACCCAAAGGTTCAAATGCCGCGCCGGCCTGCGTACCTTCCATGCCGGCAACTAGCGCAAGCAAGTGCTGGTTCAGCTCCGCCAGGGTTGTCGGACTAAGACGCATGAGGGCATCCGGCAGCATACCGCGATGTGGCAGCGGCGCTTTTTCCAGGGTGGCGCGGCCTTGCTCCGTGAGCATGACATGAACCACCCTGCGGTCACTGGTGCTCTTGACCTTTTCGATATATCCCTCTGACCCCAGCTTGTCCAGCAGATTGCTGGCGGTAGACTGGTGGATCGACATGCGGTTTGCCAGCTCGGTCACGGTCAATTTGTCGGTCTCCGCTACCTCGGCCAGCGCCCACAATGATGCTCCGCCGACACCGGCAACTTTCTCGATCTCATGAAAATGACGGTTGGCCGACTTGAATATGATTCGAAACAATTTCAGTACATCAAGTGCTGAATTTCTGGGGCTGGCACTGCCTTGGATTTTATTCATAATGAATTTAATTTCTTAATGTGCGTCTTAGGATAAAACCTGCTGCGATGCAATCCTGCCGTCCGTGCAATGGCAACCCCGGTCAACACTTGATATATCAGAACTCTGCGGATATGACGCCCGCGGCACATCAGTTTCAGGCTGCATCAGATCGTGATTGATTGTATTGCGACGAATGCATTTGTACAATAGTATATAAATACATTTGTACAAAAATATATACAAGGGGATCGGTATGCATCCAATAACGTGATGCAGCGTTTTATGTTTTATTTAAAAAAGGATCGATATGTCTAAAGCACTGATTATTTCTGATGAACTTAACTTGACCAATCAGCTGGATACCAGCTTCAGAAACATCGGATGGACAACGGAAGGCATCAGCCTGCTGGCAATGCTGAAGCGGGGCAGCGAATTCCTGCTGGATAAATGTTGCACGATACTGGTTGTTGATACGGATTTGATCTGGTTTGGCGGCTTAAGCGAAGAAATGGACGCCTTCATCAAAAACTTTGCCAGGAACACGCCGCTTTACCTGATATTCAAAGGTGAATATGAACCGATATTCGACAATTGGGTTAAACACGCCAAAAAAGTTTTTAACGCCGCCATGCACCCGCAAAATGCACAGCGCGCCATAGAAGATATTATTCTTTTTGAAACGGGCTCCGTTCCCGCTCCCCGATAAACCCCTTTAATCACCATGGCCGGATGCAGCCTAAGGCCGCTCCGGCTATGGTGCCATTTGCGATTAAAAACCCGGAACCGGGCTCACTGGTTTTTAATCGCCACAGCCATGAACACACAAACGATTTGATGAGGCATTGATACCACTGATGAGTAATTTATTATTAATATGCGCAGACGCTGCCATAAGCGACAATATCATCCACAAAATGAGCGATGAATACACGATATGGCATGTAGCACACCGGCATGACGCTATGGCATGGCTGAAAGACCGGCAGCCTGAGTCCATCATTATGGATCTGGATTTACTGGGGGATACTGCGCATGATGTGCTTGACCAGATCAATGAATCCACATCTGACAATTGCACCTTGATTATTGGCTTATGTGAAAGCCCGGAGCCTATTGCGCCTGCGCTGGCACAAAGGTTGGACCAGCTGGTGCTGCACCATTCCATATAGGTCTGACTGTCCATAAGGGGGCTTGGTAGACCATCCCCCTTAACCCTTAACAAAACCTTATATTGGCGTAGACAGCTTCAAACCGATAATTCCGGCAAAAATGAGCGCCAGACTCAGCACCCTGCCAGCGTTAACGGCTTCGGAAAATAAGAATATGCCGCAGATTGCGGTGCCGATTGCGCCGATTCCAACCCAAACAGCATAGGCGGTGCCCACCGGCAGTGATTTCATTGCAACGCCCAGCAGCCCTACACTCAGTACCATGGCCAGCACTGTACCGCATGTCGGCCAGAATTTCGTAAAACCGTACGTGTACTTCAAACCTACTGCCCATACGACTTCCAGCAGCCCGGCTGCAACCAGAATAGCCCAACTCATAAAAAAACACCTCTCAACAATATTGGGTCGTCCCTAAAGATAAGCTTACCGGCGGGGTCGTCCCCGCCTGCATTGAAGTTTAGCACCATAAGCCGCATGCCGCCAATGTCCGGCATGCCTCGGTGTACGCAGCCTGACCTGCCGCATATTGCCGGCGCCGCTAGCTTTGCCGATTTAATTTGGCCGAACGCATCTGTTCAGACTGACTGAGCTTGCTTACCCAGACATCCGCGGGGTCTGGCCTGCTATATAAATAGCCTTGGTGCAGCACCTCTGCCCTGGCGTTCAGGAATGCGGCCTGCTCGATGGTTTCCACACCCTCGGCCACAACGCCCAGCTTCATATGCCTGGCGATCGCCAGCACGGATTCGACCAGTGCGGCATCGTCCGGGTCTGTCGGTGCATCCTGCACAAATGTTTTATCAATCTTTAACTCATGGATCGGCAGGCGTTTTAAATGGCTGAGCGAAGAATAGCCGGTACCGAAATCATCCAGCGAGAAGTGAATGCCCAGTGCTGTCAGCTCCAGCATTTTGGCGATCACATCATTCACGTTATGAATCAGCAGGCTCTCGGTGATTTCAAGCTTAAGATGCGTAGGGTCAGCCCCGGTATCGGAAAGAATCTGCTTCACATTTGAAACGAACCCGGCTTTCCGGAAATGCCTGGGGCTGATATTAACCGAAATACTGATCGGCCGATGATAGGTTTCATTACTGGCCAGGACTTTACACGCCTCTGTAAGCACCCACGCATCAACATCCGCAATCAGGTCCGTTTCTTCCGCAACAGCAATAAACATTGAAGGCAGGACACGCCCCCGCGTTGGGTGCTGCCAGCGCACCAGCGCCTCTGCCCCCATGACCGCGCCTGATGCATTCACCTGCGATTGCAGATAAAGCCTTAACTCACCTGCCGTAATCGCCTTGCGCAACTCGCGCTCGATCTGGAATTTCTGCTCCACATGGCTTGCCATCGTCTGCTCAAACAGCGTCGTCTGGTTACCGCCATCATGTCGTGCCTGGTGCATTGCCGTATCGGCGCGGCGCAATATATCTCCCGCATTGTCTCCATCCGCCTTGGGAAACGTCGCGATCCCGATGCTGGTCGAAATGAAAACCTCATCCTTCCCGAGATAAACCGGGAACTTAAGCGCGGTGTGAATCTTGTTGGCCATATTGAGCGCAAACACATCAATATCCCGGGATTTTTCGAATACGCCATTCAACAGCACTGAAAACTCGCCGGCCGTATTCCTGGCCAAGGTATATTCAGGATCAATCACCGTTGCAAGCCTGTCTGCCAATGCACAAAGCAGCATATCGCCGGCGGCATGTCCGCGTGCATCGTTAATTGTTTTGAAGCGATCAATGCTAAATAGTATCAGTGCGCCCTGACGCTCAGGCGTTTTACATGTTCCTAAACAGCGGTTGATATTCTCAACCTGGAATAACCGGTTGGGGAGTGCCGTCACAGAGTCGTAATAGGCCAGGCGATGCAGATCACGCCTTACATCTTCTTTCTCATCATAATCCTGGAACAGCAGGCAAACCAGCAAGGTCGCCACCGGATAGATCAATAAAACCGTAGGGCCCAGCGCCATCGCGACTTTGATGCCACTCATGCCCGGCAGCAGCAGGAAAAGCAGCAGCACGATCACATGTACCGTAAAACCGGACACGAACAACTGCAACAGGCTGAAATTGATTTTAGATTTTCTCCGGTAGCAATAACAGCACACACCCAGCGCGGCAGAAACGGTGATAACGGTCATGCCGACATAAACACCGACACCACCGAGCCATATCCGGTAAGCGCCGATAACTGAGGCGCTGATAATCGCAACGACCGGCCCGCCAAACAGGCCCGCGACAAATAATATGATCGAGCGCCCATCGAATATGATGCCATCAGCGTAATGGAGCGGCGTCATCATACCGATCAGCCCTACAATGCCGAATATCAGCCCGAACACGAGTCTTTGCGACACGGCGTCGACCTTATACCTTGACACCGTGATTTTGAAAAGCATGGTCAGCACAACTAATAATGAAACATTATTAATCAGTTCTATAAGAAACATATGCCCCCTGCTACCGAATCTAGTATGCGATACATAATAGCGTAATATGCCATGAGAATAATGACCGACAGCTACATAAAAATACCGTTTCTGCCGGCAGATCCATATTGCAAAAAAACCGAATTTCAAAAACAGCTATCACGGACAGACTGACTAGAGGTAATATCCAACTGCTCAGTGACTGATCGCAGACGGCCATTGTGCAGCAATCACTCTAAACAATTAACACATATTGATATTCGAATCCGGCATGGTCACATCCGCAGTTATTCTAGTTATCTCATTTTCTATAGCATTGATCATGAGCGGCATATTATTCGTGATTGCCCGCAATTACCCCAAGAGCATTCATGGCCTGAGCCAATGGTATCAGTCCTCCTTTCTCCTGGCGCTTTCGCTGCCCTTATTCCTGGCTAGAGGCCATATCCCGGATCTGTTAAGTATCGTTCTGGCCAATCTGCTGATCCTGCTTTGCTTCATGATGATGAACTCCGGCACCCGGAAATTCGCAGGCGCCGGTGCATATAACATCAAACTGATGCTCTTGTTCGTCTGCGTATATATCCTGCTATTCGCATGGTTTACCTATATACAGCCCAATATCGCAATCAGGGTTGTCTGTTTAAGTCTATTTACGCTTGTGGTCACGGTTGACCAACTCGTTCTGGTATTGAAAAAGCTCCCGGACACTACAGGCAGGAACATGCTGATCCTTGCATTGGCAGGCATGATCATCACCAGGATAATCCGCGTCGCGAGCCTGGCACTGGGTTACGACGCCCCCGCCAGCGTACTTGACTCATCAATCTCGCAGCTCATCTTCCTGGCCACGCCGGCAGTCATGATTCCACTGGCGACCATCAGCTACATCACGCTGGCTACTGAAAAGCTGCATCAGGACCTCGAATACATGAGCCATCATGATGATTTAACAGGCTGCTTGAATAAAAAGACCGCAACCCGGGAGCTGGAAAAAGAAATCAGCCGCGCACGGCGCTATCATCAAACTTTCTCAATCATGATGATTGATCTGGATAACTTTAAAAATATCAATGATACTTACGGCCACCTGGAAGGGGACAAAGTGCTCGTTGATTTCGCACAGAAAGCCAAAGCCGCCATACGGGAAACCGACCAGATAAGCCGCTTTGGCGGTGATGAGTTCCTGATCATCCTGCCCAACACATCGATCAAAGAAGCTTTGTTTTCATCGGAGCGCATCCATCTTGCCGCCAGCGCCCCCAATCGCAGCGGTTGGTCAGCCAGCATTGGCATTGCCGAGTGGCAAGGCCACAACGACTCATTGGATGCCTTATTGAACAGGGCCGATAAATCGCTTTACCTTTCTAAAAAACTCGGTAAGAATCAAACGCAAACTGACAGCCTGCCGTACTCAGGGCATGCACTTTAATGCATGGCAGAACGTAGCGCACATCATTTCAAGAATGGATACTGATTGAGTAACTTGTTAGCCGAGAAACTTGTGATTGCCGTTTCGTCACGCGCCTTGTTCGACCTGGATGAGAGTCACGCCATCTTTGAGAACGCAGGCGTGGATGCCTACTGCCGGCACCAGATCGACCATGAAGACGTACCGCTCAAACCTGGCGTCGCCTTTAACCTGGTCAAGAAACTACTCGCACTTAACACGGTCGACCCGGCCAACCCGCGGGTAGAAGTGATCCTGCTGTCACGCAACAGTGCCGATACCGGTTTGAGGATCTTTAATTCCATCCAGCATCATCAGCTTGATATCGGGCGTGCCGCATTTACCAAAGGTGCCAGCACAGACCGCTATATCCCGGCTTTTGGCGCCCACCTGTTCCTTTCCGCCAACCCGGATGACGTACGCAAGGCGCTTGAAGCCGGGTTTGCAGCGGCAACCATCATGTCATCAACCGGTGCGGAGGTGATGGATGCGACACACCCATCGCAATTACGCATCGCTTTTGATGGGGATGCGGTACTGTTCTCGGATGAATCCGAACGCATTTACAAGCAAAGCGGCCTTGATGCATTTCAGGACAACGAAGCACAGGCCGCCAAACAGCCTTTATTAGGCGGGCCATTCAAGAATTTTCTGGCGATGCTGCACCAGATCCAGCTGGATTACCCGGAAAACGCATCACCGATACGCACCGCGCTGATTACGGCACGCGCCGCACCTGCACATGAACGCGTCATACGCACCTTGCGCGCATGGAACATCCGGATTGATGAAGCCCTGTTTCTGGGCGGGAAAGACAAAGGCGTATTTCTTAAAGCATTCGGTGCAGATATTTTCTTTGATGACCAGCGCAAACACTGCGACTCGGCACGCCAGCATGTAGCCACCGGGCATGTGCCGCATGGCGTTGCAAACGAACCGGAAAAACCGAAGGCGGCAAAAGAATAGCCCGACGCGCCTATTGGCAATTAACGGATGTTTCAGACATAAAAAAAGGAGCCTGAGCTCCTTTTTTTACTGATGGACTCTGCCGCCCATCATTCAAACCAGGTTAAATTAAACTTGGTTAAATCTGGTCGGCGTGGAGAGATTCGAACTCCCGACATCCTGCTCCCAAAGCAGGCGCGCTACCAGGCTACGCTACACGCCGAAGGCCGGCAATATACTGCTAACAGGCCTGTCAGTCAACAGCGCTCTTGAGTTAATCGAAAAAATAATATGCCTTATCCATCGATTGCATGATAGGTTGCCTGAAATAGTGCTTTAATAACGATTAAATCCACACTGCCAAAATAGATTAATTTCAGAAAATTGACGCGCATCAATTTATATTGCATACGGCCTCACTAATATGACATTACAGTAGTTCATATTCATCAATTTATTCCGTTCACTGGTCTTTTATTTGGATGAAATAAATAAAAACAGAAAGAGGAAATCATGAAAAAGATTAGACTATTTGCTTTGGGAGCAGCACTGTGCATGACTGGCCTGACCCAGGCGGCGCCAGCACCTAAAGCCGCCGGCAGTAAAATCTCCGGTCAGGAAATCGCGATACTGACCGATGCGCCTGCAGTGCCTCCGCGCATTACCAGAAAACATGCGGCCAAAGTGATCGTGAACCTGGAGGTCAAAGAAGTGGAAGGCCGCCTGGCTGATGGCGTCAGTTATACCTTCTGGACTTTCGGCGGCAAAGTGCCGGGGAAATTCATCCGCATCCGCGAGGGGGATGAAGTGGAATTTCACCTGAACAACCATCCGGACAACAAAATGCCGCACAATATTGACCTGCATGCGGTCACCGGCCCCGGTGGCGGCGCGGCAGCATCCCTGACGGCGCCAGGCCATAGCTCGGTATTTTCATTCAAGGCACTCAACCCGGGCCTGTACGTTTACCACTGCGCTACCGCACCGGTAGCCATGCACGTGGCTAACGGCATGTACGGCCTGATTCTGGTCGAGCCTAAAGCAGGCATGTCTAAAGTTGACCATGAGTTCTATGTGATGCAGGGCGATTTCTACACCCAGGGCAAAAACGGCGAGCAAGGTTTACAGCCATTCAGCATGGTCAAAGCGATTGAAGAAGAACCTGAATATGTCGTATTTAACGGTGCAGCTGGTTCATTAACCGGTGACAATGCCCTGAAAGCCAAGAAAGGCGACACTGTGCGGCTGTTTGTCGGCGTGGGCGGCCCTAACCTGACCTCATCTTTCCACGTCATCGGCGAGATATTTGACAAGGTCCATCACGAAGGCAACACCGCCAGCCCCGCCAAAAACATACAGACCACGATGATTCCTGCCGGCGGTGCCGCTTATATGGAGTTCAAGGTGAATGTACCCGGTACATACATCATGGTGGATCACTCACTCACCAGGGCATTCAACAAAGGGGCTTTAGGCATGCTTAAAGTCTCCGGCGATGAAGACAAGGCTATCTACTCCGGCAAGATGACTGATGAAGTATACCTGCCGGAGGGCACCAGCATGAGAAACACCGTAGCATCCCAGGCACAGGCACCGACAGCCAAGACCAAAGCGGATCGCGTGAAACTGGGCGAGGGCATCTACAACACCAACTGTGCCGCCTGCCATCAGACTTCCGGCGCAGGCGTACCGCAGGCATTCCCGCCACTGGCTAAGTCAGACTATCTGTCAGGCAGCACAGCACCGGCTATCAAAGCGGTTACCGGCGGCCTGCAAGGCAAGCTGGTAGTAAACGGCAATGAGTATAACGGTGTGATGCCTTCATGGAGCCTGAACGATGAGGAAGTCGCCAATGTCCTGACCTATATCTACAATAACTGGGGCAACGGCGGTGATGAAGTCACGCCGGAAGATGTAAAAAAACACCGTATCAACCCCGTGAAACATGAAGACTAGGCAGCCAACCTTCATATCCGCGCTGATACTGTCTACCGCCCTCATCTCGACGGCGGCAGTATCAGCAGAAGATATGGTGCTGGTTCCGGAGGGGAGCTTTACGCCGTTCTTCCTGAAAAAAGACAATGCGAACAGCAGTTCAGCCGCAGCACAAGCCATCAACGCGTTCTGGCTGGATGCCACCCCGGTGACCAACCGCAAGTTCCAGGCATTTGTAAACAAACACCCGGCCTGGCATAAATCGAATATCAGGAAGATTTTCACCGACTCGCATTACCTTGCACATTGGCAGAATACGCAAGGCTCGGCCGATACGGCAGACCTCGACAAACCGGTGGTGAATGTGTCCTGGTTCGCGGCAGAGGCATACTGTGAAGCGCAGGATAAACGCCTGCCTTCAACCGATGAATGGGAATACGCCCTGACCGATAACGGCCGCGATCAGGAAAACCTGCAGAAACAGATCATCAACTGGTATTCGGTGCCCAACCAGGAGTTACCGGCAGTCGGATCTAAACCGGCCAACGGCTTTGGCATATTCGATCTCGTGGGTTTGATATGGGAATGGACGGCCGATTTCAACAGCTATATGGCACCACCGGATTCAAGAAACTCCGGTGACAAAAACCTGTTTTGCGGCAGCGGCAGCCTTAACGCCAGCAATCTCGGCGATTATGCCGCTTTCATGAGATACTCATACCGGGAAAGCCTGAAAGGCAACTTTACAGGCAGAAACCTGGGATTCCGTTGCGCAAAGGATGCAAAATGAAAACGAATCTAAAACATCAATTACTGTTATCGCTATTATTCGCATGCAGTGCCTTGTCAGGCCGTTTCCAGGCATTCGCCGAAGACCACGAACACCATCATCACGAAACTTCCCTTGCAACGCCAGACCCTGCAACCGTAAGCACTGACTCCGTGTTCAATATCACCGATAGCTGGACTGCCGCAGACGGCAAGACTTTCCAGCTTGGGCAGCTAGGTGGCAAACCGACCGTCGTGGCAATGGTCTACACTTCATGCCAGTATGTGTGCCCGCTCACGGTGCAGAACATCAAGCGCATCGAACGCGCGCTCCCTGCGGCACAGGCCGGCAAAGTAAACTTTGCCTTATTCTCGTTTGATCCGCAGCGTGATACCCCGGCAAAGCTCGCGGAATTTGCAAAGCTGCATGCCATCACTTCGCCATCCTGGGTATTGGCACAGGGCAGCGAAAGCGCCGTGCGCAAACTGGCGGTCACGCTGGGCATCAAATATAAAAAAGTACAGTCCGGGGATTATGAACACGATGCCACGATTTCCATCCTGGACAGCAAAGGCGTGGTCAGATTCCAGTCGAACGCGATGAACAAAGATATCCATGACGCTACAGAAGCACTGAAAGCATTACTGCATTAAAGGCCGGCAAAGATAATGACCCTGATTGTTAACCAACTGAACACTGATGAACAGCGCATCTACAAAGCACTGCAAACCGTGATAGACCCCGAAATAGGCGAAAA
The DNA here is from genome assembly GCF_000799735.1 of Methylotenera sp. G11. NCBI lineage: Bacteria > Pseudomonadati > Pseudomonadota > Betaproteobacteria > Nitrosomonadales > Methylophilaceae > Methylotenera > Methylotenera sp. G11. The sequence goes on along the minus strand of NZ_JUHH01000001.1, from coordinate 1,951,129 downwards.
CCTGATCGACCTCGGCCTGGTTTATGGCATTCAAATCCATGGCCATACCGCCACGGTCACCTTCACCATGACTTCATACGCCTGCCCGATGTCCGAGATGGTGATTGAAAACATCGAAGACGCGGTCAGTAAAGCGCTCAGCGAGGGTATGGCGCTTGACCTGCATTTAGTATGGGATCCGGCATGGGAGCCCGCGATGATGTGCGAACAGGCAAAACAGCGGCTGGGCTGGGATTGATTCAGCTGTGGATAGTCAAAACACCAAAATGCTGGTTAATCCTGGAAAAATGAGACCTCGTCATACCAGCGCAGGCTGGTATGACGAAATTGTGATATTTTGAGGTAAAAGTTCTCGTAATTTATTCCTGACAGTAATGCGCGAAGGCAGGAATGACGCACCATTAGACAAAGTTTGGTTTGAGAAAGTAACTTAAGCAAAATAACTTAAATCCAACAACCTTGCTGATAGTATCTCGTTATGAAAACCAATCTTGCAGTGCGTTACCGCATTCCCATGCTGATGGCAGGTTTTATCAGCCTGGTGTCCGGCATGTATATCGGCCTTGCCCGCCTTGGCTGGCAGCTGCCATTACCATCGGCACAGTTTGCGCTGCATGGGCCGCTCATGGTGTGCGGCTTTCTGGGTACGGTCATATGCCTGGAGCGTGCCGTTGCAATAGGTGAGCGCTGGGCATACCTCGCGCCGCTGGCATCTGCCTGCGCGGTGCTTTTATTAATCACAGAGGTATTCATTACAGGTGCCGCCCCATCCGCAGGCGCTGCACTGGCCGCGACAGCCAGCACGATTCTGGTCATGGTTTCCATCAAGATATTTCTCAGGCAGCGCGAACTATTCACCTTCACATTGCTGCTCGCAGCGCTATGCTGGTGCCTGGGCTGCGTTTTGTGGCTTTATGGCTTTAATCCGGCACAAGTAATGCCTTGGTGGATGGGCTTCCTGGTGATCACGATTGTCGGCGAGCGTCTTGAGTTATCAAGATTCATGCGCCCCACTTACGGCAGCAAGATTTTATTTGTGTTAGCTCTGTTGCTGTTTTTTGCTGGTGCCAGCTTTGCATCGCTCGGCGCATGGCCAGACTTCCAATTGCTTGCGGCCTCACTTATCCTGATGACATTGTGGCTGATACGCAACGATATAGTACGCCACACCATAAAACAGCAGGGGCTCACACGCTATATCGCTGCAGCGTTGATCTGCGGCTATGCATGGCTGCTGGTCGCGGGCATTATTGGCGTCAGCCTGCCGCAGCTGTACGCCGGGTCGAGTTACGATGCCTTTAGCCATGCCATATTCGTGGGTTTTGTATTTTCAATGATATTCGGCCATGCGCCAATGATCTTTCCGGCCATCTCGAAACTGAAGATACCTTACCGCCCCAGCTTTTACCTGCCGCTGATATTACTGCAGGTTTCCGTGCTGCTCAGGTTAAGCGGTGACTTCCTGTATGCGGCAAACCTGCGCAAAGCCGGTGGAGTGCTGCATGCAGTGACTATCATGCTTTTCATACTGGTACTTGCCGTCAGCATTATCCGCAATAAAAATAAATCTATGTGATTCGCGCTGGTTTCATTGCATAATCAAGGCTACGTTTTTCCAGAGGTCTGAAAATGAACAAAGCCTTCATATCGCAAACCCTGTCAGATTTTTTCATGTTCAAGGAACTGGCGGCTGAACAGATTGAAACCATCGCGGGACACTCTCAGCTGATCGAGTTTCCGAGGGGCACTTCAGTTTTTAACCGCGGGGATGCGGCGGTCGGACTTTATATTTTATTGCAAGGCCAGTTAAAACTCGGCGTCACCTCGCCGCAGGGCAGTGAAAAAATCATCAGTATTGTTTCCCCCGGTGAAAGCTTTGGGGAAGCGATCCTGTTCCTGGAGCGCCAGTTTCCCGTCTATGCGCAGGCCATTCTCGATTCCCAGGTACTGCTCGTGCCCAAGAGCCTGATATTTTCAATGCTGGATCATGACCCGCTGTTTTCACGCAAGATGCTGGCGGGACTTTCCATCAGAATGCACCAACTGGTGCAGGATATAGAAATGCTGTCCTTGCAGTCCTGCACACAGCGCTTTATCGGCTACCTGCTGCAAATCAGCGCGGATGCGCCCGATGCCAGCAATATCACGCTGCCTGCCAGCAAAATCACCATTGCATCGCTGCTGAACCTGACGCCGGAAACACTTTCGCGTACCCTGGCGAAACTGCAGCAACTGGGTTTAATAGAAGTCAACGGCAAAGACGTCACCATTACCGATGTCAAAAAGCTGCGCAGCTATGATTTAGCCGCTTAGCGCGTCATCTGCGCATAAAGCAGCGGCAGCTCTTTCGGCAGGTCTTCCGGGTTGCGGATCACCACATAACCTCCCGCCCCGAACAAATGCGGCAGGTAATCACTGGCTTCCGTATCAATGGTGACACAGAATGGCCGCAGCCCGAGCTTTCTTGCCTCGATCAACGCCACGCGCGTATCTTCGATACCATAGCGCCCCTCGTACTGGTCCAGGTCATTCGGCTTGCCGTCTGTCAGTATCAGCAGCAGGCGCTGGCGCTTTTTCTGCTGCACCAGCAAACTGGCCGCCTGGCGGATGGCCGCACCCATGCGCGTGTAGTAGCCGGGTTTGATCGCCGTGATGCGGCCACGCACCTGGCCGCTATATTGCTCTTCAAACCCCTTGATGTAATGAAAGCGCACATGGCTGCGCTTGAGTGATGAAAAACCATACAGCGCGAAACTGTCGCCGGTTGCAGCCAGCGCCTCTGAGAACAGCAGCAGGCTATCGCGGATCACGTCGATCACTCGCGCATGGTTCGACACATAAGCATCGGTGGATAAAGAAATATCCGCAAGCAGCAGGCAGGCCAGGTCACGTTCCTGATTCACCTGTGCGCGATACAGGCCATGCTCGGATGTCGGCATCGTGCTGTTTCTTTCAGAAGCCAGCTGCACCCAGGCATCCATATCCAGTTCATCGCCATCCTGCTGACCTTTGAGCCAATGCCTGACCGGTGTGAGCGCCTGGAACTGGCGCCGTAGCTGATTGGCAGTGTTTTTCAGAGCGGACGGCAGTTCACAGGGTTTTGCATCCATCGCGATCAGCTGCTGCAGGCTGCAATAATCCGGCTGCAAAACCTGCTTTTTCCAATTCCATTCCGGCAACAAGACCCCTTCACCCAGCGGCGTGTCATCCGCAGCACCGGCCGGCAGGTCAAGATCAAACCTGACACTGGCGGCACTGGTTTTACCATCACGGGCAATGGTGAGCATATCCATATCTTCAGCCGCCAGCTGCGCGGTTTCCGCATCGTCTTCCTCATCCTGCGGACGGTTCACCTTGACGAACTCAGACCATGAAAACAGGCTCTCGGCACGAAACATCATGAGAAAGCCGTTTTTATCTTCTTTCGCATCGGTACGCTCGGCCATGTGCTTGCGCCGGCTTTTTTTATTGGCGGCGCTGCCTCCTTGCTCGGGCGAACCTGCACCCGCAGCGCCAGTTGCCGCCGCACTCACCGGAGGGCAGGGATGCGGCCACAGCGGTACTGGTTGAAATGGTCGTGCTGCCAGCGTAATGGCACCGACCGTCCCCGGATATTGCAAAGCCTGGCGGATCGCGTTTTCCTGTGCCGCTTCATCAGGCGGCAGTTTTTGCGGCGGGATACGCAGGGCGATAACAGCCGCCACCAGCCTGGCATAGCGATTCTGCAAACCGGGAAAGCGCTCAAGGGTAGCCTGCGTAGCCAGCTGGTTTCTGATAATCCATGGCAGGCTGCTATCGATATCCGCTGCCGCCAGCGCCACCAGCCAGAAATAAAGGTCGCGGTTGAGCGCCTGCTCTGCAAACAGGTCGATCTGTGATGGCAGCCGCAGCACTTCGCCATCACGCCATGACAGCTCTATTTTTTCGCCGCTGCCGGCCACGCGCTGCAACAGCCGCCTGCGCGCACCGTGACGCACCGCCGGTGCAGCCGAAATACCCAGCCCGGGGTCACCGCCCAATGCCCGGAAAAATATCGCGGCAGATTTGGCAATATCATCCAGCCTGACGGCAGCCGCGGCATGGCGCTTCTCTGCCGCGCCGGTAATCAGGCGATCCCACAGCGCTCCTACGTATTCTTCCATCAGCGCCCGAAGGTGGCGCTGACCACCTCATGCAAGGCGACTGCGGTTTCTGCGTCGTCGGTCAGGGTTTCCACCAGTGCCGCACGACAGGCGCGCACCGGGTCATAACCATCTTTAATCAAAGTGGCTGCATAGACCAGCAGGCGAGTGCTGGCGACTTCTTCCAGGTCGTGGTCACGCAAGGCGCGGAATGCGCCGGCAATGGAAACCAGGCGTTTGGCTGTCATCGTGTCAATGCCGGTTTCACCGACCAGCACCGCTTCTTCCTGCGCTGCAGTCGGAAAATCAAAGGTCAGCGACACAAAACGCTGCCGGGTAGAAGGCTTCATGCCTTTCAGGAAATTCTGGTAACCCGGGTTGTAAGACACCACGAGCATGAACGACGGCGGCGCCTGCAACTGCTCACCAGTGCGGTCGATCGGCAGCATGCGCCTGTCGTCCGCCAGCGGGTGCAGTACCACGGTGGTATCTTTACGCGCCTCCACCACTTCATCCAGGTAGCAGATGCCGCCCTCGCGCACTGCCCGTGTCAGCGGTCCATCATTCCAGATGGTTTCGCCGTCACCGATCAGGTGGCGCCCGACCAGATCCGCTGCGGTAAGGTCATCGTGACAGGCCACGGTATACAGCGGCAAGTTCAGGCGTGCCGCCATATGCGACACAAAACGTGTCTTACCGCAGCCGGTAGGGCCTTTGATCAGCAATGGCAAACGGTTATTCCAGGCGCGCTCAAACAGCTCGCACTCATCGCCGCCGGGTTCGTAGAACGGGGTATTGTCTGTTTTTGTATCCATATCAATGCTTTCAGTTCAGCCTGCGTGCAGGCCTTTCTATTTCAGGTAAGCAATCGCAATCATGCTGCCGACCACCACAAAATAACCCAGGATAATGCCGCGCCACAGCCAGCTTACATGACGCAGCCCCATAAAATAATTGGCGATCAGCTGCCCTTTGACCAGGGAAATCAACAGCACGCTCAGCATCACGGTTTTTCCGGCGCTCACTTCTTCACCTATGCAAAAGGTCATGACGGTGAGGATGACCAGCGCCAGCCAGATCAGTGTAGCAAAACGGTTCAATGGTGTATTCATGGTCAGCGGATAATATAAATCAACGGAAAAAGCACAATCCACAGCAGATCTACCATGTGCCAGAACGAGGCGCCGGTCTCGACCCCGAAATGTTCCTGTGCACTGTAGCCGCCATGCTTGAGTTTATAAACGATACAGGCAAGGATGATCATGCCCATCAGCACATGCATCAGGTGAAAAAAAGTAAGCGTCAGGTAGAACATGTAGAAATCGTTAGTCTCAAGCGTAATGCCGGCCAAAAACTTCTGCTTGAATTCCCACAGCTTCACCGCCACGAACATGCCGCCCAGAAAGATCGTACCGAGCAGCCAGCGTCCGGATTGCCTCGAATCGCCGGATTTGATCGCAGACACCGCGCGCACGACAAAATAGCTGCTGGTGATCAGGATAATCGTATTCAGCGTGCCCATGCTGCGGCTCAGCGTAAGCTGCGATGCATTGAACACTTCAAGCTGGTTGGAGCGTGCAAAGGCGTATACGATAAACATCACGCCAAATACCAGCATTTCTGCCAGGATAAATATCCAGATGGCAAAGTCACCTGGCAGGTCTTCTGTTTTATTCACTAATGCCGTATTTGTATTCATCAGATTACCTAAAATGCCAGATGCATGATTGAACGATTAAGCTGAATCAAAAGAAGGAGGCAAGCCTCCTTCTTTTGCCGTGCATACACTACTGCAACTGATTACTTCGCTTTGGTTTCACCCTTGATAAAGAAACTGCTGATGTAAACGATCAGGCCGATCAGGAACACCACGCCTGCGCCTTCGCGCATCCAGTAGAAAATCGCGACTGAATCCTGCGTTGCCATAAAGCTCATCGGCGTTGTGGAAATACGCTGCAGCCATGTCTGCAATACGCCTGCCGCGGTCAGGAACAAGGTGATGAACACCATTGCCACCGTCATCAGCCAGAATGACCACATCTCGACCACTTGCGCCTTGTTGCTGTTGGCAGCACGGCCGCGCAATATCGGCATTGCATATGAAATGATGGTGAGCACGACCATGGCATAGGCGCCATAGAAAGCCATGTGGCCGTGCGCTGCGGTAAGTTGCGTACCGTGGGTGTAGTAGTTGACCGGTGCCAATGTATGCAGGAACCCCCACACGCCGGCGCCCAGGAACGACATCACACCGGTGCCGAGCGCCCACAATATGGCAGCCTGGTTAGGGTGCTCGCGGCGGCGTTTATTCACCATATTGAAAGCAAAGATGGTCAGCATGAAGAACGGTATCGGCTCCAGCGCAGAGAACACGCTGCCCCACACTTGCCAGTAGGCAGGTGCGCCTATCCAGTAGTAATGGTGGCCGGTACCGATGATGCCGGTGATCAGGGTCATGGTGATAATGACGTACAGCCATTTCTCAACCACTTCACGGTCCACGCCGGTCACCTTGATCAGCACAAAGGCCAGGATCGCGCCCAGAATCAGCTCCCAAACGCCCTCCACCCACAGATGCACGACCCACCACCAGTAATATTTATCTTTCACCAGATTGTGCGGGTTGTAGAACGAGAACAGGAAAAACACGGCCAGACCCACCAGGCCCAGCACCAGCACCAGGCTGATTGCGGTTTTGCGGCCCTTGAGCATGGTCATCAGTACATTGAAGATGAATGACAGCACCACGATCACGATCCCCACCTTGGTCGGCAGGGGCTGCTCGAGGAACTCACGCCCCATGGTCATCAGCAGGTCATTGCCGGTGAACTTTGCCAGCGTGGCATAAGGCACGGCAAGATACCCCAGGATGGTGGCCACACCGGCAGCCAGGAACACCCAGAACGTGATGATGGCCAGCCTGGGGCTGAACAGTTCGGTCTCGGATTCTTCCGGTATCAGGTAATAGGTTGCACCCATGAAGCCAAACAGCAGCCACACGATCAGCAAGTTGGTATGCACCATACGTGCGACGTTGAACGGAATTTCAGGGAACAGGAAATCCCCCACTACGTATTGCAGACCCATGATCAGGCCAAATAGAATCTGGCCGGTAAACAAGGCGATTGCGGCGATGAAATAAGGCTTCGCCACTGCCTGAGATTGATATTGCATAATGCCTCCTGGTAATTGTGACGGTTAACCTTCGATATTCGGAGGCCAGTTATTGGTGTTGATCTCTGAGGTATATTTCAGGAACTCAACCAGATCATCCAGCTCCTGCTCCGTGAAATTGAATTGCGGCATTTGCCTTCTGCCCGGCGCGCCTGTCGGTTGTGACTTGATCCATGCCTTGATGAAATCAGGGCCGCGGCGCTTATACACATTACCCAGCTCCGGTGCGAAATATGCACCTTCGCCCAGCAAGGTATGGCAGCCGATGCAGTTATTGGTCTCCCATAGTTTCTTGCCATGAATGGCCGAAGCGGTCAGGTTCTGGCTGTTATCGCGTTTGGGCAGCTTCTGGTTGGTATCAAAAGTAAGCGCCAGGAACAGCAGGAAAAAGAAAAGCGACCCGCCGAAGAAAATATTGCGCGCCATGGATTTAGTGAATCTCGTTGCCATTGCGACCTCCCTGTTAATGTAAATGACGACCAGAATGTACAGGATTGTCCATTTCATATCCTTGACTTTGGTCAATTTTAAAATCCGGCCATTAAGGTGGAGCAGGGTCACCTGATTGTCAGCCAACTTGACCAAGGTCAAATACACACACTCTAAGTGAGGTCTATGATGGGCTCATTGCAATGCAACCTTTACGATTGGGAGCTCATATGAAACCCGCACCTCTGTACAGCAGCACATTTATGCGGCGCTTTTGCTGCCTTGGTATTGCCTGCCTGCTGGCCGGCGCCTGCCCTGTGTCTTTTGCTGCCGAACCGGAACCCGTGACGCCTCCATCCAGCATCAGTGAGGCGGTCATTTCCGGTAAGGCAATGACCAGTTTCCGCCTGCGTTACGAGCATGTTGACCAGGATGGGTTGACCGAAGCCAGTGGCTTGACGCTGCGTAGCCTGATCGGCTGGCAGACGGCGCCGTTCCATGATGTGAGCCTGGCTGCCCAGTTAATCAACGTCACGCAGCTACAGGACAACTTTAACGACGGGGTGCCTTACAGCGGGCCGATATACGCATATTCCAGCCATCCGGGCAAAGCGACTTATGCAAAGATCGTTGATCCTGATTACACCGGCGTGAACCAGCTTTATCTGGAATCAAGCGCGTTCAGTGATACCAGGATCAGGCTTGGCCGCCAGCAGGTCAATCTGGATAACGTCAGGTTCATCGGCGACATCGGTTTCCGTCAGGTGATGCAGGTTTATGACGGTGTCTCCGTGCTCAATAAATCCATCGCGAATACTGAAATCTACCTGGCACACTTTGAATCCGTACGCCAGATCAACACCAAACTGCGCACCGATGGCGCACTGGGAATTGCCAATTTCAAATACAGATTCACACCCACCGAATCTATCAGCGCTTACGGATATTTCTCCAGTTTCGACAACCTTGGCTTTGGAAAATCCTGGCTGGGCAATGACCATGCCGACCAGTCCAACCGCATCCTGGGCTTACGCCTGGATGGCGCACACAAGCTCAGCGATGACTGGAAACTCCTGTACACGGCTGAATATGCCCGCCAGCAGGACTACTCAGGAGGTGACAGCCGCATCGATGCCCATTACTACAAGCTGGGAGGAGGGGCTGCATTCGGCAATTTCTCCCTGCGGGCAGACCAGGAGCTGCTCAGCAGCAACCATGGCCAATATGCATTCCAGACCCCGTTTGGCACTAACCATTTATTCCAGGGCTGGGTCGACAGGTTTCTTGTCACCCCGAAAGAGGGGATCAGGGATACATTCATCAGCGCGGCTTATAAAATCGGCGATTTCGCATTATTGGCCGATTACCACTGGCTGGATTCGGACAGGAACTTCAACACTGGCGGCGGTGGCAGCGGAGACCAATACGGCAAGGAGTGGAATCTTGCTGCGAGCTACAGCTACAACAAAAACCTGCTCACCAAAGTAGAGTACGGGAAATATTCAGAGCATGACCAATATGCAGCAGGGCGCATTAAAGACACCGATAAACTATGGCTAACCCTGCTATATACATTCTAGATCAAAGCGCCAGGCGGCTTGTGAATGCCTGCAATTGCCGCAGGCAATGACAAATTCAATCAGCCTGGCTGCATTGGAGGCTGGTACGGGAATGCTGGCAGCCAGCGTCTTGAGGCATGCGCACGATTCCATTGCCGTGATGCATCAAAACCATGACTCATTGACCAAGGTCAATGCCGGCAGATGCATTTGCCGCAATGATGGGTGACATTTTAGAAACCAAGATCTTTAAACCAATACTTTATGGTCGCATGCCTATGAATTTCGACATTGTCATTGTGGGTGCAGGCCCTTCCGGGCTCTGTTTTGCGCAGGCGCTTGCCGGCTGCGGTCTGCGCATCGCCATTATCGAGCGCCAGCACGAATCCCAATTAGCCAGCCCCGCATTTGACGGGCGCGAAATTGCGCTGACGCACCGCTCCGTGCAGCTCATGCAGGCACTTGGAATATGGAATCGCATAGACCAGGCTGCAATTTCCCCGTTGCGTGATGCACGCGTGCTGAACGGGCCTTCGCTTTACGCCATGAACATCGATCACCGCGATAGCCGTAAACAGGAGCTGGGCTATCTGGTAGCGAATGACCTGATCCGCAAAGCCGCCTATGAGGTGGTCAAGGCATCGCCGGATATCACGCTGCTGACAGAAGCCAGAATCAGCGCGCTTGGCACCAATAACGAAGGCGCACATATCACCCTTGCAAACGGAGAGGAAATAACGGCGCAGCTGCTGGTGGCGGCAGACAGCCGGTTCTCGGAAACCCGCAGGGCCATGGGCATCGCGGCAACCATGCACGACTTTGGTAAAACCATGATGGTATGCGTCATGGAACACAGCATCCCCCACCGGCATGTGGCCTGGGAGTGGTTCGATTATGGCCAGACCCTTGCGCTGCTGCCGATGAACGGTATGCAGTCATCGGTCGTCATCACCTTGCCCACAGCCGATATTCAGCCACTCATGACGATGAGCGAAACTGATTTTAATCATGCCGTGGCCATGCGTTTCAAACACCGGCTGGGCGACATGCAGCTGAAATCCACACGGCATGCTTATCCGCTGGTGACCGCCTACGCCAGCAGGCTTGTCGCAGAACGTTTTGCATTGATCGGTGATGCTGCGGTAGGCATGCACCCGGTAACCGCGCACGGCTTCAATTTCGGCCTCAGCGGCATTGATGTGCTGGCACATGAAATTAAAACAGCACAAGCCAGGGGTGGCAGCATTGCAGCCACAGCCATGCTTGAACGCTACGAAAGAAAACATCGCCTCCGGACACGCCCGCTCTTTATCGCCACGCATGCGATTGCAAAACTGTATGGTGATGACTCCATGCCGGCACGCATGGTCAGGGCGGCTTCCCTGCGTATCAGCAATCGTATCGCACCATTGAAACGTGCAGTTGCCCGCATGCTGACAGAAGCCGGCTAGGCCGGAAACCGCTATTCCAGGAGCGATTACTCCAGGAAATGCGCCTTTAATTTTTCCTGCGCAAGGTCGATAAAAGCGCGTAGCTTAGGTGGCATGAATCGCTGTTTGGGATACACCAGGTGCACAGGGTCCGCCGTGCCCTCCCACTCCGGCAAGACACGCACCAGCTTGCCGCAGCTGACGCTCTGCCTGCAGATAAATGCCGGCAGCAATGCCACTCCCTGCTGATGCTCGGCCATGGATTTTACAACGCCTATGTTATTCGCCATGGTTCGGCCTGGCATGGGTATCGTCAGTGCATGCTGGCGACTGACCAGGTTCCAGGCATCCCGCCCTAAAGGGGTAAACTGTACGCAGCGATGCAAATGCAGATCCTGCGGCACGGCCAAAGGAGCGGCCTGTTCCAGATAGTCACGATGGGCGAACAATGCCCAGCGGATGATACCGAGCGACTTGGCAACCATGCTGGAATCCCGCAGTTCCCCAGTCCGGATCGCAACATCCACGCCATCCGCAACCAGGTCTATGTAGCGGTCCGTTAATATCAGCTCCAATTCCAGGACTGGGAACTCACGTTGCGTCTCTTCCAGCAGCCCGGCCAGCAAGTGATCGCCCAGATCAGCAGGTGCGGTGATTTTGAGCCTGCCCTGCGGCTGCTGGCGGGCTTCATCAAGCGCAGCTTCCGCTTCAAGCATGTAGCTTAAACCTAAAGCAGCATGCTGATAATAAACGGTGCCTGCCTGCGTGAGGCTTAACCTGCGTGTTGTTCTCTGCAGCAGGGTAGTGCCAAGCCGGGCTTCCAGCCTGGATATCCTGGTACTGATGGTCGACGTGGGCAAGCCTAATTGCCGCGCTGCGGCACTGAAGCTCCCGGCTTGCACAACCTTCACAAATACAGCCGTTTCATTAAAATCCATATTGTTCATTTAAATGAAAAGTAATTTCATATTTAACCATCTAGTCGATGGTTTGTCATGTCTTTATAGTGTGAATCATCGTAACGCAATGAGGAGTACAACATGAAAAAACTGGCTTTTATCAAACGCAGCAATGGCAACCATTGGGTGGGGGATGGGTTCCCGGTGCAAAGCATCTTTTCATACCGCGACATCCACGAAGAAATGTCTCCTTTCCTGTTGATGGACTACGCAGGGCCAGCCAGGTTCGAGCCAACAAAAGAACGCCGCGGCGTAGGCCAGCACCCGCACCGGGGATTTGAAACCGTGACCATCGTATATGACGGGCAAGTTTCGCATCACGACTCTACCGGCGCAGGCGGCACTATCGGCCCCGGTGAAGTGCAGTGGATGACGGCCGGGTCCGGCATCATCCATGAGGAATATCATGGTGATGATTATGCCCGTAACGGCGGCCCTTTCGAGATGATACAGCTTTGGGTGAACTTGCCGGCCGTACATAAAATGACCACGCCCGGCTATCAAGGCATCAGCAGCGCACAGATACCGGAAGTGGCGCTGGCTGACAATGCCGGCAAAGTCCGCATCATCGCCGGTGAACTCGCCGGCCATGCCGGGCCTGCGCATACTTTCAGCCCTATGAATGTATGGGATGTGCGGCTGAACGCAGGCAGCACGACAACGTTTAGCCTGCCTGAAGGTCATACCACTGCAGTATTCGTATTACATGGGGCGGTTGGCCTGGGAGATACATACACCGTGCGTCCTTCCGAGCTTGCCGTGTTACAGCGAACAGGTACCGAACTGATTCTGGAGGCCCGGCAGGACAGTGTCTTATTGCTGTTGAGCGGACAACCGCTGAATGAACCGGTGGTCGGGCATGGGCCGTTTGTGATGAATAGCGTGGAAGAAATCAACCAGGCTTTTGATGACTACAGCCAAGGCCGTTTTGTACAAACAGCATAAATATTGATCACTCTTGAACACTTAACAACTCGCTAAGAAAAGGAATTATCATGAACAAACCCTATGTACGCCTGGACCGCGATAATGCAGCAGTACTGCTGGTTGATCACCAGGCAGGGCTGCTATCCCTGGTGCGCGATATCGACCCTGACAAATTCAAGAACAACGTGCTGGCGCTGGCGGATGCAGCAAAGTTCTTTAAGCTGCCGACCATCCTGACCACCAGCTTTGAAAATGGCCCGAATGGCCCGCTCATGCCGGAACTGAAAGCACTGTTCCCGGATGCGCCATACATTGCACGTCCGGGCCAGATCAACGCCTGGGATAACGAAGACTTTGTAAAAGCCGTGAAAGCAACCGGCAAGAAACAGCTCATCATCGCCGGCGTGGTGACCGAAGTGTGCGTCGCTTTCCCTGCGCTGGCTGCGATAGAAGAAGGCTTTGAAGTGTTCATAGTGGCTGATGCGTCCGGTACTTTTAATGAAATGACCCGCGATGCGGCCTGGCGCCGCATGGAAGCCGCGGGCGTACAGCTCATGACCTGGTTCGGCGTGGCCTGCGAGCTGCATCGTGACTGGCGCCGCGACATCGAAGGCCTGGCCGCCCTGTGCTCTGACCATATTCCGGATTACCGCAACCTCATCACTTCTTACAACGCCCTGAGTGCGAAATAATCAACAGACCGTAACAGGCTGTCGCGTTAAAACGGCAGCCTGTTAAGTACATATTTGTTGGTTAGCCCAAATATGGCATCTTCATTTCTATAAGAATCAAGTGATTACGCATGGACAACATAGCATAACCCTCAATCAAACAGCTTCATAAAACACTAGCTGCGCCATAAATTTACGCATAAATCACAATTACCCTTCAGGTTCATGATTTTTATTTAAATTTATCTACAAGATTATCGCAGTTCATCCTTAAGTCATATGCGCTTAACCTATTACAGCTTGAGCGACCGCATGCTTGGTTATAAAATCAGATCAAGCACACCTATCAACCCCACTTAGCTAAACAAATCACTATGGAAATGACCAAAATCAGTGCCGGAAAATTGCGACTGGAACTGGATGACTGCAGCGCGCTGGAATATCCCGGGGTGAGTGAGGACTCATGGCGCCGGTTCAAAGCTTCTGGTTCGCAGTCTGGATGGTTCTGTTAAATGCCAATCAATGCAGGCGGATTTAACATCCAAACCAATATGAATACCGCAATTGCGCCTGTGGCCTTTACTGAAAACTGATTAAATCTTGATTCTACGTTTAGCAAACCCGGAATAATAGCGGCCACAGCAGCCAACGATATAGCAAACAACCCTCGAAACACGAAGAACTGTGAAAGCGTAGGGTTTGGTATAAAAACAACCAAAACCAAAATAACCAGCGCGAACAAGACCCCTATAACTAGCCCAGTTATAAGCTGCCATTTTGGTGTTTCTTTCAAATCTTTTGCCTCCTTCATTTTAAAGCCCGCCACAGGCAAAGAACTAGCCCGATACTGCTGCTCAAGAGTTTGCCATGTTTCTTTTTGGAGGTATTCCTTTGTCATTCGCTGCATATTTGCATATGAGTTCACATCTGGTTTAACCAATGATGCTTTAAGAACACCGGAATGACTGTTTAGAAAGTCATGATGGGCCAGCACTGCATCAAGAACACTATGGCATGTCTCGGCAAAACCTGTTACCCATTTTCCATTTGCGTGTGCCCCTAGCAAGCCACTTGTGCCAACAAAACTCTCTACGTAATTGAAATACTCCGCACCAAATTGCTGACAAGCAAGAAGCTCTTCAAGAGTTGGCTCGCTTGCATCTTTATGGATTCGGACAACAATTGGAGTCAGGAATCCAGTGTATGCCTTTTTTAATTCAGACGCCTTATTTTCCGCTTCAAGCACCGCTTGTTCATTTGTCATTTACCACTATCCACTTTTGTCGCAAGCATGAGAAGCGTTGTGAGATCAGAGTTGTCTACGCCCTCCAGCATCCTTGCTTCATAACTACCCAGCACATCCAACACAACCTTCTCGACATTGGATTTAGTAGGTTCACCCTTAAAGTTCTTTAACTTCTTGGCAATTTCTAAAAGCTGGTTATCAGTTGGTGACCATTTAGTAATCATCAAGGCTGACTCTAGCTCTGCTTTAAATGAACGAATATTCATATTTACCCCTATTACTTTTTATCAGTCGCTAGCTGGAGCAGCATTACCAGATCGGAATTATCTAGCCCATGATATGAATACCGCCCTGTGTCTGGACAGTATTTACTTATGATGTAGAACCAATCATGTTCGCTTGGAACAACACCGCGATCAACAAGCGCACTCAACTCTCCCTTTATATTTGAAAGTTCAAGTTCCGTCGGAGACTGAGGCGGGGTTCCGAATTTCAGTTTTATTCTGTGGGCCAACTCTTGATCGCTTTGATTCATATCATCTCCTTGGTACGCGATGCCTTACTGCAGTTAACGTAAAGTAAATCCTAAATAAAAACGTTGAACTGATTTTCGTAGTTTATCGGAGATAATAGATTATTGGAATTATGTCTTCGTTTCGAGTTATAAAATAACTCGATGTAATCGAATATATCCTGCTTTGCTTCATCACGATTGTTGTAAATTTTTCGCTTAATCCTTTCCCGTTTCAGTAGTTGAAAGAAACTTTCCACCACAGCATTATCATGACAGTTACCCCGGCGACTCATGCTGGGTTCAAGATTGTGAGCTTTCAGAAACAGCATCCAATCTTCGCTGGTGTACTGACTTCCCTGATTCGAATGGATCAATACTTTACCCTTTGGTTTTCTGCGCCATACCGCCATCAGCAATCCATCCAACGCCAGTTCTCTGATAATGCGTGATTGCCTAGACCAGCCAATAATGCGACGTGAGAACAAATCCATCACCGCCACCGCAATTGCCTCCTTACGTCTGTCATCAATGAACTGCTCCGGCATACAAAAGCGTTTGACAAACTCACAACTAACAAACCACGCATAAAGAACTTGCATAAGACGTCTGACTCCCGTACCCGACGCTATTACCCATCTGCTGCCAGCCTGAATATGAAGATTAGATCTTTTCAAAGCAACAAGCTATTATTCAAGTATGAAAACCGTTCAAACAATAAAACTTAGCGAAGCTGAAATCCTGCGAATTAAACGCGAAGGCCAGATACAGTCACGCCAACTGGTAAAGGATGCTATTAGGACGCAGGAAAGCATGTTTTTAATCCCTCCTGAAGTTACAAAAGCGTCAAAGGTTAGGTGCAGAGGTTTTTTAAGCTTAAAGAGTAAACTGAATAAGTTGGCTTAATGTCTCATCAGTTAGAGGTTGAGCACAATCTATACTTCATTTAGTTCTGGGAAACCTTTTGGGTTGTTTATCGCTAAATTGCATCGAAATTGCTCAGTCCATTAAATATTACGAACACTCCCTAGAAATGCTCGTTGACAATGTGGCGTAAATAAGAACACCCAGCATTTCATTACTACAGATAATGTTTTAGACAAATCTTCTGTATTAAATCTAATTTGATCAGACATTCCCAAAACAATAGACCTTCGCAAAATATCATATATAATACTTACACATCATATATGATTTTATTTAATCATATATGACGTATTCATATCATATATGATACTAAGGCGTCGGCAATGACCGAAAACGAATGGACAGAACACGCTAAAAACCTGTTGAAAGCCGAGCTGAAACTTCGGGGGGTTGATTATAAAAGCTTGGCGGACAGGCTTAAAGCTAATGGAATTAACGAAACCTATCACAGCATTAATAACAAGATGAATAGGGGTACATTTAGCTTTGTTTTTGCTCTTCAATGTTTAAATGCAATTGGCGCCGAAGAAATAAGGCTACCTGTAGGAAAAGTATGAGCAAGCGCAAGGTTAATACCCAATCTCAGTTCCATGAGAACACTTTACTGAAAAGCAAGGTAACAGAGTTTATTCTTAGTCAGCCTGAGTTTGCCAACTCCCTTACAACCCTGGTAGATCAAATAAAAGAACAGGCTTTACTTGCCGAGAACGAAGCAACCATTGCACATCACTTTGAAATTTTGCTGTATGCGTTTCTCAAAGAACAGTTCAATATTCAATTTCTGCCTAACAAAGAAGAACGTATCGACACCCTTCGCCACGCGGCTAAAGGGCGCATTGACAGTCGTCTGGGTGCACTAATTATTGAATATAAGCATCGAACTAAGCTTACAAACTTATCAAGTCGGCAAAGTGCTACAAGCCAAATACGCGATTACATGTCTTCGTTACATCATCAACAGAACCATGAGGTCATAGGTTTTATCACAGACGGAACTCAAGCAAAATTCGTCATTCTTAGCGAAGCTGGAGATTTAACGCAAACAAATTTTGAAGACTTATCTTCAATTCATTTAGAACGCCTTATACGTAGCATCGTATTATTAGAAAAAACTGCACTTACCCCAGAAAATTTAGTAAAAGATTTTTGTTCACCCAATGGGGTTGCAAGCCAACTATCAATTACATTATTTAATACCTTAAAAAGTCACATTACCGGGCGCTCTCAAATGCTTTTCAATGAATGGAAAGCGTTATTTAAGCTGGCCCATGATGACACGTCAAAACAAAAAGCTATTCAAGAAAGGCGTGAAGCTCTTGCGAAAGCATTAAACATTTCCATTTGTGAAAATGATAATGAAACCGAATATATGGCGTTATATGCCATTCAAACTGCTTACGCAATTATAGTAAAAATCATAGCTTACAAAGTCATTACTGCTGTAAGGTCCCAACAATACATCATGGGGTTTGCTGATCTATCCAACTCAGATTTAACTACTACCCGCACTCATTTATATAGGCTCGAAGAAGGTGCCATTTTCCGGGATATGGGGCTTGGTAACTTGTTAGAAGGAGATTTTTTCGCCTGGTATTGTACAGAAAAACAATGGAGCGATGATATCGCGGTATCTGTGAAGAAGGTGTTTAAGGTACTCACTCAGTATGAAGACCATAAGATGTTTGGTACTGAACATATCGTAATACAAGACCTCTTCAAAGATCTCTTTATGCAAATAATCCCAGACAAGGTTAGGCATAGTCTGGGAGAGTTCTACACCCCGCCATGGCTAGCCGACAATCTTGTCACTCGCTCTATTGAAATCACAAATAAAAAAGGCTGGAAAGGCCTAGATCCATGTTGTGGTAGTGGAACATTTATTACCGTGATGATGAGACAGGTATTGAAAGAAGCTGAAGGGAAAAGTCGCAAAATCAAGCTACATGAAGTGCTTAACCGCGTTAAAGGGATTGATTTAAACCCTCTCGCAGTATTAACTGCCAGAATTAATTATTTCATCAACATTTCCCATTTGATCTCAGATGATGATGAATTCGAAATACCAATTTACTTGGGTGATGCATCATATGTTCCACAAAGAGTAAAAATAGGTAAAGTTGAATGTTTACAATATCAAATTAGCACCCTAAAAGGCGTGATCGAAATCACACTGCCAGTAAGTGCCACACGAAATCCGCACACTTTTTCGAAAACGATGACTCTTATCGAGACACATATTAAGAATCAAGATCCAGATTCGATCGCACATTCAATCTTAGAGTTAATTAAAGAATCTGACATAACAACTGAAATAAAAGAAGCAATTAATAATTTAGCAGAACAACTTGTTGATCTGGAGAGGAATGACTGGAACGGAATTTGGGCAAGAATTATCACAAACTTTCTGACTACTGCGAATATTGGCAAATTTCAAGTTTTGGCAGGAAATCCACCTTGGATCGATTGGAAGAACCTACCTGCGAACTATCGTGAAAGAATTAAAACCTTGTGTGTAAGCCGGAAATTATTTTCTGGTGATAGCATTACCGGAGGTATTAACTTGAATATCTGCGCATTAATTGCAAACGTTGCGGCAGAGAACTGGTTATCAAAAGATGGAATATTGGCATTCCTCATGCCTGAAAATATGATATTCCAGCAATCATATGAAGGTTTTAGAAAATTACCCTTACGAGATGGAGGCCAATTATATTTCCAGGAATTTTACGACTGGACTAAGGCTGGCAATCCCTTTTATCCAGTACAACATAGATTCTTAACTTTCTTTATTTCATCAAAAATTATTGATTATCAAAAAGGGATTCCTGTTACACAATTCATAAAAAAAACAGGGAAAGGGCTATCCAACAAAGCTATTTATCATCAGCGAAATACTATTAAATTTTCTGACGTAAAAGATCTTTTCGAAATAGTAGAGAAAAAAGCTATTGTCCCAAATAAATCTAACACCACTTTTGCTTACACGCAAAATACGTCTGACATCTCAGATTTTGCCAAAATTACAGGCAGATCAAATTATATAAGCCGACAAGGTATTGAGTTCTACCCACAAGAACTTTATTTGTTATCCCCTGTAATTAAAAAGGCTCGGCATGGAATGACCTTTTTTATAAACTCCCAACACGCCAAATCCAAGCACAGAATCTCATCCAATGAGAAATTGCTTGAAACAAAATTTTTAAGACCTTTAGTAAAAGGTGTAAATATTCAAAGGTTTCATATTACAGCCCCAGAGTATTATGTGCCATTTCTCTATGATCCGACAAAGGGAGATGGTCGAAAACCAATATCCCATGCAGATGTAGCAAAGCAGTGTCCAAATTTAATGCGATATTTAAATGACAATAAGCAGTTGCTTGCATCTCAAACTCAATATAACGATAAAATAATTGGTGAAAAAAACAATACCGAATTCTACGCAGTTGCTCGAGTAGGAAAATATAGCCATGCGACTTGTCACGTGGTATTTCGTGATAACACAAAGCATTGTGCTGCTGTAGCTAAAGCTATTGTCACGCCATGGGGTGATACTAAATATCCACTCTTTCAAAAACATGCCGTATCTATATGTGAAAGACCTAGCGGAGGGTTTATTACAGAGGATGAAGCGCACTATATTTGCGCAATTTTGAATGCGCCAATTGTTGAGCGATATATTTCACAATCTAGCGATGGCCGGTCCAGAAAAATTCGACCACCAATACAAATACCAGAATATGATAAAAACAATCCTAAACATTTAAAGCTGCGTGACCTATCAATAGAAGCTCACAATAAACACAACGATCCAACCAGTATGAATATAATTGACAATCAACTTGATAATGCATATTCACAATTATTTAATTGACGAACAGTAGGTTGCCTCGTCCATACTAAACCATCAGTGCTATTTATGATGTTTATGAAATTGACGAAACGTCTAAATGCTGAGCGATTGAGAGAACAACGGCTATAGTTTACTAGCTCCACACTCTATGTACTTGCAACTGAAACAGCTCCGAGTATAAAAGTGAAATATAAGATGTAAATTAAGCCAGAAACTTTACATGGTAATTTTCGACTCTACTGACCGATTGTGCACGCAAAGCTGATTACGCATATCAGTTGCAAATCATAATTTCTAAAAACTTATTGTTTGTCTTTTACTAGAATAGCAGGAAATGTTCTCCATAAAATACTCAGATAAATTTACTCAAAAGTTGCTTCTTGATGTAATTAAGTTAAATTTAAATTCGTATCAGAACTCTTAAAAATGCTTGAGTTGGTTTAAAACATCTATATTCCCAATAGGAAGGTTGATGTGTAAACTTTCAGAAGGAATTATTAATGAACAAACCGGCCAAAAATATCTTACAAATACGCAAAGCAACAGCTGCTCAAAACAAAGCATTAAATGGCATTTGTCCTTATTTTACAATGTTTCCTCTTGAGTACCCTCTTAAGGTACTTCGCAGACATAAAAACAAAAATACTGTCACACTCGACCCGTTCTGCGGCCGAGGCACCACCTTGTTCGCAGCGCGTCAACTGAACTCAGAGGCTTGGGGAATTGATACATCCCCGGTAGCTGTAGCAATTGCAAAAGCCAAACTAGCATCCACAAATTTAGAAACTCCACTTACACTTGCATCCGAGCTAATTTCTAACAACGTTCCTTTAAATATACCTCAAACGCCTTTCTTTAAGGCTGCTTATCATCCTGATACTTTAAGAGATTTATGTAGTCTTCGAGAAGCTCTGTTAGCCATTAAAAACGATACTGATGCTTCAGTAATTTTACGTGCAGCTGTACTTGGATGCTTGCATGGTCCTAGAGCAAAATATATCGAAAATACGGGTTATTTTTCTAATCAAATGCCAAGAACGTACGCATCCAAACCGGATTATGCTGTCCGATACTGGCAAAAACATAACCTTATCGCCCCTCAAATTGATATCTTAAAAGTACTTCGAAGAAAAATTGAGCGATTAATTACACTTGAAAAGCAGACTGAAAATTCCATTACACAAGTACTGACAGGAAACTCTCAACTGGCCAGTACTTATCAATCAATTACAAGCATGCCTTCTATGGTCATAACATCACCACCTTATTTTGGGATGCGTTCTTATGTTCAAGATCAATGGCTTCGTAACTGGTTTTTGGGTGGTAAAGAGTATGTTGATTATGACACAGGTGATCAAATTGCTAATGGAAGTAGGGAAGTTTTTGCAAACTCTCTTGGGCAAGTATGGAAAAATATTAGCAATATAGGCTCTGATGATTTGCACATGTTTGTAAGATTTGGAATCATTCCCTCTGCAAGAGTTGACGCAAAGAATTTATTTATGAACTCACTCGAATCGTCAGGCGTGAAATGGAAAGTCGTTTCAATTAGAAATGCTGATTCTGCACATTCAGGAAAGCGCCAAGCAAATCAAATGAAAGCAAGCTCCATAGCTTCTGTTGAATACGATTTTCATGTGCGACGCACTTAAGTCTGAAGCAAGCCACTGCGACGTCGATCAAGATCAGCTAGCTATCTTTCTTCACTAAGTTGAGTGAAGGTTGGTTAGAACTACCCAGAATTTATGTCCTACAGAAATTATCATCGCAGTAGAATAGGCGACTGCAAAAATTGTCACCGTAATACCCCATGAAAGGTATGGAGAGGTCAAAAAAATACTGGTCAAAGAAGCAATCATCCCTGCCGCATATGCGGCAGAGGCATGGTACAACTCGTGAAGCAGCTTTTTATAATGCCCCGTTTTCTGCATGTTGCGTAATAACTTTTGATTTGCAACAGCAGCTAATATAGACAAAGCTGCAATCATAAACCCTAGCATGGTTGCAGTAACTCCAGCAAATGCGGTGGCTGCATTGTGCAATGCATCTACGCTGTATACGTCAATGTGCGACCATAGCAGCCAAGCTATGATTGCAGAGATGCTGATTCTAATCCAAAGCATTCTGTCCACCCAAGACAGCATCCAAATCTTCTGCTAGTTGGTTTTTGGCCTCTCCTAGAGCTCGGAACATTTCATCGGAAACAGGGTACCGCCCGTTCATTTCAACCGACACTTGGGCAATAACCCTATCAGCGATCAAATCAATGGGTTGCTCAACCCCAGCCATTTTAATTCTAGCAATGTTTGCATTGCCGCTATTTACTAACGCAGCAGCGACACGCTTGGCGCGATCCATGAGCCGACCTCTAGATCTTCCAGCTCCCTCGGCACTTATTTTGATACGAGCCTTGAAGCCATCAATACCGGCCATCAAGCCAAACAACTCGCTGCTCCAGTCATCATTCGGGTATAAGTCTGGATTGGTTGGCCTGGCAACGCTGAGTTCAATCGTTCTTGGTTCTAGGT
The DNA here is from genome assembly GCF_000799735.1 of Methylotenera sp. G11. NCBI lineage: Bacteria > Pseudomonadati > Pseudomonadota > Betaproteobacteria > Nitrosomonadales > Methylophilaceae > Methylotenera > Methylotenera sp. G11. Next base: position 1,928,797 of record NZ_JUHH01000001.1, on the reverse strand, counting down.
CAGCGCTCATCATGCGACGCATGGCATCTGCTTTAAGAATAGCATTAAATACTGTCGTATGATTCAAAATGTCGGAGAAATAGCGACCAAAAGCTTCGACAGTGCTGCCGTTCCCATTTGACTGATAAACTAGCAGCTCATTCTGACGGTAATAAAGAAAATGATTTTTCTCAATAACGCCTTCATCATCATCCAGATCAATTTCCCTCTCTTCACCACCAGTGCTGCCGATATGCGGGATATCGGTTGTGCGAATTTTTGCAAAAACACCACGAAACGACGCACCGTTATTAAATGGAATAAGTTCTCGGATTTGATACGAGACATCGCCCGACACGATGCTTTGGCACTGCAGTTGTTGTGATAAATCAAGAAGCGTTTGACTTACTCGACCGTCGCGCCCTCCTGCTCCGACACAGCCTACAAAAAAACCAACCTTAAATTTTTTTGTTGCCATAAGCTTCCTCTATGATTGCTAGATAATCGGTTATAAAAAACATCGCTAATTACAATTTAAGATAATAAATGCATATAAAGGCGTTGGAATACCCCTATATCCCTCTTCCGTCACCGCTAACTTTTGCATTTCAATGTAATAAGTTTAGCTTTGAATTCATGCAATTTTGACTCTACAAATAGGTAAGCTGTCATTTTTTCCGGACGTAGGATGTGTAGTTTTTATCTTGGTTCCGGTAAGATTCCCAAAACTGATTTTGTGTTCCGTAAATTTCGGTTAGTGCCTTTGTAACAAGGTTGTAAGCAAAATCATCCTTGTTGTCCAAATGGGCTGGTAAATGCTCAATAAAAAACGCTTTAACCGCCCCCCATGCTACTCCATCTGTCGTTTCGATTTTACTTATTAAAACGGTATTGGCCTTTAATGCTTGAATGGCCTTGGCCTCAATATTAGCCATAACGTCAATTGGCTCTACATCGCTTGCACCAATAGCAGGTATTGAGCTACTAGCAATGGAAGTTTTCGCAGTAATATCTGGCTGCCTCATTCCAGAGAAAGTGGCACTAAGCGTACGCGCATATGTGTTAGCAGCAGGAGCAGTGTAAGCTTTATCGCGCATTGAAAATAGTTTCTCGAATGACTGGACTCTTAGGCTAAGCGGATATGGTTTGCCGCCAACAGAGCTCCAAAACACACCTTGACCAGGAATTGGTTCATTGAGAAGCGAACTCAATAAATCATCACTAAAATGGGCATTGGCCTTCTTTAACGAGGTCAAATCCCCGGCTGAAAGTAAATGAAAAATAAACCAATTATCGCCCTGACTTAAAATCTCACTAGGAATGCTGCCAGGTTGCTGAGTGATCAACATAGCACCAAGATCATACTTTCGCCCCTCTTTAACCCACGCCACATAAGGCTCAGAGGCCGGAGCATTCTCATTAAGTACAGACTGCGCCTCTTCTACTACCGCAATTGTTGGGATTGTTTTTGGATCTGCGCTGGTAAATTCTTGCTGATTACGGTCAAAAATACGTCTCAAAATTAAACCTGATAAAACTAGTGATTGACCGCCACGCATTTGTGACACATCAATCACACAAAGCTTACCTTCCGAAAGCGAATGAATCAGCATATCCATTAGCTGACTGCTTTTATCATGTAACATTTTGACAATAGCTGTCATGTTACTCCGTGCAGCCAAGGCCTCAGCCTCCTGCCTCTGCGGATCAAGGTCTAGAAGATGGCAAATATCTTCTAATGGGGTGGCATTACCATTAGTATCTATCTGATTAACCAACGACTCCCATCTTTCTTGAGACAAGCCACGTAACTTGCGCACATTTTGTTGATCTTGACGTTCTGGCCCTAGTGCAATGGCAATAACATCTCCAGGCCTTAGCCGACGAATATCTAGCCTGATGCCTCCAGCAACAAATGATTGATAAAATGGACTTGAATTCCGACGATCAGTAAAAATGACCAATTTATCTTCAAGAGCAGGCACATCACAGAGCCCAGGTCGCCCCTTATCATCTGGCCAGAAATATTCTCCATCTGGGTCAAAAATTACTGTGCCTACAGGAACACGCTTGTCACCTCGTTTGGTTACAAAGGGTGTAGTTTCATATAGCTTTGAGAACAATAGTTTATTGAGGTTAGATTTACCAAAACCAGCACGAGCAAAAATAAAACTGCGACGTGAAACCAAAGACTCTACTGGAAAATTAATCATTACTTCTGGAGCAAGAATCTGCATCCATTCTTGAGACTCAAATTGAGCATTACCAGCCGCATAAATATATTCACCAAACGCAAGGTGTCCAATCGAAGCTCCCGTAATGTTATGCCCAGAAATTTCGCGCAATACTTCACTTGATGGAAAAGCCACTTGACTGCCCACATGTGGTAAACGTCGATGAGATGGTACAAATGTTAATCCTTTACCATTTTTCCTTATCACACCAAGAACACGAATATTTACACGATATTTTAGATATTGCTCACGAAGATCTTCAGGAATAGGTCGATCTTCCTGTACCGCACGAATATTAAACTCCTCACCCGAACCGAACGAAAGCTTCCCTTCAGAGGAAAAAGATGCAATACGACCTAATACAGCTTCATCTGGTGTTTCAAGTTGAACAAGCAAGAATTGCCCATGCATAGGAATACTCTGGAATTCATTTCGATATGGCAACACCAAGTCTGCATGAAACTCCATTCCACCTTGCTGAAAACCTCTAAAAATTCCTACAACTTGCTCTTTAGGGAAAAGCTGAAATTGCATCGTGTTATTCCTTTATCCGTAACGTTTTTGGGCGGGGTCAGCATCCTGTAATTGAAAAGCATCCAGTGTAGATGCGTCAGGGCCCAAACTGCTACGCACCCCTTCATAAATGAAGTCTTGCAAAATATCGAAGTCAAAATCAACTAAAGCAGCATTTTCATGGGCTTTTTGTAAACATCTTGGGTAATGAGGCACAGGGAATCCATTGATAGCATCAGCAAGCATAGATCCTATTATTGCTTGTGACTCCTGAATCTGAGGTACAAAAATATCTACCGGCCAAACCGGGTCACGTGGATTACTGCCGAATTTCACGAGAAACATTTTTCCGCCTACAAATTTATTTATTTCCCCACCTTCTTCAGCCCGATCATTACCACGCGCGAATTCAGACCATATGTATGCTTTTTCCTCAATTTCACGAGGCACCTCAACATATGCTGGATAATTTGTCTGAAGCACTCCTTCTAAGGCCATCGCAAGTCGATAGCGTGAGAGTACTTTACTGTGTTTGGCTACGCCTACTAAATAAACACGCCTCCGATTGCGTTTCCAGTGCTGATCAATACGATCGCTCATGCCTTGAAGTATTTTCTGAAAAAGATCTTGAGCGAAAACTTTAGTGCGAAGTAATCCATCACAAACAATTAAAGTGTCAGTTCCAAAGTCTTTTTTTAGCAGTGCAAAAAGAATTGCCCATTCAACTAGTTCACGGTAAACCTGCACCCAGCTAGGCGACACTGGGCTACCTTTATCAGTTGGACGGATCATGTGGGAAAGCTTTTGCAAGCTGTCCACATTCAAGAAAGCCATCATTTCGCCTAGAGCTGTAAGCGGATATCCTTCTTTGTTTAATTGACGATCATTCAGTTTCTGAATCGGAGTTGTCGGAGATACGGCTTCTAAGCAGTATTCATTGTTACTGCTGTCAACGACTCTGACTAATTGGATGAGAAACGGGTCGAACTGAAGTTGATTGTTACCACCATCAGTTCCAACAAGAGAAATAGAAGTAGTTAGGCGAGGTTGAATACGGCGAGTAATGGATTTTAAAGATGATATTTCCGTACGCAAAGTATCCAAAACATTTTGATCGGAACCGATACAATCTGCAATTGCTACTTTAAGTTGGGCTTGGGATGCCGGGTCGATCATTTACCCTCTAACCATTTCTTATTATCAATTAATTATTAGTCTATATTCCACAATCTGATTATGCCTTAATTAATTTACATTTTGTGAAAACATTTAATATGAAAAATCCTATCTATATCAGCTAACTATAATATATAAATCTCTACTACCTAGAGATTTGGAAGAGCGTTACACTATGCGGCGAACTGCTGTCTAGGGTTATCACCAACGCCAAGCAAATTAACCTGAAACCTGGGCACCCAGCAAGTCATCTGACTTAGACGACCTCGTCTTGCAATCTGTATAACCGGAATCCGCATCTGTTGACATAGCTTGAGCACTGCTTTTTGTGTGGTATTTTTGAGCAAAGCGACCTGGAGACAGGCAATCATGCTTTCATTGAAATGGTTAAATGAAGCTTCGGTGATGCGGAGCCCCAGCCCCTGCAGATATACCTTCTCAAGCAAGCCATGTTTTACCAATCCAAATAAGGTTCCACGGTCAATTTTCAGTTCAGACTGCGCTTCATTCAGTGATAGCGTGCCATGCAATGCGTGCCTGATATTCTCCAGATAGCTTTTAACATTGCGCGAATCAAACACCAGTCCACTTGGTAGCTCGCTGGTTGTTCCCACCGCCACGATCTGACGTTTAGATACAGCATTCAGCCACATGGCTTTCATTTCCGAGCTAATCTTGAGCCGCATTACCTGGCTTAGAGTGATGTGTTGCCTGCTAACCAGAAACGGGACTTTGAATTGCAAGCCCTGCATCAAACGCCTATGCAATGCATCCACGTCGCGCTCATGGAACATATGCATAGGTGCAAAGTGTCTTGCCTCATAATAACCATGCGAACGATAGGCACGCATAACCTCTACAGGAATATCCAGCTGCTGGGCCACTTCTTTCAAACCAAGGCGTCTGCCAAATGCAAATTCAAACGGCTGCTGTTCTGCCAGCTTAACCAGTTTGCGCGTTGCGTTAAGTTCATTGAGCTCGACATTGATGACCTTGTCCTCAATCATCTTTCTCAGCGTGCTGGGTTGCACGCCGAGCCGGACTGCCAATTGATTTACCCCCATCGTCTGGCCGGCAATGGCAGTAGATAACTTTGGATGCACCGCAGCCTGCTGCCAGTGCTGCTGGCCGAAAGCAACGAAGGCATCCCGCATGAACTGCAGTTCGTGACCTTGCTCAATGTTCTTAAAAAACGATTCATAGAATGAATTGAACTGACCACGTAAGCCGCTGACTTTAAGGTTAGCATTCGGAGCGTGTACTTTTGCTAAATATTCATGGAAACGATGCGGCCAATCTGACAGCACATCAGCAGCGGTTTCCACGGCCATGAAATCAGTATCAGTGCCCGCTGGCTGTTCCCCATTAAACATTCCGAAACGATAGATCATCGAAAGTAGAGTTTGAATAGATAACTGCTCCATCGCACCAACCGGAAAACCACTCTGATGCATTTGTTCCTGATTCAAAGGCTGCTGCATCAGCTTTGCGTAGAGAATCCCCATCAGCACCAACACTGCCGAATCGGTGATCTTTTCCGGTACTGTTTGAATGATTTCCGAGCCGCAGCTGCATTTAGCCAGTCCTTCACGCTGCCAGCTCAAGGGATTATGACATGCTGCACAATTACGCACTGTTCTGACTTGATGCAAAGGGCAGGCTACGGCATATTTAAGCTCATGAAAGCCATCGATATAGCCATTTTCCTTGACGCATTGCAAGCAGACGCTGGCATGCTTGGACCGGGTGAACATGGAGGGAATACTATGCCCCATGACCTGCAGATAACGTCCAGAATGTCCGGGTTCCTGGCTATCCAGGCCTGCAGCTTTCATCTCTGCAGCAGACTTGCCGTACAACGGCGCCAGTTTTTCAAGTGAAGGTCGGGCTGAACGCGCCTCATTGTCATCCATGTCGGCATAATGCAGCAGTTTCGTTGGAGAGTAGCCATTACGTTCAGCCGTCCTTAAGATAAAGCCCGGCAGACTCTCCCCCGCAAAGGGGGAGGGTGTGATCACCAATGGCTGAACAACTTGAGATTGATGTTCACGCACGGAGGTCATTTTGTGAGTACCTCACCTGCAGTCATGCCAGCTTGCGCTTTATACATCTGTGAACATGATTCTGCATCCCCATGACTGGCTGCACCGACCTGCTGTGCAGCCTCCACAGAATACAGGCTGGGCGTAGTATCAAAATCTTCACCAAACGGATTCTGGATGAACACAACCCCATCCATCCAGACTGACTCCTCATATGCTCTGGCAAGGTCTGCCAGACTGATACTGAACGTATTGTTTACCTGCGCACTCAGGCATGCCTGGTGCAGTATCTTCGCTAGATAGCCAATCAGTCCGCCCGTGGCGCAGTAAAACCGGAATGCCATTTCATCGGAAGTCAGGTCCGGTAGTTCATAACGACTCAGAGCTTGTTGGAATGATTCCAGGCAGGCAATAAATTCTGCCTGAGCATCCTCGTCATTCCAGTCGAAACGCGGCATATGAATGGGAGCCATGAAGCGGCCGCGCAGCTGCTGGTTCTGGTTGATGACTGCCATGCAGTCCGGCAGGCCTGCAACAATCAGCATCAGGCCGGAGCGGTCTACAAAGATTTTCAGCCAGTCGGACAGGTAATGCTGTACCTTGTGCGATACCTTGTCATAAAAATGCTGAAACTCGTCAATGATGATCGCATTGGTTCTGGTCTGCGTGAGCAGGGTATAGAGACGCTCGGTTTTTTCGTTTTCAGAACCGCGTTTATACCAGAGCGGGTCACCCAGCTCCCTTAACATGACCTCGACCAAACCTTTGACGCTTGGTTTGGACGGAGTGCGGACACTGAGGATCGGCACAATGGCGCCCTCTGTATCACGCTGTTTCGGATGCTGCCTGCTGATGCTTTCCAGCAGCCTTGATTTGCCGGTACGCGACTCGCCGACGACGGCAATGCAGGTGGGCTCACTGTAACTTTTTGTCGCAAGCAAGTGCGTCTCAATACGCAGTTTTGCCCTCTGGAAATCTCGATGCGGCACCAGCACTTGGTCCACAGCCGTTGGAATATATTGAATCTGGTTCATGATGTCATCCTTTAAAAGTTTCGTTTCAATCAAGCACGCTGGTCGATGATCGGCGCATAACTTGGACGGGATTTAGTAGCTACAGGCTTAGCTTGAGCTGATGGCTTTTTACTAGCGATTTCCGCAGTTTTGGCTGTCTTAGTCACAGCCTTGGTTTTAGCTTCAGCCTGCTGGTTGGTATCGTTATAGCGAGCAACTCTGGCATTAGTTTTACGACGCTTGAGCTTGAGTTCTTTCTCCACGATTTCACGAATCTCGGTTTTCGCACGTGCATAGCTGTATACGTCCGCCTTCTTGAAATGCTTTTTGGCATAACTGCGGCAAATTTCGTGCAGCCACAGCGTCAAACCTTTTGCATATTCCTGGTTCAGCGCCGGCACTTCGATATAGCCCTGATTGTCTTTGAGAATCACATACAAGTGACCGACATCACTCTCATCAACACGAATCTCCACAGTCAGGTCTTCACCGTATTGCTTTCTTAATTGCATCAATTCATGTGAGTTGTAGAGCAGGTTGTTTATCTCTATGCCTTTATTGGTCACCCTTTTATCTGCTATCGCTTTTCCGAGGAGAATATCCAGTTCCGCGGGGTTATGTGCCAGCGCGATATCCTCCGGATTGATGCTGCTGGACCAGAATACGGCCGGAGTATAGTTGTCCAGACTGCGGTGCGGTTTCTGGTGGTAATAGTCTGCAATCCATTTGTGAACTATCAGCCGCAGGGTACTTAATGTCACAACCGCGTGCTTGGATGGATCGTAATCATCTTTCTCAAAGATATTGCTGAATGTAGTGCCTGCAATCCCGTGACTCACGCCATCATTGATAGTACGATTGAAGCGCTCGATCTTGCCTTTGAACCATGGTTTCTTGCGCGGGGTATAGACAATTTCCACACCAAAGGCAAAGCAGGCTTTCTCCAGACTGATGCTATGGAACTCCAGACCGTTATCAACAAACAGCATCTCCATCACGCCATGCGCTTCCCATGCATGCCTGATTTCCGGAAACTGCTTCTGCAGGTCAGACTTAGGCAGGAATGCGTGCTTGAGGCATTTTCCTACCGTGAGATAACTGGGCGGCTCAAAGCCGATATAGATACCCAGTATGCAGCGTGTATGGCTATCGATACAGATCGTGAGCCATGGTCTGCCGAGCGGAATATGCGAATCATCATCGATCACGAATAAATCGAGCTTGGTATGGTCAATCTCTGCGGACTCAAGTGGCTTTTTAGTGACATGATGCTTGAACTTGCTTCGGTAAATACGGTTGGCTGCGATGCGCCCATAGCGGGCTGCATATCTGTCAAAGGCTGGGATATTATTTATCAACCTTTCTATCAATCTTCTGGTAGGCAGTGGTAATTGCATACTCAGAGGGCGCTGATTATTCTCACGGGTCACCTTCACAACCGCCTCTTCAGTAGTCTCTGCGATTGTTTTGCGTTCACGCTGCAGATAAATTCGATCAATGCAGTCTTCAGCAATGTCGATCACTTCCAATGGGTAACGCGATGTCCTATTACCTTTACGCTGGTGCTGCTCACCTAGAGCGAAAGCATCCTTACCATTTGCAAGATATTTTTTCTTCCAGCTGCAGACACTTACCCAATGCGGTGCTTTTTCCGGCAGCCTGATTTTCTCCCAGACTTCCCGCACAGCCTGTTTCACAATACCTTCCGTACTGGGCAAATGCTCTATTGCCTTAGCATACATGCGCTTAATCTTGGCTTTATCCCATGCCTGACCTTCCAGCTGGCGATTGATTCTCGTCGGCAGATTTCCCCGTGCAGCTTCCTGGTTCATGACTTCATTTTTATCTTTAGTAAATACCAGTTTGCCATCGGTATAACGCCTTTGCAGCTCTTGAATATTAAATTCATGAATCCTGCCGGTCCTTACTTCCTGAGCCTGCCACAGTCCTTTTGTGATTTCCTGATTGAGTTGGTATTCGCGACCATCCATGTCAAAGGATGTGTTTTTACAAAAATATGCAATTGCCATGATGTGCTCCTAGTGTTGTGCGTTAAAGTTGCTGTGAATTGAAGTAGCGAAACTGATAGGCTGGTTTAAATCAATACTGAGTTTGCCTTCCAGTATCAGGCGGCTGACGTTGCGCAATGTTTGTGGTGTTGCCTGCTCAAGCATTCCCCAGGTGATGACTGGCTCGTGTGCAAATAAGCGCCTGATACGTTCCTGCTCAATCATCGGAACGGGCTGCCGTCCCAACTTATTCAGGCGCTTGACGTTATCCAGCCTAGGCTGCCTAGCCAGTACTTCTGCCAACACGATACGGTAGCTATAGCCGTGTTCAGGAAGCATTCTTGTTAATAATGCTGTTCGTTCCGCGACTTCCGCACTGTTTGCATCAGCCTCGGTTTTCACTTCCCAGAATTCACGGCGGCGGTCTTCTATCACCATGAAATCCGGATAATGCCGATGTTGCTCACCGTTTATGCTGTAAATAATCTCGCATGGCTGCTCGTGAAATGCAGTTACATGAGACGATGCATCCAGGATACGCATCGCATTGCCTTCATGGATTGATTCCCATTGCATCATGCGCTGCATTTTCCAGCTCGGGTACTTGCCGGTATTGCGTGAGTTGGAACGGCTGACTACTTTCCTGCTGCGGATTTTTCCGTCTTTCGGGAAATTTATCTGTATTAATGGTACTGCTTTAGTGTGATTCATCATTGACTCCTAATTAGCATCAATCGGAGTAACTCAGAAATTTGGGCGTATGGAGTCCTGTCTTGCCTATCAGCAATTTCTGCCAATTGGAAAGTTAGGGGTGCAAGGGAGCCAAGACTATCGTCTTAAATTTGACAAAACACACCGTTGTCGTAGAATGTAATCATCTAGTGGGGACTAGAAAAATGTATTACAGCCAACAGACTCAAGTGCATTCCGCTTGGGTCTTTTGCGTTTAAGGCAGCCTGATAATCACGCTACTTTACTCATTCAGCTTCTTTTCTTCGGTACTTCCTTTCTGAAAATGGCAGTTTTTTGATACTGCCGCTTAATCAGATCGCCCCAAAATTAATTTCCGGGCAATCTGAAAATCAAATTAGCACGGTTTTTAAATCACGCAACTTTTATGATAGCAATCATTATTAATCGCTATCCAATAAATATGCAATCATTAAATTGTTAGTAACACTTTGATTATTATGGATTTTAGTAACCTACGGTTACTGTGTAACTGCAGGTTACTAAATGGAAGGGAATGTAAAGTTCGGATGACGCCAAGAATAATGGCGAAATTTGACAAAATAAATATTTGTGATGCTTTAGGGGCAATCTATCTTATGAATAAACTACCGTAATTCACAATAAATTCGGATACATAACCCATTACACCTACTGACACTTATGACTTTAAAAAATTATTTGAATTTAAAGTTATTTGAATTTAATTTTCAGAACTTTTGATGAAACACATAAAGCATCTTGTTTCGTTTTCTTTAGAAAATGTTTTGAATCAACGATTGCAGATTCCACCTCAGCCTGAAAACTATTAGGGTGAGTGAAAGAACCCCGATCTCTCCAATAACGATAGCCTGCTACAAGCGCTGGATACTGGCCAAGATTAACGCGAACACCACCATGAATACGTTTAGTCCACATTTCATCTGGTATTAACTTATTGAGGTAAAGCCAGTACTCTTCAGAATACAAATTAAAATATTGTCGAACCCAACGTTTAGTTTCTGATGGTAAATTTTCGAAATTTTCTGCGAAACATCCAGATGCAATATCTATAGGTATATTTTTATATAGCTCTGCATAGCGCACATTCATTTCGTTATAGTTTTGCCATCTTCTTTGCTCATTTGCTAACTTTAATTGTGCGTATGCAACATATCCACCAATAATAGCTGCAATCAAAGCCAAGACCGTTGCCCAATGAGCATATGGCTCGCTATTAGTGTTTAACCATTTAATTACTTTCTGAGTCCGGCTCCCTGTAGAATCAATGCGTTTATTCTTATTACGTAGCTTCTGCTTCATCAACTTTTAGCTTTCTATTCGCTATTCCGAATGGAACGTGAACCATCGGAATATCACCAGCAGGAGATTCCAAATGACTCCGCTGATCATCAAAAAACATGTGGGGTTTCAATATTGAAAGAATTCTGGATTTTTGCATTCCGCCCAGAAAAAAAGATTCATCTGCAGAAACACCCCAATTTTTAAGTGTAGTTACAACTCTTTCATGCGCCGGAGCATTTCGCGCTGTAACAATTGCGATTCTCAGTATTTTCTTATAATTCGGATCCTCTTTCAGTTTTTTATCTTCCAACTTTTGCATGAATGAAAGTTTAGTGAAAAGGTCTGCCAATGGTCCAGGCTGATGTGGTATTGATTGTTTTGTAGTTTCATGGGCCTGGAACTCATCCAAATCATTATTCTTTTTATATACAGACTCTGCTTCATCATCTGCAATGACGCCATCAAAGTCGAAAGCAACTCTTAGCTCAGTGTCCAACTCATCATCATAAACTTTTGTTGGAAGTACTACGCCAGCAGGATAATCCGCATCTATCGCTTGTTGCACGTCTCCTTCGTTAGTACTTAAAAAGAGTGATGCGTTAAACGCTGGAATATATTCATGAGGTGAACTCCCCGCCATAAATGCAGCTCTTGTAATATCAAGGCCATAATGTCTTATTGTGCGAAAAACACGCAAACCAGTTTCAGGTGAATTTCTAGACAACAAAACCACTTCTACTGGCGCTTGTTTAGGGAATGCTTTATTTATACCAAGAAATCTACGGATAAATGGGAATGCAACACCTTTCGGAAAGGGCTTATCAATATTTTGTTCCTGATGAATACGGTATTTATCGACACCTTCTTCCAAGTAAATCTGATGTGACTCAGATAAATCAAATAGCGCACTTGATGCCACACCAATGACGAGTTTACGCTCAATAGGATATGCCATAAAAATGCCTTCTTAAATAAATTCCATGATTCTAGATATTGCCCCTATGGCTACAATTTATTTAATTACCAAATAATGAAATTTGCTAATCTTTTATGCGGTTATTACTAGCCCTTTATGAGGTGTAACTAGTCACTTATGGGGTGGCGCACAATATTATCTTAACAATATCAGCCTTTTAATTAGCCACACTTACTTTCGCCGCAGTTGAGGCAAGTCAGGCAGCCATCCATAACGATGCTGGCCTTGGTGTTGCATTTTTTGCAAAGCTGCGCGCCTTTCGGGTAACCTTCATCGTTCACTTCTTCACCCGGTTTGGCGTGTTTTTCAAAGTATTCGGCTTTTTTCTCTTCCACCAGTTTTTGCTGATGTTCATCCAGCCCCGGTTTTTTCAGCATGCCGATTTCCTGCAGGTGCTGTTCCACCACTTCGCCGATCTCTGCCACCAGGCTAGGTACGAACTTGCCGCCTTTTTTGAAATATCCACCGCTTGGTTCGAATACGCTTTTCAGCTCCTCTACCAGGAATGTGACGTCGCCGCCTTTGCGGAACACGGCTGACATCACGCGTGTCAGCGCCACAATCCATTGAAAGTGTTCCATGTTCTTGGAATTGATGAACACTTCAAATGGGCGGCGGTGCTCTTGCGGCGTGCCTTCATTCATCACGATGTCATTAATGGTGATGTATAAGGCGTGTTCAGTCACCGGGGTTTTGATTTTATAGGTGTTGCCTACCAGCTTTTCCGGGCGGCCTAAAGGCTCGCCGAGCTGTACGACATTGCCTGGGTTTTCAGCGGCTTTAGCTTCAGCCGCCTTGGCTTTATCTTCTTCTGACACCAGGTTGTAGCCGACGATTTTCTTTTCGATTTTAATTGCCATGTTGTTCTCCTTTTTAGTGGGACTTACCCAACTTTAATTTAGCCAATTTCAAACGTCGCGCGTGAAGCTAAAACCAGGCGCATTTGGATTTTTAACCGGAATGTACAGCCAGCACATGAGGTTTGAAAATTCAAATGCGGCAACATGTTAGCGAACGCAGCAGTTTGAAATGGCTAAATTTAGAATTTGCCGTAGTAGCCTTCCTTCAATGCATCATAAAGGTTGGCCGCTGAGTGCATTTCACCGTCATACTCAATTTCTTCATTACCTTTTGCTTCAATTTCGGTGCCGTCTTCGAGCGTGAATTTATAGGTAGTGTTTTCCAGGTCTTTTTCTGTGACCAGCACGCCCTGGAATGCTTCCGGATTGAACCTGAACGTGGTGCAACCTTTGAGACCTTTGTCATAAGCGTAGAGATAGATGTTCTTGAAATCTTCAAAATCATAATCTGTCGGCACGTTAATGGTTTTTGAAATTGAGCTGTCGATCCATTTTTGTGACGCTGCCTGAATATCCACATGCGCTTTTGCCATGATGGTGGATGAATCCAGGAAGTAATCCGGCAATTGCTCTTCAGGCTTGTCGCTGAAAGGCATGGCGTTAGGGTTCACCAGTTCACGGTAAGCCAGCAGCTCGTAAGAGAATACGTCGACTTTCTCTTTTGATTTCTTGCCTTCACGAATCACGTTACGTGCATAGTGGTGCGCAAATGATGGCTCGATACCGTTACTTGCATTGTTAGCCAATGACAGTGAAATGGTACCGGTAGGCGCAATAGAGCTATGATGCGTGAAGCGCACGCCTTTGGTGGCGATCTGGTTACGCAAACCTTCAGGAAACTGCTGCATGTAGCGGCTGTATTTGCCCAGCAGCACTTTACCGGCAATCTTCTGGCCGACTTTAATGCCGTCTGCCGCCATTTCCGGGCGTTTTGCCAGCATATCGGCCGTGACTTCAAACTTCTCGTCCATGATCGGGGCCGGACCTTTTTCTTCAGCCAGCTGCACGCCTACGTTCCAGCCTTCTTCCGCCATCACGCGGGTCACTTCTTCAGTAAACTTGATGGATTCCTCTTCACCGTATTTCATTTTCATCATGGTCAGGCTGGAACCCAGTCCCAGGTAGCCCATACCGTGGCGGCGTTTACGCATGATCTCGTCACGCTGCTGCTGCAGCGGCAAACCGTTGATTTCAACGACGTTATCCAGCATACGCGTGAAAATAGCGACCACTTCACGGTACTCTTTCCAGTCGAAGTAAGCTTCGTCAGTGAATGGTTTTTTCACGAAACGGGTCAGGTTGATCGAGCCCAGCAGGCAGGCGCCGTAAGGCGGCAATGGCTGCTCGCCGCATGGGTTGGTGGCGCGGATGTTTTCGCAGAACCAGTTGTTGTTCATTTCATTGACGCGGTCAATCAGGATGAATCCAGGCTCGGCAAAGTCGTAAGTGCTGGACATGATCACATCCCACAGGCGGCGCGCCTTGATGGTTTTGTAAACACGGCAGGCTACCTTGCCGGCATCCTTACCTTCGGTCTTGGCCAGGTATTTGCCTTTGATTGGCCATTCACGCCACACCACCTGGCGGTCATCATTGACATTCAGGCCATCGATGATGGCTTCTTTTTCTGTCACCGGGAAAGCGAGCTTCCACTCGGCGTCTGCTTTGACCGCTTCCATGAACTCTTTAGTGATCAGGCATGAAAGGTTGAACTGGCGCAGGCGGCCATTCTCACGCTTGGCTTTGATGAAGTCCGTCACGTCCGGATGTGAAATATCAAAGGTTGCCATTTGCGCACCGCGACGGCCACCCGCGCTGGATACGGTAAAGCACATCTTGTCATAGATATCCATGAAAGACAGCGGGCCGCTGGTATAGGCACCGGCACCGGCTACAAACGCGCCTTTCGGGCGCAGCGTTGAAAACTCATACCCGATACCGCAGCCGGCTTTCAGGGTCAGACCAGCTTCATGCACCTTGCCCAGAATGTCATCCATGCTGTCTGAAATCACGCCGGAAACGGTACAGTTAATGGTGGAGGTCGCTGGCTTGTGTTCCAGAGCACCGGCATTGGAAGTGATACGGCCGGCCGGAATCGCACCGCGGCGTAAAGCCCATAGGAATTTCTCATGCCACTCGGCACGCTTTTCTTCCGTAAGCTCCACGTCAGACAAGGCACGCGCCACGCGAGAATATGAAGCATCCATGTCAGCGTCAACATTTTCACCCTGCTTGGATTTCAGACGATATTTCTTATCCCAGATATCAAGCGAGACCGGTTGAATCGGAATTTCTTTTTCGAGATCCTGACTGGAATTCTTTGCAGTATCAACGGCTTTTAGCATGGATTAACCCCTTTTTAATTGACGCGAAGTCATGGATAAACAATGACTTCAGTCTGTATTATTAACAGTTACATGAGTACATCACTATACAGATTCACTATAGTTTCATTGTGGTTAAAATTTTGCACAACCACAATATATTGTGTTTTTTTGGTAATTTAATCATTTAGTAGTGGTAGGTCAAGATATTTTTTTAACTTATTTTTATCAAACAATGTTAATTTTGTCTTGTCTTTATGCTATGCCGCCCCGGCGCTGGCTTTGCATACGTCCGCGATATTTGCATCAACATAATGAACCGTTATTCATGCCGGAATATGTGCGAAAATGGCGGCATGTCACGTAACATTTACACCTTCCTGCTTTATCTGCTGCTACCGCTCACGCCGCTTAAATTACTCTGGCGCGCAAGAAAACAGCCCGAATACCTTGCGCACTGGCAGGAGCGTTACGGTTTCTACAAATTCAGCTTAAACAAACCCGTAATCTGGCTGCACTGCGTGTCAGTAGGCGAAACCCGCGCTGCAGAACCGCTGATCAAGGCCCTGCTGGCACAATACCCCAACCATGAAATCCTGCTGTCGCACACTACACCCACCGGCCGCGCCACCAGCGAGCAGCTGTTCGGCAACAGCGTTTCCAGGGTCTACTTGCCCTACGATCTGCCATTTGCGGTTAAGCGCTTTTTAAAGCACTTTAAACCGGTCATCGGCGTACTCATGGAGACTGAGCTCTGGTTTAACCTGATTGCCGGCTGCCGGCAGTACAACATCACACTCCTGCTTGCCAATGCGCGTTTGTCAGAGAAGTCGGCACGCGGCTACGGCAAGCTTGGCAGCGTTGCACGGCAAGGCCTGCAGGGGCTGGCTGCGGTTGCCGCGCAAACCGGGCAGGATGCGGTACGCTTGCAGGAATTAGGAGCAAATAACGTCAGCATCATCGGCAATATAAAGTTCGATGTAGCACCGCATGATGAGGCAATTGCAGCAGGCAGCCTGCTAAGAAAGGCACTGGGCAGTCAACGCCCGGTATTTCTTGCCGCAAGCACCAGGGAAGGTGAAGAAGAACTGATTCTTGAGGCGGTTGCGGCAGCTGGCATCCCCAACCTGCTCACGATGATCGTGCCGCGCCACCCGCAGCGGTTTGATGCAGTAGCGGATTTGCTCAGGAAACAAACTTCCGGGTTCGTGCGGCGCACATCACTGGGCCGCGATGCGATCGTGGATTCGCAGACAGACTTTGTACTTGGTGACTCCATGGGTGAAATGTTTACCTACTATGCCAGCTGCGATGTTGCCTTCATAGGCGGCAGTCTGCTGCCGCTGGGCGGGCAGAACCTGATCGAGGCCTGCAGCATGGGGAAACCGGTATTGATAGGGCCGCATACTTTTAATTTCGAGCAGGCCACAGCAATGGCAATTGCCGCCGGCGCGGCGGAGCGCGTACAGAACAGCGGCGATCTGGCGCTGCACCTGCAAGCCTTGCTTACCGACGCGGGCAAACAGAATGCCATGCGCGACGCCGCATTGCGCTTCAGCAGCGAAAGCCGCGGCGCTACCGCGCGTACCCTGCAATTGCTGAGCCAATATCTCTAAGTACTATTATTAAAATAATACTATTCAAGAGCTTTACGCGAATACTCTTAGCCTGAAAAGCCATCAAATCCGTCATACCAGCGCAGGCTGGTATCCAGGCAGATCTAATTTTCCGGGAATGCTTCCATATTGAATAAAGCAATGCATTATTTGCTTTTTTAATGAAAAATCATCGTGTCAGCGTTGAAGAAACTGAAGTTAGCTCATCAGGCATACCCACCATCACTTCACCCTGCCTGGATTCCGGCCTGCGCCGGAATGACGGTTCTTTGATATTTTCGTTAGGATTCAATCAATGTTTTTCTGTAAAAGTTTTTATTCTGAAAAAGCATTATGACTAAATAGCCACAGCCTGATCGCTACAAAACTTCCACGCTTTGCACCAGCACCAGCTCGCAGGCGCCGTTGCCGGTATCTTCACGCGTAAGTGAGCTGGTCCAGCGCCAGCCATCAGCCGCTTTGGCCTCCACCAGGTAACCTTGCAAATGCACCACATGACCTACACGGATACTTTGCAGGGCCTTTCTTGTGGCGGCATCCGCCGGAATCATATGCATGTTGGCACTATGGGTCTGGATTTCTTCACGCGGGATAGGAAAGGCATTGACGCGCCAGTAATAAAAACGGCCGCCCTGGGTGATGCTGATGTTCTTGAGTACATTTTCATCAGACATGCGCCCCCAGCCTAACGCCAGGTCCAGGGGTGACAGATCTGCTTCACGCCCGAAATAATAATCGGTAGTGGCAAGCACACGCGCACGGATGCTGAAAGTCGCCAGCGGTGTCAACTGAAAACCGCCCACAAACTGTTCGGCTGCCGAGCCTGCGCTACCCTGGTAAGGCTCCTCAGCCACCAGCACACCGGGGCCATGTTCGATTTCACGCTGCGTCACATAATGATATGCGCCAAATCCCACCAGAAAAACAAGCAGCAGCCTTGTCCAGGTCATGCGCATGATGATGCCCCTGTGAACAGGACAGCGCTAGCGGATGAGCTTGCTGACTGTTTTGAACACTTCACCTTCAGCCACTCCAAGCCACTCAAACACAACAGATTCGGTATTGGTAATCACGCAGCCCGCATCGCGCATTCTGGCCAGCGCATTAAGCTTGTTAGCGGGAGCGCGCGAAATCACCGCGTCTTCCACCACAAAAACCTGTTTGCCGGACGCAATGAGGTCCAATGCCGTCTGCACGACACAGATATGCGCCTCCATGCCGGCAAGGATAATCTGCGAATGGTCACCCGTAAGCTGGCGCTTGAACCTGGATTCAGCCACGCAGGAAAATGCCGTTTTTTCCACCGGATGAACATCCGGGATGAATGCTGACAGCTCGGGAACCGTATGCCCCAGGCCTTTAGGATACTGCTCGGTCACGATGACCGCCACACCAAGCAAGCGGGCAGCCTGGGCAAGGATGCTGCAATTTTTTACCAGCGCCTGCATGGCATCGGCCGGCATCACGGCTGCCAGGCGGCTTTGCACATCAACCACCACAAACTGGCTGAGCGTTACGTCTGCTTTAAGAGGTGCGCCCATGTATTGACTTCACTTACTGCCCGCCAGCCACCAATATCAGCTGCTGGTTAATGTCGGCCAGGTCGGCCTCGGCAACAACGCCCGAAATCGATTTCAAACGAATGATATTCACCAGGTAATTGTAGCGTGATTGCAGCAAATCGCGTTTAGCGGAAAAGTACTGCTGCTCGGCATTCAGCACATCAACGCTGGTACGCACGCCGACCTCATAGCCCAACCTGGTCGAATCCACCTGGGACTGACTTGAAACCAGCGCCTGTTCATAAGCCCTGACCTGCGCAATGCTGGTGCTCAGGTTCAGGTATGCACGCTGTGTTTCCAGCTCGGTGTTGCTGCGTGCGATCTCCACGTCATCCTGCGCTTTCCGGTGGTTTAACACAGCCTGACGCACGCGCGAGCTGATTGCACCACCCTGGTATAAAGGGATCTGCAATTGCAGGCCAATCGCAGCAGTTTGCAGTTCATTGCCGGAACCGAACGCTGAAGAACTGCCATTCGCATAACTATCCGTGTAACTTGCGACGGCATCCAGAGTCGGCAAATGGGCTGCGTCCAAGCGCTCGATCTCCTGCTCCGCAAACCTGGCGGCATCCTGCTGTATCTGGATATTAAGGTTATTAGCCGCAGCCACTTCCAGCCATTTATCCATCGTTTGCTCAAGCTGGCTGGTTTTAATGTCAGCCCTTACCGTTGCCAGCTTCTGCGGCACTTTACCGGTCAGTGACTGTACCGCACGCTTTGCGATCTGCAATTCATTGATCGTAGCGATTTCCTGAGCCAGCACCAGGTCAAAACGTGCCTGCGACTCATTGACATCGGTAATGGTGGACGTGCCCACCTCAAAGTTTGCTTTTGCCTGCTCAAGCTGGCTGAGGATTGCAGTCTTTTGCGCGGCGATCAGGTCAATTTTGTCCTGCGCGATCAACACATCGAAATACGCCTGGGTGACTCTGAGAATCAGGTCCTGCTGACTCAGGTGCAGCTGCTTATCCGCCTGGCTGACCTGCGTCTTGCTCTGGTCCATCTGCACCAGGTTCTGTTTCCGGTAAATTGGCTGCCGCAGATCCACGCCATATTTATAGGTTTCGAAATTTGCCGTACTAGGCTCCCGCGGCGGGTTCGCATTGATATAGCGGATGTCGGTAGAAAGCCGGTTGGCATCAGCGCTGAAATTAACCGTTGGCCGATAGAGCGCCTTGCCCTGCTCGATGATTTCCTGGGCGGCCTGGTTGGCGCTTAAAGCCGAAGCCAGTCTCGGGTCATGCGACAGCGCCTGGCGATAGATGTCGATCAGGGAATATGCTGTTTCATCTGCCTGCGCCTGCGCCGCAAGCGTCAGAGATAAGGTAATGCACGCAGCCAGATGTTTAAGCATAGGTCTTTAGAACTCGAATTTCTGTGTCTGCGGCGCATTTTTCAGCGGCGGCAGGCAAGTTTCAAAAATCGCCTCATGGCGGAATGCATCTGCACTGATACGCTGCGTCAGCGTCGCCTCCATGATAGGCTCCCCACCGATTACCGCAAACAGGCGGCCGCCGACATTCAGCATTTTTTCAGCTGCAAACGGGCGCAGCTGCAATGACCCCGTGAATACGATCACATCATAAGGCGCTTCTGATGCAAAACCGTTTGCGGCATCTGCCACATGCAGGGTTACATTGGTGATGCTCTGTGCCT